>VGTL01000004.1 GCA_016874675.1 Methanobacteriota archaeon | reverse complement strand
CCGCCTCCAGTATCTCGCGCGATTCATCGGGGTGCTCCGCGATGACCGCCGGGTTGGCGTTGTCGGTATGGAGCACCTCGTGCGAGGGCGCCGCCTTCCAGATGCCGCGCAGAAGGCCCCGTATCACGTCGGGGTCGGGCGTCGGCGTCTCGGTCCGGCCGACGCCCCTTGCCCGGTACGTGAACAGGCAGGAGGCCCCGCCCAGCCTGAAATTGACGGCGCCCCGGCGCGAGAGGGCGGCCACCTCCGCTATGACCCCGGCCGGGTCCCGGAAGACGGGCCTCCCGTACAGTATGTCGGTGCAGAAGAGGCACCCGCCGGACATGTGGCGGACGCAGCCCCGGTAAAGGGAGAGCTCGACCATGAGGGGCCGGGGATGGTCGGGATGTTCCGACACCACACGCGCTCCCTTCGACGACCAGCGGTCCTCCTCGGCCGGCGTCCTCTCGCGGTCGGCCCAGCCCCCGCCCTTGAGACGGTCGAAAAGGGAGGCCTCGGCGTCAAGCCTCGCGATGTGCGCGAACAGCGAGCCGAAGCGCTCCACCATGCCCTGCGAGAAGCGCGCGAGCGGCCCGCCCAGGAGCACCTCGCCCGGGAAGGCGGAGGCGGCGGTGGCTATCTCGTTTGCGGAGAGCGGCATCCCGCGCAGGTATTTGCCGGGCACCGATGCCCCGCCGGTCACGGCGAGCAGGTCGCACCTCTTGTAGAACGCCGTCTTCTCGAGGGCCCGTTCCTTGGCGCCGGGCGCCGGAAGGGTCGGCTGGCCGGGCACGATTCCACCCGTCCGGGCCTCGTCGGCGGTGAGGTAGACCCATTCGTGGCCCAGCTCCTCGGCCACTCCGGCCAGAAGGCGCGGGTACGGCGAGATGTACGGCGGGACCCCGAGAAGCGAGGGCTCGTCGCAGTAGCCGTCGAGGATCGCTATGCGCACGGGGCCGCATCTGAGTACGGGCTAATATAACCCTGCGGGGAAGGCAGGAAGGGAGGAAGGCGGAAAGGCAGAAAGGCAGAAAGGGATTACCGTCATCCAGTCCTGCCTTTCTGCCTTGCTGCCTTCCTGCCCCCCTTCTGCCTTTCTGCCTTGCTGCCTTCCTGCCCCGCCCTTTTCATCAATCGTCTATGATCTTGTACTCGGCGTCCACGGTCTTGCCGTCGTCGGGGCGCTTCTTCTTCCGGCTGCCCCCTTCGCCGCCTTCCTCGTCGGCCGGCGGCGGGCCCTGCGGGCCGGTGCCCGCCTGGCGCCTCTGCTCCTCGGCCGCCTGGGCGCCGACCTGCTGGTACATGCGCGTGGTGATGCCGTGGAGCGAGGTCGTGACCTCCTCCGAGGCGGCCTTTACGCGGTCGGCGTCGTCGCCCTTGAGCGCGTCCTTGAGCTTCTCTATGGCGGACTGGACCTTCTCCTTCTCGTCCTTGGAGACCTTGTCGCCCATGTCCTTGAGAAGCTTCTCCGTGGAGTACACGAGGGTCTCGCCCTGGTTTTTGGCCTCCACCTTCTCCTTCTTCCTCTTGTCCTCGTCGGAGAATCTTTCGGCCTCCTTCACCATCTTGTCTATCTGGTCCTTGGTAAGCTTGGTCGAGGCCGTTATGGTTATGGCCTGCTCGTTGCCGGTGCCCAGGTCCCTCGCCGAGACGTTCATGATGCCGTTGGCGTCTATCTTGAAGGTCACCTTGATCTGGGGGATGCCACGCGGCGCCGGCGGAATCCCTATCAGGTGGAACATGCCCAGCGAGGTGTTGTCGCCCGCCATCGGGCGCTCGCCCTGGAGCACGTGGATCTCGACCGTGGGCTGGTTGTCCGCGGCGGTCGTGAAGACTTGCGATTTCTCGGTCGGTATCGTGGTGTTGCGCTCGATGATGCGCGTGAAGACGCCCCCGAGGGTCTCGACGCCCAATGAAAGGGGCGTCACGTCGAGCAGGACGATGTCCTTGACCTCCCCGCCGAGCACGCCGCCCTGGATGGCCGCGCCCATCGCCACGCACTCCATGGGGTCCACGCCGCGCTCCACCTTCTTGCCGACGTAGTCCTCGACGAACCTCTGGACCATGGGCATGCGCGTCGGGCCCCCGACCATTATCACCCGGTCGATGTCCCGGGGCTTGAGCTTGGCGTCCGAGAGCGCCTGGGCCATCGGGGCGCGGCAGCGGTCGATGGTCGGGCCCACGAGCTCCTCGAGCTTGGCCCGGGTGAAGGTGTAGGTGAAGTGGATGGGTCCCTCGGGCGTCGCCGACAGGAAGGGCAGGTTCATCTCGGTCTCGAGCGTGGTGGAGAGCTCTATCTTGGCCTTCTCGCCGGCCTCCCTCAGGCGCTGGACGGCGGTCTTGTCCTTGCGCAGGTCTATCCCGTGCTCCCTCTTGAACTGGGACGCCAAGAACTCGGTCACGGCGTTGTCCATGTCGGTCCCCCCAAGCTGGGTGTCCCCGCTCGTGGACATCACCTCGAACGTCCCCTGGCCGAAGTCCATTATGGTCACGTCGAGCGTCCCTCCGCCCAGGTCGAAGACGAGAATCTTTTGCTCCTTGTCGGCCTTGTCCAGGCCGTAGGCGAACGCCGCGGCCGTGGGCTCGTTGATGAGCCTTCGGACCTTGAGCCCGGCGATCTCGCCGGCGTCCTTCGTGGCGGTCCGCTGGTTGTCGTTGAAGTAGGCCGGGACGGTGATTATGGCCTCCTCCACCTTCTCCCCCAGGAAGGATTCGGCGTCGCGCTTTATCTTCTGCAGGATGAACGCCGATATCTGCTGGGGCGTGTACTCCTTGCCCCGGACCCTGGCCTTGTAGTCCTGGCCCATCTTGCGCTTTATGGCCTGGACCGTCCCCTCGGTGTTGGTCACCGCCTGCCGGCGGGCCGGCTCGCCCACCAGGAGCTGGCCGTCCTTCGTGAACGCCACGTACGACGGGAACGCCTTCCCGCCCAGGCTCGTTCCCTCGGCGCTGGGGATTATGGCGGGCCTGCCGCCCATCATCACCGCCGCGGCCGAGTTGCTGGTCCCAAGATCTATGCCTATTATCTTTGACATATCCTATGCCTCCTTGCCGTCATCCTTTGGACCTTCAGTCCCGCCCTCCCTCGCAGAATCGGGGGCCGGGCGGGTCACCACGCACACCTTGGAGGTGCGCAGCACCTTCCCGTTGAGGGTGTACCCGCGCCGGAGCTCCTCCGCTATCGTGTACTCGGGCCTGGACGGGTCGGGCGAGAAGTACACGGCCTCGTGGAGCAGGGGGTCGAACCTTCGGCCCAGCGCCTCTATGGGCCTGACGCCGGCGCGCTCGAGCACGCCCTTCATCATGTCCAGCGTCAGGCGCAGGCCCTTCAGGAGCTTGCCGTCCGCCGGGACCTCCCTGGAGCCGGCCTCGATGGCCCGCTCGAGGTTCTCAAACGATTCTATGAAGTCCGCAAGGACCGCCGAGCGCTCCCGGAGCACCGCCTCGGCCCGCTCCCTCTCCGCGAACTTCTTGAAGTTCTCGTAGTCGGCGGCGACGCGCTGGAGCAGCGCCAGGTTGCCGTCGGACCGGGCCTGCGCCTCGGAGAGCCCCTTTCTCACGGAGTCGAGCTCCCGGGCGGCCTCCTCCAGCCGTTTGCGGGCGCCGTCGAGCTCGCACTGGAGCGATGCGGCCGTTCCCGGATGTGACGCCGCCGGGGAGCCGGCCGCCGGCGCGCCCGGTCCCGCCGCCGCCCCGGCCGCTTCCGTCCCCGTCGATGGCTTTCTCCGTCCCACAGGCCTCACCCGGTTGGTAACCGTTGGTTGATTACTGGACAGGAATTGAAGGACTTGTATATATAATTAGCGACAAATGAGGCACAAGGCGCAGGGGAAAAGGCAGAAAGGCAGAAAGGCAGAAAGGCAGCATGGGATGGAAGGAAGGCAGAAAGGCAGAAAGGCAGAAAGGGAGGATGGGGACGACCGTCGTCCCTTCCTGCCTTCCTGCCTCCCTTCCTGCCTTTCTGCCTTCCTCCCTTGCTGCCTTCGCCACTGCGCCTTTCCAATATCACGGGGCGCAAGCTTTTAGGCCCGGAGCCCATCCGGTCTCGGATGGGCACGATACTCGTCCGGTACGGCGAGCTGGCCCTCAAGAGCCGGCCGGTGAGACTCCGCTTCGAGCGCACGCTCATCCGGAACATCGAGGACCTGTTCGTCCACGCCGGCGAGGAGTGCCTGGTCGAGCGGCAGTGGGGGCGCATCCTGCTCTTCGCGAAGGACGACAAGAGGGCGGGGGCCATCCTGTCGCGGGCCTTCGGGGTGACCTCGTTCAGTCCGGCGGAAGAATGCGGCTCCGGGAGAGACGAGGTGGCCAAGGTCGCGGCGGAGCGGTCGCGAGACCTCCTGCGGAAGGGGCAGAGCTTCGCGGTAAGGGCGAGGCGCACGGGGAGCCACGGCTATACGAGCCAGGAGCTCGCTGCCAGGGTGGGCACGGAGGTGCTCCAGGCCAACGAGGGAAAGGGCATCAAGGTCAATCTCTCCGAGCCGGACGTGGAGCTCTTCGTCGAGGTGCGCCAGAAAAAGGCCTACGTCTTCGTCGAGAAGCTCCCGGGCCCCGGCGGCCTGCCACTGGGGACGCAGGGACGCGTCGTGGCCCTGCTCGACGGCCAGAACGGGGCCGTCGCCGCCTGGATGATGATGAAGCGCGGGTGCAGGGTCATCGCGGTCGGAGATCCGGGTGCCGGGTGCCGGGTGCCGGGTGCCGGGGACGACGCGCAGCGTGCCCTGGAGATGCTCCTGCCCTGGGTGCCGGAGCTCAAGCTGCACAGGATAGTCGACATTTCGATCGGGGGCCTTGCAAGGTTCGCCCGGCGGAGGAGGGCCGAGGCAATAGTCCTGGGCAGGACCTATGACGGGCTCGACAGGGATATCCCGAAGGCGGCGATACCGGTGCTCTTCCCGCTTTGCGGGCTTTCGCAGGAAGAGGTCGGAGCGATGGCCAGGAAGATGGGGCGATGACAAAAGACAAGGGGCAAGGCGCAATGCGCCTTAAGCCTTGCGCCTTGCGCCTCCCCCCTTGATCGAAACGCGTTGAGACCTCTCTCCTACTTCCGCCTCCGGGCCACGAGCGCGAACCCGGCGCCGATGGCCGCCACCAGGAGGAGCGGCTCGAACCCCGGCTGGGGCTTGGGCTTCTCGTACGTTACGGTCATCGTCTGCGTCCCGGTGTTGCCGGCGGCGTCCGTGGCGGTCACGACGATTGTGTTCTTGCCCTCCTTGAGCGACACATTGGTCGCCACCCAGGCCCCGAGCAGGAACGTGGTCGGCACGGTGGCGCCGTCCAGGCTGACCTCCACCTTAACGACGCCCACGTTGTCCGAGGCGGTGCCCGTCAGGTTGACGGTGGTGGTGTTCACCGTGGTGCCGTTCTTGTCCGGTCCGTAGAGGTGGACCCGGCCCTGCTCCGTGCCGCTGTAGAACGAGAAGTTCACCATCACGGTGGAGCCGGCGACACCCTCGAAGGAGTAGTGGTCCTGCTCGTCGTCGTCGCCCAGGAGGCCGGTGTAGTGCTCGTCGAGCTGGACCGGCCGCGGCGAGGCGATGGCGTCACCCGCGTCGCCCGGGACATTGGCGTCCATCTGGTCGACCAGCGCGAGCTCGAAGGTGTAGCTGTTGGGGCCCTCTGCCTTGAGGTGCCAGACCCCTGCGCCGGCGTTGTTGGCTATCCAGGAGAGCTCCTGGCTGACGCCGGGGTTGAGCCAGTCGGAGCTCTGGTACTCGTTCTTGTCGGGACGGTACATCACGAACCGCACCGGTTCGGGCTCCGCAAGGCCGCAGGTGAGGTTTGAGGTGATTATCTGGCCGGCCGATACGTTGAACCTGTAGAAATCGGTCTCGTCGTCGTCCAGTAGGTAGCCGGAATAGGTCCCGTTGCCCGGCAGCAGGTACGGATCGGTGTTGATGCCGCCGGCGGCATCCGTCCCGGAGCCCGCGTCGTCCTGCGGCTCCAGCGCCAGCGTCAGCTTGTATTCGCCGCCCTCACCGGAGTAGGTCATCTTGGCATAGTACGTGCCGCCGGTGGTGTCGGACGTCTGGTGGATGAGCGTCTTGCCCAGCCCGGGGTTCGCCCAGTCCGTTCCGTTCAGGGAGTTCTTGTCCGGCCGGTAGAGCTCGAGCCTCAACGAGCCGCCTGTCGGGTTCTCGGAAGAGGTCGTGAAGGCGAGGTTAATCTTGTTGCCGTGGGGGACGCCGAACGAATAGTAGTCGTCCACGTCCTCGTCTTCCAGCCAGCCGTCGTAGGTGCCGGGCGTGACGGCGCGGGCGGTGCTGTCCGTGTCGCCGGCGTCGCCGGTCTGGCCGGCGTCCTCCTGGTCCAGGACGTCTAGGTTGAACGTGTAGTTGGCCCGCCCGTCGGAGGCGGTCATCTCCGCCCAGACGTAGTAGGTGCCGGAGTTGGCGTGCCCCAGGGTGTACTGGAGCGTCTCGGAGTTGCCCGTCGCCAGCCAGTCGGAGGTGAGTATCTCGTCCTGGTCGGGATTGGCCACGTGGAACCGCACCTCGGCCCCGACCCCGCCGGTCCCGGTGACGCCGAACCACTGCCCCTCTGCCACCGCGAACTTGTAGTAGTCCTCCTGGTCGTCGGGCCCGCCGGCGAGGTTGAGCTCCCCCGAGTAGTCGCCCGGCGTTATCAGCTCGGCGTTGGCGAAGCTGTCGTTGTTCGCGTTGTCCCCAGCGACGCCGCCCAGGAGCGTTGTGAAAGCCCCGAGGACGACGAGCAGGCTCAATCCCGAAGATGCTTTCTTGCCGTTCATTTGGAGTATCCTGCTTGCCGCACCCGGTATATATCACATATTAAACCGTTATGCTGATTTATTGAACACCAATGAGACGCCTTCTCCGCCGCGCGAGGCAGGCGGTGACCGGGAAGGCCGCCGCCCGTCATTTCCTCGCCGTCATCGTCTCCTTCTTGAGTAGCAGCTCCCACTCGGCGTCCACCGTCTTTTGGATTTCCTCGATGTCCTTCTCGCCGAGGTGCCTGAAGCGCCCCTGCGTGCGGAAGTAGTCCTTGACGGACACCTTCTTGGCCGGCTTCCTCACGGTGTAGACCCCGTCCTCCACCTCGTACATGGGCCAGACGGTGGACTCCACCGCCAGCCGGCCTATCTGGATGGACCTCTCCGGGTCGGACTTCCACCCGGCCGGGCAGGGCGACAGCACCTGCAGGTACTTTGGGCCCACAATCGAGGCGGCCTTCTGGACCTTCTTCACGAAGTCCTCCGGGTAGGAGACGCAGGCCGTGGCCGTGTAGGGTATCCGGTGCGCGGCCATTATCTCGACGCCCGATTTCTTGGGCTCGGACTTCCAGGCGCGCGTCTGCCCCACCGGCGTGGTGGTCGTCCAGGCGCCTATCGGGGTCGAAGAGGACCTCTGGATGCCGGTGTTCATGTAGGCCTCGTTGTCGTAGCAGATGTAGATGATGTTGTCGCGGCGCTCCACGGCCCCCGAGAGCGCCTGGATGCCGATGTCCAGCGTCCCGCCGTCGCCCGCCCAGGCCAGGACGTTTATGTCCTTTTGGCCCTTGGCGTCGAGCGCGGCCCTGACGCCGCTCGCCGAGGCCGCCGCCGTCTCGAAGGCGGTGAACAGCACTGGTATCTGGATGCTGCAGTACGGGAACACGCCGGGCATCACCGCCCAGCAGCAGGCCGGCACCGTCATTATGGTCCGCTTGCCGAGGGCCTTGAGCGCCAGCCGGAGCGCCAGGCAGGCCCCGCAGCCGGGGCAGCCCATGTGGCCCGGCGCCACGTTCTCCTCGGCCGGGACGGGCGTTTTGACCACTCAGCCCACCTCCGGGCGCTTGAGGTCTATCCACTCCTTTTCGGAATCGAGGCCGCCCGCCTTTATCCTGAAGAGGTTGTCGTAGAGCTTCCCCACGGTCTTCATCGTTATGTCGCGGCCGCCTATCCCGACCACGAAGTTCTTCACCGCCGGCCGGTCCTTGAGGTTGTACAGCGCGCTCTTGACCTCCGTGAAGAAGGGCCCGCCGTCGCCGAACGTGTAGCAGCGGTCCATCACGCCGATGGTGTGGACGCGCCGGCCCAGCGCCCTTATCTCTTCGGTGGGAAAAGGCCGGAAGCACCTGATGCGCGCCAGCCCGACCCTCTTGCCCTCCCTGCGGAGGTTGTCGACGACCTCGCGTATCGTGCTGGCCGCCGTCCCGGCGTTCATGAGCACGACGTCGGCGTCCTCGGTCCTGTACTCGTCCAAAGGTCCCCCGTAGCTGCGGCCGGTGAGCTCCTTCCACTCCTGCTCGACCCGGAGTATCCTCTCCCGGGCCCGGTCCATCGCCTCGGCGATGAGGTAGCGCAGCTCCATGTACCACTGGTGGGGCATGGAGAGCGAGCCGAAGCCCCGGGGGTTTTCGACGTCGAGCCGTATCTCGGGCCGGAAGGGCGGCAGGAAGCCGTCCACGAGCTCCTGGGACGGGATCTCCACCGGCTCGAACGTGTGGGAGAGGAAGAAGGCGTCCTCCGTGGTGAACGAGGGCAGCATGATGTCGGGCGATTCGCCGACCTTGTAGGACATGATGACCGTGTCGAGCTCCTCCTGGGTGCTCTCGGAGTAGAACTGCATCCAGCCGGTGTCGCGCTGGGAGATGGAGTCGGTTTGGTCGGCCCACACGCTCCAGGGGGGCGCCACTGCGCGGTTGACGTTGACCATCACGACAGGCGTCCGGGCGCCGGTGGCCCAGTGCAGGAGCTCGTGCATGAGCAGGAGGCCCTGCGAGGAAGTGGCGGTGAAGGTGCGCGCCCCGGCGGAGGCGGCGGCGATGCAGGCCGCCATGGCGCTGTGCTCCGACTCCACGCAGACGTAGCGGGCCTTCATCTCGCCGGAGGCGACGAAGTCGGCGACCTGCTCCACCACGGCCGTCTGGGGCGTTATCGGGTAGGCGGCGATGACCTCGGCCCGGGCGAGCTTGGCGCCAAAGGCCGCGGCGTAGTTGCCGTTTATGAGCTTTTTGGCCATCCGCTCAGTCCTCCGGTACCATCTCGATGCACCTGGCCGGGCACTCGGTGGCACAGATGCCGCAGCCCTTGCAGTGGTCGTAGTCGATCTCGACGCCGGTGCCGTCCTCCAGTATCCGGATGCTCATGTCGGGGCAGAACTTCCAGCATATCCAGCACTTCTTGCACCTGGAATTGTCGACTACCGGCTTGAACGTCCTCCAGGAGCCGGTCTTGAACGCTTCCCGGGTGTCCTCGTAGGTTATGGGGGCCAGGGGGAGGTCCTTGTAGCTCCTCGGTTGCCGGCTCACCCGATCACCACCCTCTCGTAGGCCTCGATGGCCGAGGCGGCGTTCTCCTCCCGCTTCACCGGGGCGGTCTCCCGAATCGATTTGAGCACCGACTCGAGCTTCACTATGCCCAGCACCCTGACCATCGCCCCCAGTATCGCCGTGTTGACGATGGGCGTGGTGCGGCTGCCGACGCCGTGACGGATGGCTATTCCCGTGGCGTCCACCGTGGCGACCTTCAGCGAGGGGCTCCGCTTGTACGCGGCCGGGCCCTTGGTGGAGTTGACTATGAGCACGCCGTCCGGCTTGAGGCCGGCCGTCACATCGACGTACTTCATCAGGAACGTGTCCAGCACGACGACCACGTCGGGCTCGGAGATCTCCGACCGGATCCTCAGGGGCCGGTCGTCCATCCGGAGGAAGGCGGTGACGGGGGCGCCCCGGCGCTCCACGCCGAAATAGGGGAAGGCCTGGACGTCCTTGCCCTCGCCGAAGAGGGCGCCGGCCATCATCGTGGACGCTATTACCGCTCCCTGGCCACCTCTACCGTGGAAACGGATTTCCAGCAGACCCCTACCCCCGCTTGACTGAAAATCATCATCGTAATTAAATCTGTCGTAGGCGCGAGCGGCCGGCGACTCGGTGCGGCACCCCGGTTCCGAGAGACAACCATTAAATATCCGGTTCCGAAATATACAATCCGAGAGGAATCCGTCATGACCGCTGGCGGCGAGGTGGAAAGGGTGAAGACATTCGTGAGGGGCCTGGACGAGAGGATGGAGGGCGGGATACCCTGCGGGCACATTGTCCTTCTCGCCGGCCGCGCCGGCAGCATGAAGTCCACCCTCGCCTTCAACATACTCTACAACGCCGCCAAGACCGCCAGCAAGCGCTCAATATACATCTCGCTGGAGCAGCGCGCGGACAGCATGATCCGGCAGATGTCCAAGTTCGGCATGGACATGACCGGCGTGGACCAGATAGTGATAATGGACCTGAGCAAGCTTCGCAACACCAAGGACATGGCCATCACCCCGACCCAGCAGGACTGGATGCCGGCCATCCTGCGCGGCATCACTGCCTACCGCCAGAACTTCGGCTGCGAGCTGGTCGTGATAGACTCGCTGGACGCCCTCTACACCCTCTCGCAGATGGAGAACCCCCGGGTGAAGCTCTACCATTTCGTCGAGGGCCTGAGGGACCTGGGCATCACCACCTTCCTCATTTCCGAAATCCACGACATCGACAACAGGTTCGGCCACTACGGCATCGAGTCCTTCCTGTCGGACGGCATCATCCACATCGATCTCACGCGTGAGGGGAAGAACGTCGGCCGGTGGATAGGCGTGGCCAAGATGCGGGAGACCAACCACGTCCAGGGCTACTTCCCGCTCATCGCCGACAAGACCGGCTTCCGCATCGTCACGAAGTGAGGGCGGCGGCCGCACCGGGGGATGCTTGGGGATGGGCAGGCGAAAGCCGCGCGAGAAGTCACCCGGCCGTGCAAGGGGGGCCGCTGCCGGGAGGGCCGGCAAGGCCCCGCTCGCCCCGGTGATGGAGGACCTTCGGCGGATGAGGTCGCGGCTCGAGGCGGACGCCTCCTGCCTGAGCACCGGCCCGATGTCGCTTCAGGAGAGGGCCCGGCGCGAGATAGAATCCGAGCTTTTGCGAAAGGAGGAGGACGTCCGGACCGGCTTCGACGAGGTGTTCCGCCACCGGCCCCAGGTGCTCGTCGAGATGGTGTCAGAGCTGAGGCGCTACGGGGACGCCGGCGTGCTGCGCAACCTCGTCTTCGCCGCCGAGACGCTCTACGGTGAGAAGCTCCGGGAGCTCCCGGGCGGGATGGAGTTCTGGGAGGACCTGAAAAGGGAGGTGGCGCCCCTGCCCCACCCCCCGGCCCTGACGCCGGCCGACCTGCGCCTGCAGAGGCTCCAGGCCATAGAGATATTCCGGGAGGCGATAGTGTCCTACGACATGCTCTCTGACTCGACCCCGCCGGAGGCGCTCGCGCCGGCTCCCTCGCAGCCGGAGCCTCCCGCACCGCAGGCGCCCCCGTCCGCACCCCCTTCGCCGGAGCCTCCCGCACCGCAGGCGCCCCCGTCCGCACCCCCTTCACCGGAGCCTCCCGCACCGCAGGCGCCCCCGTCCGCCCCACTACCCCCGGAAGCCGCCCGCGAGCTGGAAATCCGGCTCCTGAAGGCCGCCGAGCTGGAGGGAGCGCTCGCCCGGCGCGGCGAGGAGCTGTCGGCGCGCGAGCGGGAGCTCTCCGGGCTCGAGAGGCGACTGGAGGAAAGGGAGAGGGCGCTGCTTGCGGCCGAGGAGGAGGCCGGAAGAAGGCTCTCCGGCCGGGAGGAGGAGCTCGAGTCCTCGCGCCGAAGGGAGGCCGAATCCCGATCCGAGCGGGAACGCCTCGCAGAGAGCGAGCGGTCGCTCCGGGAGCGGCTGGAGCAAGCCGAGCGGAAGCTCGCCTCCGGGCCGGAGGCCGCCGCCCCGCCGGCGGAACAGCCGGCCGCGGCCGAGCCCACCAGGGAGGAACCGAGGCTCCCGCCTCCACCGCCCGGGGCCCCCCCCGCCCCCCGCCAAGCTTCCCTCGCCGCCATTCCTCATCCAGCCCGACGAGAGCCTGCCCGAGAGCTCCCCGTCCCCACCCTTCGCAAGCCCCCTGCCGGCATCGCCCCCGCCGCCCGGGGGGCCTCCGGGAGGGAATGCGCCGGCCGGGAGCGCGCCGGCCGAGCAAAAGGTCCTCTACAAGGTCAGATGCCCCGGCTGCAAGAGCATCATGCCGGTCTACACGCGCGAGCGGCCCCTGAACGTGAAGTGCGACGCCTGCGGCAAGGAGGGCGTCCTGAAGTAGCTCACTTTCCGAACCGCCTCTTCCGCTTCTGGTACGACCTTATCGCCCTCAGGAAATCCACCTTGCGCAGGCCGGGCCAGAAGACGTCGGCAAAGTACAGCTCGGAGTAGGCGAGCTGCCAGAGCAGGAAGTTGGAGATGCGCTCCTCGCCCGAGGTGCGCAATATGAGGTCCGGGTCCGGAAGGTCCGAGGTGTAGAGGTGCGCCGAGACCAGCCCCTCGTCGATGTCCTCGGGCCGGACCTTCCCGTCCCGGGCCTCGCGCGCGATCTCGCGGATGGCCATGAGGATCTCCTCGCGCCCGCCGTAGGCCACGGCGACGTTGAAGAAGTAGCTGTCGTAGCCCTCCGTCTTCTCCTCGGCGTAGCGGATGGAATCCTGAACGTCGGGCGGGAGCAGGGACATCTGGCCTATCGCCCTCACGCGTATCCTGTGCCGGTGGGTGCGCTCGTCGTCGCCGGCCCGGCGGAAGTTCTCGGCGAACAGGCGCATGAGGGCCGCCACCTCTTCGGGGCTGCGCTTGAGGTTCTCGGTCGAGAAGGCATACACCGTCAGGACCTTTATGCCGGTCTCGAGGCACCAGTTCAGGATCTCCTCGAGCTTGTCGCGGCCGATCTCGTGCCCTGAGAGCGAGTTCATGCCCATCTCGGCGGCGAAGCGGCGGTTGCCGTCCATTATTATGGCCAGGTGGCGGGGAACGGGCTCGGCGAGCACCCTGGCGAGCAGGGCCCTCTCGTAGGCCTGGTACGCCGCCTCTCCGAGAGCCTGGGAAATGTCGGCCAGCTCCGAGCCTCCGTAGGGCAAAGAAAGCGTTCGCCGTATTAATTGTTTGCCCGCATCCGACCATCTTCCCGCGTTGCCCTCCGGGCGAAAGTACATTATGAATGGACCCGGTATGGGGACGAAGGCGCAGGGCGCAAGGCGCAAGGGGCAGGGCGCAAGGCGCAAGGCGCAGGGGACGACCGTGAAAGACCGGCCACGGGCCGGTCTTTTAGGCCGAGACGACCGAAGGTCGTCTACGGAGGCGCAAGGGGCAGGGCGCAAGGCGCAAGGCGCAAGGGACGAAGGGGCGAGGGGCACGGGTCAAGGGACGGACGGGCATCCGTCCTCCCTCGACCCTCGACCCTTGACCCTTGACCCTTGACCCTTGACCCTTAATCCTTCGCCCCTTGCGCCTCGCGCCTTGCGCCTTGCGCCTTGCGCCTTGCGCCGTGATCAAGGGGGCTGTACAATGGACGATGGCATCGAGGTGTTCATGAAGCAGAAGGTCGACCTGAAGGGAGCGGCGGTCATCGAGGGGTTCCCCAGCGTGGGGCTGGTGAGCACGCTCGCCGCCAACTACATTATCGAGCAGCTCAAGCTCCCCAAGATAGGGTGCATGATATCGGGCCAGCTGCCGGTCACGTCGATAATACGCGACGGCATGCCCAACCACCCGGTGCGCATCCACGGGGACCGGCGCGTCGTGGTCTTCATCTCCGAGTTCCGGCCGCCGGCCGGGCTCGTCAAGCCCATCGTGGACAACATCCTGTCGTGGACGGCTGAGAACGGCTGCGAGCTCATAATCTCGGCCGAGGGGCTCCCGGTGCAGGAGACCGGGCAGCACCCGGAGGAGATCAAGGTGTACGGGGTGGCGAGCACCCAGAAGGGCCGCGGCCTCCTGGGCGAGAAAAAGATCCCGCCCCTCAACGAGGGCATCATCACCGGCATCTCGGGGGTGCTGCTCAACGAGGGGCTGCGCCTGGACCGGGACGTCCTGTGCGTCATCGCCGACGCCCACGAGACCTATCCCGACGCCCGCGCCGCGGCCAGGATCGTCGAGACCATCGACGCCGTCCTGCCCCAGATCCAGCTCGACACCCGGCCCCTCTACGCCGAGGCCGAGAAGATGGAGATTGAGATACGCGCCGCCCTGGCCAAGATCCAGCCGGCCCTCGCCGGCCACCAGAACCCCCTGGACATCGACCAGGCGCCCGCCGGGATGTATCGTTGAGCGCTTTGCGGTCTGTGAAGGGGCAGGAAGGGAGAAAGGCAGGAAGGGAAGGCAGCAAGGCGGGAAGGCAGCAAGGCGGGAAGGCAGCAAGGCAGCAAGGCAGGAAGGGAAGGCAGCAAGGCAGGAAGGCAGGAAGGGAGCGGGAGGCTCGAACGCAGCGTTCCGGCCCACCTTGCCCCCTTCCTGCCTTCCTGCCTTGCTGCCTTCCTGCCTTCCCTTGCTGCCTTCCTGCCTTCCTGCCTTCCCTTGCTGCCTTCCTGCCTTCCTGCCTTGCTGCCTTGTCCGGTTACGCCCGCTCCCTCATCGTCGCCCCCGGAGAGGGGGGCAGTTTCGCAAGGTGGTAGTCGATGGACTTGAGGAGCTCGGAGAATATCTCCTGCTCGCCGGAGTGCTCGATCTCCTGGCGGGCGAGCTTGAACCACGGGTAGAGCGACGAGCCGCGCTTTTGGAGGACGGACATGAAGTCGTCGCGGTTTATCTTGCGCGGCTGTTTTCCCGAAAGTGCCTCCATGAGGGGCGCGTCGGCGGCCTCGATGCATATCTGGGCCAGGTCCGCAGAGGAGAAGCCGTCGGTGCGCGCCGAAAGCTCGTCGATGTCCACGGACGGGTCGATGGGGCGCTCCTTCATGTGGATCCTCAGTATCTGGGCCCGGGAGACCCGGTCGGGGGGCGGGACGAACACGAGCTTGCTGAAGCGGCCGGGCCGGCGCAGGGCCGGGTCGACGTCCCAGGGGGAGTTGGTACCCGCAAGGACCAGGACCTTCTCGAGCGGGCCCTGCACGCCGTCGAGGTTGATGAGCATCTCGTTCACGAGCCGCTTGGCGTAGCCCTCCCGCGCCTCGTCGCGGCGGCCGCCGACGGCGTCTATCTCGTCGAAGAACAGTATCGCCGGGGCGTACTTCCGGGCGCTCTCGAAGGCGGCGCGCACGTTGCGCTCGCTGTCGCCAACCCACTTGCTCAGTATCTCGCTGATGGTCATTGTGAGGAAGTTGGCGTTGCACTCGCCCGCGGCGGCGCGGGCGATGAAGGTCTTGCCGCAGCCCGGCGGCCCGTAGAGCAGTATGCCCTCGCCGGCGCGCTTTCCGTAGAGTTCGAATATCTCGGGGTGCCGGAAGGGGTACACTATCGCCTTGCGGATCTCCTCCTTCACCGCGTCCAGCCCTCCCACGTTGGCGAAGTTGATGTTGGGCTTTTCTATCGGGACGACCTCCCGGAGCTTCTCCTCGTCGGCCCCGCCGTCGCCCGGGCCGCCGCTGCTTTGGGCGCGGCGGGCCTGCGGCCGCATGGAGACCGCCTTCCCGTAGAACGTCTGGGCCATGTTGGCCCGGAACTCCTTCTCGTCCTTGTCGGAGGAGGCCTTCGACGCGTTCAGGTAGGATTCGGCCGCCTGGAGGTAGAGGTCGCGGGCGGCCTCCTTCTCGCCCGCCTCCTCCTTCCTGCGGGCGGCGGTGGCGTAGGCCTTCCCCTCGGCGACGAAATTGTCGGCGGCTCCCATATGCAAGCACCCGGGCGGTCACTTCGGGGGGCGGGGGCCGCCTACGCCTTCTCCTTCTCCTTGCGGATCTTCTCCTCGAGGGCGCCCTCCGTCCCGGCCTCGCTCTTGAGCTCGGCCAGGAGCTCGGACTTGAGCGACTCCTGCTCGCGGGTCGACTCGGGCGAGGTGAGGGTCTCCATCTGCGTGGAGAGGAGCTCGGAGGTCGCGGTAACCTTCTCAACCGAGGTCCGTATCGCGGTGATTGCCGCCTCCATCTTCTGGCTGTCGAAGCCCATCGCCTTCTGGGCCGTGGCGAGGTCCTTGCCTATCTCCACTATCTCGGTGAGGCTCTCCTGGTCCTGGAGGGCGTTGCGCATGGTGGACGACATCTCGAGCATGGAGCCCACGGTGTTCATCTGGCCCGCGGCGGAGCCGTACTGCTTGGAGGCCACCCGGAAGCCCCGCTCGTCGCCGTTCTTGAGGGCGTTCTTGGCGTCCTCGCGGGCCCGGTCGCGCTTCTCCTTTATCTGGGCCTCCCGCTTCTCGAGCTTCTTTTCGGAAATCGATATCTTGGTTACCAGTTCCTGCGGTGACAGCTTCTTTTTGAAAAGGTCTATCATCGTGGGGCCTCCCTTGAGGGATGATAGGTATTGGGCGGTTATAAAGGTTTACCCTCAGTCCATGAAGGAGTACTCGTCCCGTATCTTGCTCACCTGGACGACCTCGTTGCGCCCGGTCCACACCCGGATGAGCTCGTCGGCCTCGCGCGGCTGGAGGCCGAGCATCTCCTGCAGGACGGCCCGGGTGAATATACCGTGGCGGTCGGAGACGGCCCTCACCGCCCCCTTCATGCCCGAGACGGGCGCCGCCGGGACGAACCACTCGGAGTAGGCCCGGGTCTTGGGGTCCTCGGCGTTGAACACGAGCTCGCCGGCGGCCAGGTCGCGTATGTATATCGACAGGTTGGGGTGCGAAAAAGCGCGCGCCATCGAGGCGAGCTCCGGCGCCACCCGATTCATCACGAAGCAGTGGGCGACGAACTGCTCCGACGAGCGCGCCGACTCGGCCTCGTTCATCACGGCCTGCTTCTGGAGCGACGGCGCGAAACCGCACGCCACCACGGCCGCGCTCTTCGAGATGAGCCCCGAGCGCGCCTCGCCCTTGGCGAACATCCCGTCGGGCGCAAGGTGCGGCTCCCAGCGGGCCTCCCTCGTGTAGAACCCGAGCGGGTTGTAGTCGGGGGCCCCGGCCCTCATCTTCTCGAACACGCCGGCGACGAACTGCTTGGCCTCCAGCGCGAGCCGGCGGTCCTCCTCGGCCCGGCGCCCGGATTCGGCGGCCTGCCTCCGCTCGAGCGCCTCCACCGCCTTGCGGACCTCCTCCACCTGGCCGGGGTCGTTCATCCGGCCGCGCGCCGCCTCCCACTCGTCGGGGAAGAGCGAGCGGTCCAGCGCCCGGAGCCGGTCCCAGAGACCGAAGAGGGCGCCCACGTCCCGGTCGTAGGAGGCGAAGGCGGCCTCGGCCTCCGGGAGCGGCCGGTCGGGAGCGCCCTCGAGCCGGGCCACCTTGTAGCCCTTCTGCCGGTACTCCTCCAGGCGGGCCCGGAGGGCGGCGCGCTTTTGGTCCTCGGACTTCTTCTGGTAGAACCTCTCCGAGAGGGAGTCCACCCGGGCGTGGAGCGGGGCCAGGGCGTCGGGATCGGAGAGCTCCCTTTCGGCCTCTGCGAGCTCGGCCTCCGTGGCGACCGCCCGCACGCCGTCGAGCGCCCTGCGAAGCTCCAGGAGCCGCTGGACGTCCCGGTCATACTCCGAGAGCCTCTTTTCGATGGTGACGCTGTCGGATTCGGGGTCGTCGAGCAGCCCGTCCAGCCGCTTCACGGAGTAGCCCTTCTCGGACCAGGCGGCGACGCGCTGGCGGTAGGAGGCCATCCTGGCGGCCTTCTCCTTCAGCGCCTCCTCGTGGCGCCTCCTCCGCTCCTCCTCCTTCCTTGCCTTTATCTTGTCGGCGAGCTCGGCCAGGAGTATTTCGGCCTCGGCGGCCCGCCCGGGGTCGGCGAGCCTCTGGCGGATGGCCAGCACCTCTCCGGGGAACCCCATCACGTCCAGCGCGTTGAGCCTGACCTGGGCGTCCGCGAGCCTCCGGACGCCGGTCTCGAACTCCGCCATCGCCCGCTCGGCCGAGGGCACGTCGCCCTCGACGGCCCGGGCCAGGCCGGAGACCTCGTAGCCGCGGGAGCGCCAGTGCTCGAGGCGCTGCCGGAGGGCGGGCCGCCGCGCCTCGTCCCGCGCCCTCTGCTGCTTCTCCTCCTCCACCTGCTCTATCAGGAACTTGCCGCACATGCGGGCCACCGCTCCAGCGAGGAACGGCCTGGGCGTTATTAAAAGCTTTTACTCGCGGGAGAACGCGAGCGTTGGGTGCCTCCCGGAGAGCTCCTGGAGCTTCCAGTTCCGAAGGAGCACCGGCCGGGCGGTCGCCGTCCCGTCGCCTGTGGCCGGCTCCGGCCTGATCCCCTCGGCCCCGAGGGCGAGGACCTCCCCGGCCGGCCCGCTCACCGACCCGAAGAAGAAGTCACCAAGCGACGACAGCACCGTCCGCACGAGCCCCGGCAGGCCCTCGCCCGAAACGGCCGACACCAGGCCGAAGCGGGGAAGCCCGTGGGCCGCAAGCAGCGCGCCCGCCCGGCGCTCCGCCTCCTCCCGGTCCAAAAGATCCACCTTGTTGAAGGCCGCCACGAGCGGTATGTCCCGCCCCCCCTTGCGCAGGATGCCCAGGGTGGTCTCGAGCTTGGAGAGGGCCTCGTCCGGCGGGTCCGAGAGGTCCAGGACCAGGATTATCGCGTCCGAGAGGAACACCTCCTCGAGCGTGGACAGGAACGCCTCCACGAGCCAGGGGGGCAGGTCCCGTATGAACCCGACGGTGTCGGTGAGCAGCGCCTGGGAGCCCTGGAGCGGGAAGCGCAGCCGGCGGGTCGTCGTGGAGAGCGTCGTGAAGAGCTCGTCGCCGACGGGGACGCTCTCGTCGCAGAGCTCCCGGAAGAGGGCGCTCTTTCCGGCGTTGGTGTAGCCGGCCAGCGCCAGCAGGGCCTGGCCGCCCCGGCGGCGGGTCTTCCGTCTCTGGGCGCGCTCTTGGCCTATCCGGGCCAGCTCCCGCCTTATCCGCGCCATCCGGCCCTTTATCACGCGGTGGTAGTCGTCGACCTGGTAGGCGCCGCCGGCGAAGAAGAGGCCGGGGTGCTCGCCCGTGCGGGTCCGGTGGATGTACTCGCGCACCAGCGGGACGTCGTACTGCAGGCGGGCGAGCTCGACCTGCAGGCGCGCCTCGGGGCTCCTGGCCCGCCGCGTGAATATCTCGAGGATGAGCCGGGTCCGGTCGAAGACCGGCACCCCGAGCGCCTTCTCCAGGTGGAACACCTGGGTGGGCTTGAGGTCGCCGTCGAAGACCGCCAGGGCGGGCCGGCGCGATGGCCCGCCGCCGCCGTCGCCTCCGCCACCCGCCTCCACGAAGCCGGCGATCTCTCGGACCTTCCCCTCGCCCAGGAAGTACCTGGGGTCCGGCCGGCGCACGTTCTGCCGGAAGGTGGCGGCCACCCTCAGCCCGGCGGAGCGGGCCAGAGCCTCCGTCTCGGCTGTGGCGCCGTGCGGCGAAAGGAGCAGCGCCTCCCTTGGCACCTCTTCCACGGGAGGAAATCGACCCGCCACGATTAATATGTATTCACCCGCCCTCCCGGCGCCAGCCGCGGCCGGCGATGTAGAGGGCCAGCCCCGAGACGAGGAGCAAGAGCCCCAACGCGGGGCACAGCGAGAACTGGGAGCCCGGGCGGAACCAGGCGCCCTCCCAGCCTCCCTCCCGGGCCGGCCCGGAGAGCAATGCCGCGCCGATGAAGACGAGCACCATGATGCCGCCCAGGAAGACCAGCGCCTGCCCCGCCCGGGCGAGGTCCGGGGCCTTCATCTCGCGGACTAGCCACTTGCCGGATATTAAAGATGCTCCTTCCGGCACCAAAGGGATTATATCGGGGAAGACTCATTATTGACGGAAACACGGGCCGGGGGTATCTTGCTGGGCGCAAGAAAGTGGGTGGCAGCGGCGCTGGTCGTTTGCGGTCTCCTCGCGGCCGTGGAGCCGGCGGCCGCCATCAACGACCCGCCCTCGTCGGGCGGGACGGTCAGCGGCGACTGGACCGTGACCGATGTTCGCTCCTACAGCAACGTGGCCATAACGCTCGACCGCGGCAACCTCGTCGTCCGGAACGGCGCCAGCCTGACCCTGAGCAATGTCGACCTCGTGATGAGGATGGACCAGAACGGCCAGTTCCAGATAGAGGTGCAATCCGGGGGGACGCTCGTTCTCAAGAGCGGCTCCACCGTCTCCTGCTCCAACCCCTCGCTGCGGTACAACTTCCGGATAAGGGCCGGGGCGTTCGCGAGCCTCGGCAACTCCACCGTGAGCCACGCCGGGCACACCTACAGCAACGGCCCGGCCGAGAACAACGGCATCTACGTCGCCTCGGACAACGCAACCATGGACTCGTGCACCATCACCAACAGCACCTACGGCGTGTACGTCGACGGCGCGGCGCCCCGGGTGAGCAACAGCCTGTTCCGCAGCATCGGCTCCTACGGGATATACATCGCCAGGGGCGCGCCCTCGATCCTGGGCAGCGACCTCACCGGAAGCTCGTACGGCATCGTGGCCTCCGGCGCCGACCCCTGGATATCGCGCTGCGCCTTCTCGAACCACTACTACGGCGTGTACCTCTCCTACTGCCGCGGCGGCCGGGTCGAGAACTGCACTTTCAAGGACAACTACTACAACGGCATCTACGCGACGCTCTACAGCACCCCCGAGATACGCGACTGCACCTTCACCCGCAACGGCCAGTCGGACTGGTACAACGGCGGGGGCGTACGTTACAACGAGTACAGCGCCGGCGTCTGCGAGCGAAACGTCTTCTCGAGCCCCGACTACGGCAACGGAGTGGTGTGCACTGACGGCGCCTCGCCTCTGATAGAGCAATGCGAGATGAGCTGCACCTACCGGCCGGCGGTCTACGCCTCGGGCAGCTCCTCGCCCCGATTGGCGCGCTCCACCCTGTCCAGCGTGAACGACGCACCCGTCATCGCCTCGGGGGCCGCTGTCTCCGTATCCTGGTGCTCCATGGTCTCAGAGAGCGGCTACGGCGCCTACTCCAACACCTACGGCTCCCTTGCGCTCGACAACTGCACAATGACCGCCCGCAACAGCTACGGCGCCCTCGCCGCCTCGTCGGGGTCCCTCTCGGCCGTAAACTGCGACATCGGCTCCCGCTACGACGGCATCTACTCCAACCGGGGCCGCGTCGAGCTTTACCGCTGCAACGTCAGCTCCAGCGAGCGGGCCGGCGTGCTGGCCTACTACGGGGCGTCGGTCCTCCTGGAGCGCACCAGCGTGACGGCCGCAACCTACGGGCTCTACATCTACTACTACGGTGCCCGGGCCGTCCTGCGGGAGAGCTGGGTGGAGGCGAGAAACTACTACGGGGCCCTGGTCATCGAGGGCTCGCTCGAGCTCCACGGCTCCAGCATCTACGCCACGCGCAGCTACGCCATATACGCCTCGAGCAACGCCACGGTCAAGTCCCACAACTCGACGGTGACGACCGGTGCCTCCAGCTCGAGCTACATCTACCTGGACACGGGGGGCAACTGCCTGCTCGACCTCTACAACACCCTCTTCGACCAGTACCGCGTCACGTTCCGGGAGCCCACGAGCCGGATCAACGTCTGGTGGTACACCAACGTCGCCGTGCAGTGGCAGAACGCCGCCCGGGTCGCCAATGCCACCCTGACCATCGCCAACGCCCGAAACGACACGGTTTTCGACGGCCGGGTGGACCGGAGGGGAGAGCTTTTCGGCATCCCGCTCCAGGAGTACTCCCGCACCCAAATGCTCTGGGAGAACTACACCCGCTTCGAGTTCTCGGCCTCCAAGAGCGGCGTCCGCAAGAGCGAAAAGCGCGACATCCGCTCCAACAACCAGACCGTGAGGCTCACCCTCTCCGACCCCGACCCGCCCGTCGTCACGATTGTCTCGCCGCCCGGGAACCTCCTGACCAACCGGACCCGCATCGATTTCTCCGGGAGGGCGGTGGACTTCGCATCGGGCCTCCTGCGCGTCGAGCGCCTGGTGGACGGGGGCAACTGGACCCTCCTGGAGGGATTGGAGGAGTGGGCCTTCACGCTGGACCTGGCCGACGGCAGGCACAACGTCAGGGTCAGGGCCTACGACGTCGCCGGCAGCGCCGGGGAGGCCGCGCTGGCGGTCACGGTCGACACGGTCATCTCGCTCGAGCTCGACGGGCCGGCGGACGGGGCCCTGCTCAACGACGGCACGGTCACAGTCTCCGGCTGGGCCGAGCCCTTCTCGAACGTCAGCGTCCGCGAGAACGCCACGGACGTGGACAGCGAGGGCCGCTTCGAGTTCGTCTTGGACCTCACCGACGGTCACCACGTCCTGGCGGTCACCGCCCGCGACGCCACCGGCAACTCGGCGACCGTGACGGTGGCCATCGACATCGACACCGTGGCGCCGCCGCTCGATCTGGATTCGCCCAAGAACGGCTCCACGGTCGCCTCGCCGGTCGTGCCCTTCCGCGGCCGGACCGAGCCGGGCGCGTCGCTCGTCATCGCCGGCGACCAGTACACTCCCGGCCCGGACGGCGCCTTCTCCGTGATGGTCCCGCTGGCCGAGGGGACCAACCTACTGGAGGTCCGGGTCACGGACGCCGCCGGAAACTTCCAAAACCTCTCCGTCTCCATCCGCAGGGACACCGTGCCCCCCAAGCTCGTCGTGGAGAGCCCGGCCCCGGACCTTCCCCTCCTGACCAACCGCCGCGAGCTTCTGGTGGAGGGAGGGACTGACGGCGTCTCGGTCTCGGCGGGCAACGTCACCGCGGAGGTGCTCCAGGGCAGGTTCCGGGTGGTGCTCCACCTCGCCGAGGGCGAGAACCGCATAGAGGTGGTCGCGGCCGACGAGGCCCAAAACCGCGCCACGGTGGTGCTCTCGGTTGCGCTGGACACCCGGCCGCCCTTCCTGCAGCTCGTCTCGCCGCCGGAGGGCCTCACGACCAACGTGGCCTCCCTCTCCGTCACCGGCGTCACCGAGCCCGGGGCGGCGGTCACCGTCAACGGCGTCGCGGCGGTGAACACCAACGGCAGCTTCGCCCATGCGGTGAGGCTGGTCTCGGGGGACAACACCGTCACCGTCAGGGCCGTGGACGCCGCCGGCAACGCCGCAACGCTCAACCGGACGGTCACTCTGGACCAGGTGCCGCCCGTGGTGGTCATCACGAGCCCGACCAGCGGCAGCCGCATCGCCGATTCCAAGGTCATGGTCCGGGGCAACACCGACGCGGGCTCCTCCGTCATGGTCAACGGCGTGGCCGCCCAGATGGACCGGTCGGGCCGGTTCACCGCCGAGATACCGCTCACGGAGGGCGAGAACTCCATCGTGGTCACCTCCGTCGACGCCGCGGGCAACCCGACCACGAAGATTATTCAGGTCACCCGCACGGGCGCGCTCTCCATCTCCGAGGAGGAGACGCCCCTGCTGGTCGGGGGGATCCTGGCGGGGCTCATCATCGGCGCGGTCGCCGGCCTGGCGGTCGGACGCCGCCGGAGGAAGGAGCGCGTGGTGGTGCTGGCCCCGGAGGAGCCCGAGCCCGGGAGGTACTACGTCCCCGACGAGCTGGCCCCCCGGGGGACCGGGGGCCGCCCGGGCACGGAGGAGCCGGCCCCGCCGCGCCCGGCCGCCTCGCCGGCCCCGCGGCCTTCGGTCCGGGTGGACCTGCCGCCGCCCGAGTACGCCCGCCCGGACGAGGCCTACCACCCGCCCGAGCCCGCCGATAGGGAGCAGGGCTACCGGCCGGCGCCCTGGCTCGAGGGCGCCCGGAGGGACGCCGCCCCGCCCCGTCGCGGGACCGCCGGGACCGGCCCCCACCTGCCGTCCGTGCCCGAGCCCGAGGAAACGCCCGGGGGCGAGGCGCCGCCGATGGAGCCGGGGATGAGCGAGGAGGCGGTGCCCTGGGAGGAGGAGGACGCCCGCGCCCGCAAGACCCCCGATGTCGACCGCAGCCTCGAGGACATCATGAGGCGGCTCAAGAGCTGAGGTGCCCCGGGCTACTCCTCGAAGAACTCGCGGTACACCCGGAGGAGCGCCTCGGTCTGCATCTTCAGCGTCCGGGCCATGTCGTCCACCGGGGTGGCCGGGTTCCCGGTGAGCATGTAAAGGAGCCGCCTCTCCTGCTGGTCGGGGCTCAGGCCGGCGATCTCCCCGTAGGCCTGCTTGAGTATCTCCTGCCTGAGGCGCATGAGGGCGATGCGCCTCTCCTCCAGCCGCTCCACCTCGTCGTGCACCTTGGAGAGTGTCTCCTTGTAGGAGCGCAACCGGTCGGCCGGGGTCTCCAGCCCGGCGGCCCTGTGAAAGTCCGCTTCCAGGGGTGACAGCGCCCCCCCCGGCCCGGCCTTGACGCGTATCAGGCGCGTCTCGAGCTCGCTTGGGCCGAAGTCTATCCGGATGGAGAACTGCCCGGTGCTGACGTAGCACTTCCTCGGGGGGCCCAGGGTGTTGGTCTTTGGGTCGGTGCAGCGCACGAGGCTGTACCGGCGCAGCACCGCAAGGTGCTTCATGACGGCCTGCTGGCTCACCCCGAGCTCCCTGGAGAGCTGGAGCGGGTAGCTGGTCTCCTGGGCGATGCGCGAGAGTATCTCCCGGCGGAGAGGGTTCCCCAGCACCGCCAGGAGCTCGTCTATGGTGAGCTCGGGCTCCTTGGGCATGGCCGTCACGGTTGTTAACTAATGGTTGTCATGTATTAACGAATAGATATAGTTTTTTCAATAACGATGGAGCAAGGCAGGAAGGGAGGCAGGGGGGCAGAAAGGGAGCAAGGCAGGAAGGGGACGGGGGGCTGGAACGCTGGATCCCGTCCCCCTTCCTGCCTTGCTGCCTTCCTGCCTTGCTGCCTTCCTGCCCCCCTTGCTGCCTTGCTGCCTTCCTGCCTTCCTGCCTTTTCGCAGTTAATCCACAGCAATGCTATCTCGTCACTTCCCCGTCCTCGATAAGGGTCTCGGTCCGGCCGTCCTCGTAGGTGACCTCGATGGTGGGCCTGTGGAAGAGGAAGTCGCGGTGCGTCCCGGAGCTGTTCTTCCCGCCGGGCATGTCGGTGTTGTTGCCGAAGGCGATGTGGGCGGTACCGCCGGCCTTCTCGTCCTCGAGCAGGTTGCCCGTGATGCGCGCCCCGGGGTTGAGGCCTATCCCGAGCTCGCCGATGACGCGCGCCTGCTCGTCGACCTTCATGAGCGCGTCTAGCCTCCTGAGCACGGCCGGCGTCCCGCCGCGGAGGTCGTCGACGCGGCCGTCCACGACCGATATCCTCAGGGGCTTTCTCATCTGGCCCAGGTCGCCGACGGAGCCGTCGACGACGATGAGGCCGCTCCCGCGGTCCTCCACCGGGCCGCACCAGATCTCGCCGGCGGGGAGGTTGCCCATGCTCCCGTTCTTTATCTCGAGATCGGTCTCGAAGTCCCGGCCGGAGATGTCCAGCGTGAGGTCGGTCCCCCCGGGGGCCGTGATGCGGACGCTCCGGGCGCCCTCGAAGCGCTTCATCAGCCTCCAGGCCGATCTGGCGATTGCCCTGTAGTCGACGTTCATCGGGCCGCGGGTCATCATGTCGGCGGTGATGCCGGGGGCGTGGCCCACCTTGGCGCCGACCGCCATCTCTCGCTTGATGAGCTGGATGCGGACGGGCGTCTCCTCGGCCAGTCCCGAGAAGGCGTTGATGAACACGGTGTCGGCGGCGCGGGGCTTGTAGCTGTCGACGAGCTCCGGGAGGTCCGACGGAAGCGCCTTGATCGGGCGCTCGGCCGGTAGCTTGTACATGAACGTCTCTGCCCCGAGCTCGCGGGCGGCGGCGTCGAACGCCTGGCCGATGGGCAGCTTGGGCCCGTCCGTCACGACCAGGACCGTGGACCTCTTCCCGACCTTCAGTATGGTCTTGAGGGCGTTGAGGGCGCCCGCCTTCATCTTTTCGGCGGTCATGGTGACCGGACCGCCGGGCGGGTTATATCTGCTTTTCTGTCCGCTGCCCGCTGCCTTCGTTCCTCAGCGTCCCCTGGTCCGTGAGCCCCAGAGCACCTTGTGCAGCTGGACGAGCACCCGCACGTCCAGCCCGTCCCTCAGGACCGCCTCGGCGATGCGCGCCCCGCTCCTGCCCCAAACGGGCTGGAAGACCACCGCCGCCCTGGTCGGGGGCCCCTTCAGGAACTCCCGGGCGAAGGCGTAGTCCCGCAGGTCGCGCAAGACGAACTTGACCTGGTCCCGCTCGCGCAGGGCGCCCGGGTTCTCCAGGCGCATCCGGCGGTGCATCTTCGACGACGGGCACTTGATGTCCATCAAGACGCGCAACCGGCCGGCCCGGTCGAGCGCCAAAAGCTCCCCGACGGGCAGCGAGCCGTTGGTCTCCACCGAAACGTCGTAGCCGGCACCAAGAAGCCGCGACACGAGCTCGGCCGCGTCCTTCTGGAGCAGCGGCTCTCCCCCGGTGAGGCACACCCTCCGGGCCTTGTGCGTACGGATCCTGTCCTCCAGGCTGTCCAATGACCACTCGGCCCCGCCCTCGTAGGCGTACTTCGTGTCGCACCAGCTGCAGCGCAGGTTGCAGCCCGTGGTCCGGACGAAGACCGTGGGCAGGCCGATGTCCAGGCCCTCGCCCTGGATGGAGAGAAAGACCTCGCATATCCTCAAGGACGGCGCCTCCGATCGAAATGAGGGGGCAAGGCGCAAGGCGCGAGGCGCAAGGTGCGAAGGCGCAAGGGGGAAGGCGCAAGGGACAAGGGGGGGAGACGGGCCGTGGTCATCGCCGCATTCCCCCTTGCCCCTTGCGCCTTCCCCCTTGCGCCTTCGCACCTTGCGCCTTGCGCCTTGCGCCCTCGTCCCTCGCGCCTTGCGCCTTGCGCCCCGAGCCTTCCTCGAGAACTGGATCGACCATCCCCGCCTCCTCGAACCCCTTCGCCCTCAGATGGCACGAGTCGCACCTCCTGCACGGGCGCTTCCCTCCCCGGTAGCAGCTCCAGGTGAGGTCGAACGGGACGAGCAAGGAGGCGCCCAGGCGGACTACCTGCGCCTTCGAGAGGCGCAGGAGCGGCGCCTCGACCCGCAGCGGCCGGCCTGAGACGCCGCATTTTGTGCCCAGCCGGGCCGCCTCCTCGAACGCGCGCAGGAACTCCGAACGGCAGTCGGGGTAGCCCGAGTAGTCGACCGCGTTGGCGCCGATGAAGACCGTTCCCGCGCCGACAGTCTCGGCGTAGGCCGCGGCGAAGGACAGCAGCACGAGGTTGCGCGCCGGGACGTAGGTCGCCGGGATGGGCCTTCCGCCGGTCCAGCCGCCGCCGGCGTCCGGCACCTCGATGGCCCGGTCCGTGAGGGCCGAGCCCCCGAGCTTCCCCAATCCGATTCTGAGGACCCGGTGCTCCCGGGCCTTGAAGAAGCGGGCCAGGGCGCGCGCGCACCAAAGCTCCTTCCTGTGCCTCTGCCCGTAGTCGAACGTGAGGGCGTACAGCTCGAAGCCGTTGGAGCGGGCGACCGCCGCCGCCGTGGCGGAGTCCATCCCGCCGGAGAGCAGGACCACCGCCCGTTTGTCCATCAGCCGGCCCCCGCCATCAACCGGACCCCCGGCATCCCATCAGCCGCCACCCCTGAAGTGCTCCCAGCCTCCGTATTTCAGCGGGCGGCGCCAGCCGCGTCCGACGAGCTCGACCTTCCGCTCCCGGCGCACACTCCCGATGGCGGTCAGGCGGGTGCCCTTCCCCCGCACGGCGCGGCGCACCTTGTCGAAGCGTCCCGGCGGCACGGCCATCAGGAGCTCGAAGTCGCCCCCGAAGCCCAGCGCCCACTCCTCGGTCGCCTGGCCGCGCCGTCTCAGCGCGGCCGAGACCGGCACCGCCTCCCACATCACCTCGGCCCCGACGCCGGAGGGCAGGCACAGCTGGTGCACGGAGGCCAGGAGGCCGTCGGAGAGGTCGGTGCAGGCGTGCACCGCCCTCGTGCGCGCCGCGGCCCTCCCCTCGAAGACCCGGGGATATGGCCGGAGCAGGCGCCGCTCCTCGCCGCGAAGGCCCGGGCCGGTGACGCCCTCCTGGAGGGCGATGTACCCGGAGGCGGCCGCCCCCAGCGTGCCGGTCAGGGCCAATATGTCGCCCGGGCGGGCGCCTCCGCGGGGCATGAACTCGGCCCGGCCGACGCGGCCGAATGCCGCGCCCACCAGGCAGATCTCCCGTCCCTCCTTCGTGTCCCCGCCGGCGACCTTCGTGCCGTAGCGGGCGCAGCACCTCTTGGCGCCCCTCATGATGCCCTCCACGGTGGCGACCTCCGTCTCGCGCGGCAGGAGGAGCGAGAGCAGCAGGCCCAGCGGCTCCCCGCCCTTGCAGGCGATGTCGCTGAGGTTGACCGCGGCGACGTACCATCCCCAAGCCTCGGGCGAGTGCCAGGGGTAGTGCGTCCGGATGGTGGTGGCGTCCGTGGTGGCCAGGAGGTAGTCCCTGCCCCACGGGATGTAGGCGGTGTCGTCGCCGACCGTCCGGTCGCCCAGGAGCCTCTGGATCCGGCCGACCATCCAGCGCTCGCCGCGCTCGTCGAGACGGGTCATCGGGATCGACCCCCAGCGATTCGCAGCGCGCCGGACGGGCAGCCCGGCGGGCAGGCGCCGCAGGCGGTGCACCTCTCCCGGGCTATGTCCAGGTAGGTCTCGTACACGGTGATGGCGCCGGACGGGCACAGCGGCGCGCAGCCGCCGCAGAGCGTGCAGAGCTCCCGGTCCCAGTCCAGCCTCGCCCCGGCCTTGCGGGCGCCGCCCCGCTTCCCCTTCCCGAGCATCCCCGGCAGGACCACGGGGATAGTAAGCCCGACGGGCGATAAGAAGGTTGCGAATGGGTTCAATCATGGCGCAAGGCGCATGGCGCAAGGCGCAAGGGAAGGGGCAAGGCGCATGGCGCAAGGGAGAGGGGGAGGCATAGGGCGCAATACCGAAGGAACAACGGGCAACGGCCATGGAGAGTTTCCAGTTCTGCTCCCTTTTTCCTCGTGCCTTGTTCCTCGCACCTCAAGCCTTGCGCCCTGCGCCTTGCGCCTTGCCCCTTCGTTCCTACGATGTCCACAACGTCTTCAGCGGCGCCGCCCCCAGTGCGTCCGATGCCGCGTCCAGCTCGGAGACCTCGGACTGCGAGAGGCTCCATTTCAAGGCGCCGAAATCCTCGGCGGCCTGCCGGGGGGTCTTGACGCCGGCGATGGGGATGGCGCCCTTGGCGATGACCCAGTTGAGCGCCACCTGCGACACCGTCCGGCCCTCCTTCTTCCAGGCGATGTCCTTCATCAGCCGGAGCAGGGGCTCGCTCCTCTCGACCAGCCTGCGGTTGGCCACCCGGTGGCGGATGAAGCCCTTCGGCGGATCGTCCCTGGAGAACTTCCCGGCGAGCACGCCCCAGGCGAAGGGCATGTAGGCGAGAAAGGCGACGTTCTGGTCCCGGCACATCCGGATGAGGCCGTTGCGCTCGTGCCTGCGGAAGAGCAGGCTCAGGTGCATCTGGTTGCTGGCAAGCTTCAGGCCCCGCTTCGCAAGCGAGTCGATCGCCGCGGCCATCGCGTCCGGGTAGTGGTTGGACACGCCTACCGCCCCGACCAGGCCCTTCTCGTGCATGTCGGCCATGGCGTCCATCCACCTGGGGATGTTGCGCAGGCCGTCCATCTGGTGGACCTGGTAGAGGTCGGCCCGGGGCAGGCCAAGGCGGAGGAGGCTTTTTCGCAGGGCCCTCTCCAGCGAGCCCTTCCTGAATCTGTACAGAGGCGTGAACTTGGTGGCGATGACCGGGCGTGCCGAGGGGTCGCCCCTCACGCAGCCGCCCAGGATCCTCTCGGAGGCCCCCCAGCCGTACACCTCGGCCGTGTCGAAGAAGTTCACCCCGGAGGACAGGGCCGCCGCAAAGCAGCCGCAGACCTCGGCCTCGCCGTAGCCGCGGCCGTAGCCCCAGACGAGCTTCGAGCCCCACTGCCACGTTCCGACGCAGAGCCTCGAGACCAGGAGGCCGGAGGCGCCCAGCCTGATGAGCGCGCTTTCGTCCAGCTTCCCTCACCGCCGGAGGGCGAACGCGCGGCCGGGATATGAAGTTGGTGCTCAGCGGAGCTTCCGCAGGCGTTTCTCGATGAGCCGCTTGACCTTCTCGTAGGACGGTGGCGGCCCCGTGCGGACCTCCCTGCCGTCGATGAACAGGGCGTCGCATCGCCCCCATCGGCGGAAATCGGCCGGCTCGAAGGTGTCTATCTCCTGCACGACCACCCTGTCGCCCAGCTCGCGGGCGGCCCTCAGGGCCCTCTCGACCGGCAAGTTCTGGGCCGAGCACCAGCCGTTCGAGAAGATGGTGACGTTGACCTTGCCGGGGACCGGCTGGGGCAGCCGGGTGAGCCTGATCCACCGCGGCGGCCGGGCAGCCTCGACGAACGGCTTCCACATCAAGACCGCCATCCCGTCCCTGTCCGCCTTCCGGTAACCTTGCTTTTTGAACCAGGAGGCCTTCATCCAGAACGGGAGCGATATGCCCCAGGCGGCCATGCCCTTCGCGCCCAGCGCCCGGGCGTCCTCCTCGGCTGCCTTGAGCAACGCCTTCCCCATGCCCCGCCCGGTGAGGTCGCCCCGGCCCTTCTTGTGCCCGTGGACCCATATACAATATATGAAATAGAGCCCCTCGCCGTCCACGTGGGTCCGCTCGATGGGGGCGTACTGTATCATGCCCCCCACCACGCCCCGGCCGTCCAGGGCGAGCTTGACGCGCAGCCCCCGCTCCTTCATTTTCGAGTACCAGGCGCGCCGGCGCGCGACGCCCTCCTTGGCCTCGTCGGACCAGTCCTCGAGGCAGATGAAGAAGAGCTCCTCGTGCTCCTTGGGCAGGTCGATGACATTCATCGGGATCCCCGGAGAGCGATGCGCCATCGTGATAATCAGGCTTGCGGGGGGGTGGGTGAAGGTGGTGGAAGGAAAGGCAGCGGGCAGCGGGCAGCGGGCAGCGGTGACGAAACGGGTCCCGTCGTCCATCGCTCCCGCTGCCCGATGCCCGATGCCCCCCTGCTGCCCGCTGCCCTCCGCCCGCTGCCCTTTCCTGGCGGTGCCCCACTTTCGGTCATGACCGGACAAGCTTTATATCCAATGAGTCGATTTAATCGGTCCGAGGCAACTCAATGTCCGAGAAATCCATCGAAGACCTGCCCGGGGTCGGACCGACCACGGCCGAGAAGCTCAAGGAGGCCGGCTACCGGGACCTCATGTCACTGGCAGTGGCGTCGCCGTCCGACCTCGCCGAGGTGGCCGAGATAGGCGAGGGGACCGCTATAAAGATAATCAACGCCGCCCGGAAGGAGGCCGACATCGGCGGCTTCGAGACCGGGGACACGATACTGGAGCGCCGAAAGCTGGTCGGGAAGCTGACCTCCGGCGCCAAGGCGCTTGACGACCTGCTGGGCGGCGGGTTCGAGACCCAGGCGATCTCCGAGGTGTACGGCGAGTTCGGCTCCGGCAAGACGCAGATAGCCCACCAGCTCGCGGTCACCGTCCAGCTGCCCAGGAAGGAGGGGGGCCTCGAGGGCCAGGTGGTCATGATAGACACCGAGAACACCTTCCGGCCCGAAAGGATACTGCAGATGGCCACGGCCTTCGACCTGGACCCCAAGGAGACGCTCCAGAACATACGCGTGGCGCGCGCGTTCAACTCGCACCACCAGATGCTCCTTGCGGAAAAGATAGCCGAGATGGCCAAGGACACGCCCATCCGGCTCGTGATCGTCGACTCGCTCACGGCGCACTTCCGGGCCGAGTTCGTCGGCCGGGGGGCGCTTGCGGACCGGCAGCAGAAGCTCAACACCCACATGCACAACCTGCTCCGGATTGCCGATATCCACAACGCGGTCATATTGGTCACGAACCAGGTCCAGGCCAAGCCCGACACCTTCTTCGGCGACCCGACGCGCCCAATCGGGGGCCACATAGTGGGGCACACCGCGACCTTCAGGCTCTACATGCGCAAGAGCAAGGGCGACAAGCGTATAGCGCGGCTCGTGGACAGCCCCAACCTGCCCGACGGGGAGGCCGTATTCTCGGTGACGAAGGACGGGATACGGGACTAGGGAAGAGGGCAGCAAGGCAGAAAGGCAGCAAGGGAGCAAGGGAGACCCCGGACTTCAGCCCGGGGGGCTAGCGCAGGGCGCAGGGCGCAAGGGTCCCGGGACCATCAGACCGCCAGCACCTCGCCCTCGCGCTCCGCGACGGTCAGGATGCCCATCATGCCGCGCAGGCGCTCGTACTCCTCCGGCGTGTAGCAGAGGGGCTCCAGGTCCCAGTCGCCCTCCCAGTACCTCAGAATCTCGGCCGGGCGGTCTATGAATGGGAGGGCCCCGAAATCCGGCGAGACCAGCACGATGTCCAAGTCGGAATGGCGGTGGTGGTCGCCCCGGGCGCGGCTGCCGAAGACTATGGCCTTCGTGATTGCATACTTCACTTTGAGCGCGGCGAGGAGGCGGCTCATTGCCTGAGCTGTTTCTCGATCCACGCGATCACCTCCACGGCGTCCTTCAATATCGTCTCGGCCTTCGCACGGGTGTAGAGTTCGTAGGGCGGTTCTCCCGAGGCATCCGGATATCTCGACAGCATGTAGTGCGGCGTCAGTTCCCTGAGGCGCCCCTCGTGTTCCGAGGGCACCTTGACCAGCGAGCCGAGGCGCAGGAGCGAGTGGGTGTGCGGCGGCGGCTCCAGGTGGATGTGCAGGATGAGCGCCTTGAGCAATTTCTCGACCGCCTGGTGGCTCAGATAGGCCACGAGGTAATGGTCTTCTGCGGCGAGCGCCTTTTTGGCGCTTTCGAGCTCGCGCCGGCCCTGCTTGGCCCAGTTCTGCTCCTGCTCCTTCAATTCGGTTTCCGGTCATCTCCATTCGTCTGGGGGTAGATAAACATAGAGGCGGAGGCCAGGCCAACGGACAGGCGGCGATCACGGGTCGTGCCCGGCGGACATGGAGCGCCCTCGGCCGGTTTTTCGTTCTCTCAGTTTGAGCAGGCCCCCGGCCGCCAGGCAGGTCCCGCCGATGCATATTGCCGCGAGCGCCCAGGGAATCTGCCCGGCCAGAAGATCCCGCTCCATGGTCAGGTCGTCGAGCCGGTCGGACCAGCCATCCCCGGCGCCCGTCGGCGTGAGGCCCGCGATCCCGTCATTGACCGTGGCGAGCCGCCGCTCCATCGCGACGAACGCGACCGCGCCGGATATCAGCAGGGTCGCCCCAATAAAAAGGAGTATCGGGATGGATTTGGATTTCATGCCGGGGCCCGGGTTCCATATTCCCGCCGGGGCGGATAAGCCTGCCGCCCGTCGAGGGGAAGGCTGATCAGGCCCGGAGACGTTTGACCGTCCGGCGGGAGCCTTGCCGGACCTGAAGGAGAAGAGCTGTCTCACCCGAGAGGAGGCCACCGCCTTCCCGGAGCCGGCCCGAAGGACGGGTCCGGTAACGACCGCACGTCGCGCCAAAAGCGCGGGGCCCAGGTGGCGGTCTCCTCTCGGATGAAGGCGGGCATGAGCAATGAAGGGTACAAGGCCCTCGTGCGGGAGCTCGCCAGGGTCTTCCGGACTGGGGAGCCGTTCGACACACGCGTCCTGGATGTCCGATAGGGGCCGGCGATCGACGGCAGGCATTTAAATAGTATATATAGAGGCCATAATTTTTTATGATTTTTACAATTTAATAGGGTTAAATTGAAATATTCAATAAATAATATGGTGTTCCGACAAGGATGCCGGAAGCGGCCAAGGGGCTTGTCGAGAGGGACCTCGCGGAGGTATTGCGCAAGCTCCTGGACCGCCGCGAGATTCTCCTCGTGCGCGGCCCGCGCCAGGCCGGGAAGACCACCCTCCTGCGGATGCTCGAATCCTCCGTCCGCAAGGGCCGGGACTGCGTCTTCCTGAACATGGAGCTCCCGGATTACAGGCGGGAGTTCGCAAAGGACCCCCTGGCCTTTGCGGACCGTTTCCGCAAGGACCGGCCCCCGGTCATGTTCCTGGACGAGATACAATCCTGCGACGGGGCCGGGCCGGGGCTCAAGCTCATCTACGATAACCGGGACGTCAAGATGGTCGTTTCCGGCTCCTCGACCATGGATCTCGGGCAACGGGTCATGCCGTCCCTGGTCGGCCGCGCATTCCCGTTCGAGCTTCTGACATTCGGGTTCGGCGAGTTCCTCCGGGCCAATGATACCGGGCTCGCCCGCCTCTTTTACAATGCCCGCTCGGAGGTGCGCGGGTTCGTCGAGGGGGGGGGAGCCCCGAAGGAGAAGCCGTTCCAGGGCGAGCTCCAAAAACTCCTGGAGGAATATCTGGTCCTGGGCGGGTACCCGGGCGCCGTGCTGGCCGGCCGGCGCGGGGAGCCGGAGCTCGTCCTGAACTCGATTCGCGCCATCTACCTGGAAAAGGACATCTCGTCCATATTCCGCATACGGGACTCGGCGCTGTTTGAGGATTTTGCGAGGGCGCTCGCGTTTGCGGCGCCGACCGTCCTGAACGTGTCGGATGTCGCCGGACAGCTGGGGCTCTCCCACCCGACCGCCCTGGAGTTCCTGTCGATACTGGAGAACACCTACATCATCGCCCTCTTGCGCCCGTACCACAGGAACCTGGTGACCGAGCTTCGGAAGGCGCGCCGGATCTGCTTCCTGGATGGCGGGCTGCGCAATTCCCTCATCGGCAATTTCACCTGTTTTGCCCGGAGGGAGGACCGCGGCAAGCTGCTGGAGAATTACGTGTTCCGCGAGCTCCGGGACGCGTTCGGCGGGTGGGAGCTGAAGTACTGGAGGACGACGGGAAAGGCAGAGGTCGATTTTGTGCTGGTGCGCGGCGAGACGGTCGTTCCAGTAGAGGTGAAGCTCGGCGGGAAGCCCGGGCGCAGCTTCTGGAGCTTCTGCGACGCGTACAGGCCCAGGAGGGCCCTGGTCGTCACGCTGGACAGGTTCGGCGTCGAGAGGAGGGGCGGGACGACGGTCTGCCACCTGCCGGCGGTCTGGCTGTAGGGCCGGTCCCGCCGGAGGCGGATGATTTCAGGGCCCGCGGTGATCGGTCTTCGACCACGTCGTCCCGGGCGGGAAAGGGCTCGAGGCCTGCGCCGCCTGGATCAACGGGATGATGGCGGACATGTCGCTCGAGGCGTTCCGGGCATTCGTCCGCGAGCTCTCGAAGGTCTTCCGGACGGGTGAGGGGTTCGACGTGACGGTGCTCCGGATGTGAAGTCCTCACTTCCTCCGGTTCCGCCAGTAGACGAGCGCCGCCACGGCGACAACCAGCACGGCCGCCGCGAGGACCATTCCCGGCAGGAGCAGGCTTCTTGGCCTCCCGACATCGATGGTCGAGTTGTCGAGGATGGGCGGCGGCGGCGGTGGCGGCGGCGGAGGCGCCGGCCGGGCCGGTTCCGGGGGCCGGACCGTCTCCACGCTGAATGCCAGCTCGTCGGTCTCGGAGGGATCCCCGGCCGACCGCACGCTCACGCGGATCACATTGGTGCCGTTGGTCTCCTCCGATGGGGTGGACACGTCGAGCGTGAAGGTGGCCGCCTCTCCGGGCGAGAGCGTGACCTCCGAGGCGTTGAGCTCCCCGGACCAACCGAAGCGCTTTGCACCCTGCAGCTCCAGTATGAACGTGTCTTCGCCCGTGCCGGTGTTGCGCAGGCTGAAGACGAACTCGGTGCCGTTGCCCGGCTCCACGGTCGCGGCCGCCAGGGCGGTCTCCGTCTCCAACCCGAAGAGCTGGCCCACGGGGCACGCCAGGGCGACCGTGCGGTTGACGGACGAGTTCGACGAGGAGACGGCGGTGGCCGAGAGCGCCCGGACCCCGGGCGTCTCTCCGGGCGGGACGGACACGAGGAGCGACACCGTGGCGGCGCCGCGCGCGGGCAGGCGGACCGCCTCCCGGTCGAAGCCCCCGGTCCAGCCCGCTGGGAGCGACGCTTCCAGCCGGAAGGTCTCCTCGTGGTTGCCGGCGTTGGTCAGGCGCAGGAGGTAGCGCCCCGAAGAGCCCGGAAGTATTGCCGGAGGGGAGCTCGCAAGCTCAAGCCTCAGGCCGGGCACCGGCCTCACGCGCGTCGTGAACGTCAGTGTCCGGTCGGGCGCCCGGCCGCCGTCCGAAGATCGGACGGTCACGGTGCAGGATTCGAACGCCAGCGCGTGAACCGGCGGCGTGACGTTCAGCGTGATGTTTTCGGATTCCCCGCTCTCGAGCGATGCCCTTTTCGTATCCAGCCGGGCCGGCCAGGCGGGGAAGGCCGCGCTCGAATGCAGCGTATACGTATCGGGCCCGTTGCCGGCGTTCGAGAGCGTCAGGAAGAACGAGGCGGTCTCGCCGGGGAGGACGGACATCTCGGTCCGCTCGGCCGCAAGCCCCAGGCCGAAGATCTGGTTGACGGCGGCGGCCAGCGACACGGCCGACGTGTAGGTGGAATTGCCCTCCGAGGTCGCCCTCACGTCGAACGAGGCACGCCCGAAGGCCTTGGCGCCGGCGGGGCAGGCCAGCGTCGCCCGGACGGTCCGGGCCTCTCCGGGACCGAGCTGGACCAAAAGGGAATCCAGCGCGGCGCTCCAGCCATTCCCCGGCGGGGCCTCAATGGCAACCAGTATGCCGTCGGGCGCGTTGCCCGTGTTCTCGAGCGAGAGCTCGTATCCGGCCGAGGCGCCGGGGTCCACGGCCGAGCGGTCGGCCGCGCAGGAGAGGACGAGGCCGTACCCGCGCACCTTGAAGCCCGCCGACAGGCCGTTGTTGTCCTCCAGGCGCTCCGGGATGTCGAGGAGCGGGTCCACCTCGAGCGTTGCGTTGTAGAAGCCGCGGACCGCCACCCAGCCGAGCTCGAGCGTCCAGTTCTCGCCCGGCGCAAGGCGCGGCGCCGAGAGGACCGTCTCGCAGACGGGCCCGCCGTCGGACATCACGCGGACGCGGCAATCGAACTGGGGAAGCACGACGGGGCCGTCGTTGGTCAGGCTGCCCGTGACGGTGAGGAGGTCGCCCTCTTCGGGGTCCTGCGGGGCGATCCGGAGGTCCGTGGCGCGCAGGTCGACGGCCTCGGGGAAGACGAACCCGAAGGGGCCCGACACCACCAGCGCGAACTCCTGCGGGCCCACGGGAACGTTGGCGCCGCGCACCGAGAGTGTCCACCAGCCCGTCTCGGGCGCCGCCAGCCGGGCCATCTCGACGTTGTTGAGGGTGTCGTTTTGGGCGCTTTGGTTCGAGTAGCCGTCCGTGAACTGGTTGCCGCGGTAGGTGACGTCCGAGGGCGACACGAGCAAAAGGTCCAGGTCGTTGACCAGCGCCGGGTTGGCGTTCAGGGCTCCCGGGACGTCGGTCCAGACGAGCGTCAATTTGAGCTCCGACGAGTTCGTCACGCGGAATGTGTAGTTGCGCCACTCGCCGGTCGAGAGGTTCCCGTTCTGGTCCTCGCTCCAGATGGTCCTCCCGGTCGTGTTGAGGAGGGACCTGGACAGGTTGAGCCGGCCCCAGCCCTGGTCCGGTCCGGGCCACTGGTAGCCCGGCAGGGGGTCGGCCCCGTTGAGCAGCACGGCCTTGAGCATCGCCGGGCTGGGCGGGGCGCCGCGGGTCCCGTTATGGAAGCCGTAGGCGACGGCCGCCGCGCCCGACACCACCGGGCAGGACATGCTCGTGCCCGAGGCGGACCAGTAGGAGGAGGCGCTGTTGGCCCGGGCCGAGGTCACGGATACGCCGGGGGCGACGATGTCGGGCTTGACGCGGCCGTCCAGGCACGGGCCCCTCGAGCTGAACGAGGCGATGGTCGTCCCGTTCGCATTGTCGGCGGCGCCGACGGATATCACGTTCTTGGCCGTCGTGGGGGGGCTCACGGTGCGCGCCCCGGGGCCGTTGTTGCCCGCCGAGAAGACCTCGGTGATGGTCTGGTTGCCGTCGGTGTCGGGGTCGGCATCGCGCACGAGGCGGTCGTAGGCGACCGCGCGGGTCTCGTACTTCCCTCCGTCGGAGGCCGTCGACGAGCTCCAGCTGTTGCTCTGGATGGTGGCGTTGAGCCGGAAGGCGTCCCGGCAGAACGCGGTGTAGTTGCCGCCGCCGGAGAAGCGGTTCTGGCCCACAAGATTCGCCAGGGGCGCCATGCCGGCGTAGTAGCCGGCGGTGCCCGGGTCCCCGGCGCGCCGGCTGCCGTTGCCCAGCACCGTCCCGGCGACGTGGGTGCCGTGCCAGCCCGGGTCCGTCCACTCGGTGCCGCCGGAGTAGTTCACGTAGCCGGTCATCCTCCCCTCGAACGCCGGGTGGGTGCCGTCAACGCCGGTGTCGCACACCGCCACCGTGACGTTTTGGCCGGCGTGGCCCTCGAACCTCCCGGTGGTGGCGTTGTAGCTCCAAAGCGAATCCGTGCCGTTCCAGTCGTAGGCGCCGTCCTTGGCCGAGCGGACGGCGCTGATGATGGATGCCCTGTGGTTGTCCGGCGAGTCCTCCCCGGCCTCCTCTATCCACTGGACATCGGGGTCGAAGGCCAGCCTGAGCGCCGTCCGCCCGGTGGCGCTGGCGACGACAAGGAAAGGGTCCTCCTGGAGGATCGCGGCGCCCAGGGAGGCGAGCCGGCGGCCGAGGGCCGAAAGGTCGGCGCCCGGAAAGGGCACGATGTTGAGCCTGCGCTCGGTCCCGTCGAGCCTGAGCGCCGGCTCGAGCTTGAAGCCGGGTTCGAAGGGCCCGACGAAACGGACATTCGGGTGGGAGCGCAGCGAGGCCGGGGAGGAATCGGGGGAACGGACCACGAACGCGAAATCCGGGATGTATGCCAGGATGTCGCCCCTCTCCGAGAGCCACCGCGCCCATTCGACGAGCACCGGGCCGTCGAACTGCACGATGAAGACGCCTTGCGGCCTGTCGAGGACGAGCGGGCGGGGGAGCGGCGGCGGCTGGCGGTCCGGGTCGTACTCCCCGGCCCGGAACCGCAGCAGGACGGAAGGCCGGGAATGGTCCGCTGAGGACTCGCCGGGCGCGAGTGCCGGGATGGCCAGGATGGCCGGGAAGGCCAGTAGGATCGCCAGCGCGAGCGCCGGCAGCGGGCGTCCCTCGGAGCGCATCGGACGAGGATGACGCGCTTCTCATAAATAGGTTATGGAGGCAGCAAGGCAGCAAGGCAGAAAGGGAGAAAGGGGGGTAGGAGGGCAGAAAGGCAGGAAGGGACGACGGCCGTCCCTTTCTCCCTTTCTGCCTTGCTGCCTTCCTGCCTTCTTTCCCTAGAGCACCTCGACCGTCCCGTTCGTCGCATCCACCCTGAGGCGGTCGCCGGTCCTGAGCCTGTCGGTGGGGATGCCGTCGACGCAGGGGATGTCCGCCAGGATGACGCCGGTGGCGACGATGGTCTCCGTTTCGGAGTTGACGATGGCCAGGGGCCCGACCTTGTTCGCCGCCAGGCCGTAGATCACGTAGGAGCCCACGGTGGAGCCCTTTCCCTTGGGGAACACCAGTATCTTGCCGCGGACGGACACTCCCTCGAGCTCGTGGCCCTTCTCGATGAAGAGGCCGGTCTTGGGGTCGACCCCGCCGTAGAATCCTATGGGCTCCTTTGAAACGATGGCCTCGCCCTCGGCCGCGCCGGGGTTTATGGACCTGCCCTTATACTGCATCCGCCCTCACCACCAGTTCCCTCACCTTGGCGACCACGTCCTCGGCCTCGCCGAGCATCGGCCAGCCCTTCTTCAAAGCTTCCGCCCGGAGCTCCTTCGAAGGATTGAGGCAGACCGGGTGGCCGACGCGGCCCAGGAACGAGACATCCTGCTCGGTGTCGCCGAAGCCGAAGCAGGCCGGCATTTCGAGGCGGAGCGTCTTGACCAGCTCGGAGAGCGCGGCGGACTTGGTCTCGCCGAGAATGTAGTTTTGGAGCACCCCGCCGGTGAAGCGGCCGCCGCGTGTCGCGAGATCGGTGCCGACGGACGCCTCAATCCCGATTCTTCGGGCCAGGGCGCCGACCGTCTCGACGGGCGAGCCGCTGAGGGCTAGCGCCGGACGGCCGGCCTCGCGCATGAGGCGGACCAGGGGACGGGCATAGGCGAACACGCGGTCCATGCGGCCCTCAACGAATCGTTCGGCCTCGAGCGCGATGATTTCGGCCCTCTGTCCCTTGACGCCTTCGGCGTATATCAGGGGAAGCCTCTCGGCGACGAAGCGGTAGGTCAGCTTGCCTGCGGAGAAATCGGCGCGCATCTTGCCGACCTCGTCCAGGCTGGCCGGCGGGAAGAGCCCGGCGCGCCCCAGGTGCGCCGGGAAGTCGAATATCATGTGGCCCCGGGCCAGGGTGCCGTCGAGGTCGAAGAGCGCGATGGAAGGCGCAGGGCGCGAGGCGCAAGGCGCAGGGGACGAAGGGGCAAGGGGCGAGGGGCACGGGGCAACGGGGAGAAAAGATTCCGGTGGGGCCCCTTGTGCCTTGCGCCCCGACCCTTGCGCCCTCGCACCTTGCGCCTCGCGCCCTGCGCCTTTCGCCTTCCCCAGCGCCTCGCCCGAGGCGGCCTCGATGGCCGCCCTGAGCGCATCGAGCACTGCCTTGTCGATCACTTGGAGGCCGCCTCCACCAGGTCCTCTATCCGGCCGTACATCACGCCCTGCTTGCAGTGGCCCGGGAGGTAGCTTGCGGCCTTGCCCGAGTTCACGCCGGTGGTCTTGAAACCCATCTCCTCTATGGGCGCCACCACCATGCAGGTGTCGGCGACTATCCTCCCGCCGGCCTTCTCGATGATGGCGGCAAAGCCCATCCTTCGCGCCGCCTCCTTCATGACGCGCGAGGTGCAGACCCACAGGGGCCTCTTCAGATGCTTGCCGTCGACCAGTGCGGCCACGCGCGCTATCTCCTTCATCGAGGCGTGCGGGCACCCGATGACGACCAGGTCGGGGTCTTTGGCCGGGCTCAGCTTCGCATAGGTCTCTTCGAGCTCCCTGTCCCCGAAATCGACCGTCTGCAGGTCCTCCTTCCTCGCCCAGCGCGCCTCGGGCGTGAGCCCCTCGGCGTGGTAGAGCGCCACGGCCCCGGAAGCCGCCATGGCGGCCCCGAGGGCCTTGAGCTCGTCCGTGCCGGCGTCCTCCGGAAGGCCGGTGAAATGGGGTATCTTGTCCTTGACGACCTTCCCGACGAACCAGCCCAGCGCCCCGTAGTCCGACGAGAACCCGAGCCCGGCGGAGACATTGACCTGGAAGTGGGGATGGCGGTTCTCGTCCCGGTGGTACCCGTAGTCGGGGGTCACGCCGCATATGGCGGCCGCCAGCGCCGACGGCCCGCCCTCCCGGTTGGTCCGGGCCCCGATGACCGAGTTCGCAAACGACACCGCCGAGGACTCGGACCAGGCGATGTGCTCGCCGAAGCGGGGCAGGTTGCCCGCAAGGTACGGCGTGCAGGAGGCGCTCATGATGATGCCCATCTTGCGGAAGGCCTCCATTATCCTCAGCTGCTGCTCGGCGAACCGCTTGGGGAACCTGAGCCCCTCCCAGTCCTCGATGTCCATGCCGGCGGGGTTGAGGAAGGTGGGCACCCTCACCTTCGCCCCCAGCCGAGCGTAGTCCTCGAGGAAGTCGCGCCCCGGGTCGCCGATGGACTTGTACGAAACGCCGGCGACCTGGGCCGAGCCGACGGGGATCATCCTCTCGGCGCCGTAGATGTCGCCAAGCTTCACGAGCAGGCGCATCGAGCGCGCCGGGACCTCGCCCCGCTCGCCCGCAAGCACCTTTTCCTCCTCGTTCGTAAGATGCATCGCACCACCTACTTGCAGGACCGCAGATAGTCGTCCACGTTCAGCTTTATCGGCAGGGGGGGCTTCCGGAACTCCTTCCTGGCCCCCTTCTCCGACGGCTCGTCGGGCGGTATGGTCAGGTCGAAGCCCATCTTGGTCGTCATCTGGGTCCTCATGTCCGACGACGGGTCCAGCGACGAGCCCTTGTCCTCGAACATCCGGATGCCGCGCTTTCCCTGAAAGCGCGTCGCCATCGCCCACTCCACCTCGTGGGGGTCGTTTACGTCTATGTCGTCGTCCACGATGAAGACGTGCTTCATCGACCTGTGGCCCTTGAACGCCGCGTCGATCGCCTTCATGCCGTCGTCGGGGTTCTTCTTGACGATGGACACGACGCCGTGCAGCCAGGAGGCGCCCCCTGGCGTGACGAGCACGTCCTTGACCCGGCACACCTTGCCCACCTCGCGGTATATCGTGGGCTCGCGGGGCATGCCCATCAGGACCTTGTGCTCGAGCCCCCCGGGCAGGAGGGCGTGGAAGACCGCGTCCTTTTGGACGAATATGTTCTTGACCCGCGCCACCCGCTGCTCGCGCACGATGTCCACCGTTTCCGTAAGATCGACGAACGGACCCTCCTTGTGCATCTCGCCGGTGAGCTCCATCATCATGACTATGTCCGATTTGGGCACTGTGTGGCCGCCCAGGCGGACGAGCCGGGTCTCCGCCAGCGCGTTGGCGATGGCCATCTCGTCGACGGCTATCGGGACGGAGATGGCGGCCCCCAGGAGGACCGGAATGGAGTTGCCGATGCAGAAGGCGAACTCCTTGAGACCGCGTTCAATGTAGGCGTCGAGGTCGCGCTGGAGGATGCGCAGGACGAACCGGTCCTTGAGCAATTTCCCGTCCCCGCCCTTGAACATCATGGACCTGTGGTAGGAGGCGTTGAGGCCGAACTCGCGGTCGGCCGCGATGGCTATCCCGGAGGCGACATAGGGGCCGCCGTCCACGGCGTAGTAGGTCAGGATGGGGAGCTTGGTCAGGTCGGGACCGATGTCCCGGTAGCCCGAGGCCTCCTCGACCGCCGGGGGCCTCGGATTGTCCATCGCCTCGGCCAGCCTGACAATGAGCTCCTTGCGGGGGATGCCCAGGCCCTCGCACACGAGGTCCCGGGTGGCGCAGATGTTCGATATCACCTGCATCGAATGGCCCTTCACGTTCTCGAAGAGCAGCGGCCTGCCGTCCAGTTTCTTGATGAGGGTGGAGACCTCGTAGACCGGGTCCACCTGCCGCTCGATGTGCGTGATCTGCCCCTTCTCCTCCAGATGCCGGATGAACTCCCGAAACTCCACGCTCCCACCTCATTTTCCGATGCTGGTCCTCAATGCCGAGAAACCGGCCCTCTCCATCGCCCTCGCCACATTTTGCTGAAGCTCCCTGCCGGGCGTGAGCGCCACCATGTACCCTCCGACGCCGGTGCCGGTGATCTTGGCACCGAGCGCCCCCTCCCTTTTGGCGATCCCGACCAGCTGCTCCAGCCTCTCCCCCGAGACGCCTATCTCCACGAGCAGCCGGTGGTTTCGGTCCATGAGCTCCCCGACCCTTTCCAGCTCGCCGGCCTGGAGGGCCCTTCTCGATTCCTGCACTATCCTTTCGGCCTCGGCGAAGATGCGGTCGAACCTCCCGGGATCGGCGGCCCGGCGTTGCCTCACGCCATCCACTATCTTTGTGGTGCTGGCCGTGAGGCCCGAGTTGCCCATCACTATCTCCACCGGCCTGCCGGTCCGGATGGGCTCGACGAGGTTTTTCGGCTGGCCCTTCCTGAACAGGAACAGGCCGCCGTAGGTGGCCGCCGTGTCGTCGATGCCCGAGGGCGTCCCGTGGTAGCCCTTCTCTCCCTCGTGGGCGACCTCGTTGACCTGCGCGTCCGAGAGCCCGAGTCCGAAAAGTCCCGAGAGCGCCCGGGCGATGGCGGCGCAGGAGGCGGCGCTGGCGCCGACGCCGGAGGCCGCCTTCAGGTCCCCGGCCAGCGTTATCTTCAGGGGCGTCCGGGCGGCATCGATCTTGAGGACCGCCAGCATGAGCTCGATGGACCTCTTCTGCTCCGGGGCCTTCTCGACCTTGTAGCCCGGCGTTTCCGGGCGGGAATCGTGGAGGGTCCAGCCCCGGCCCTCCTGGATGAAGGCCCCCGGCCCGGGCCTCCCGGGGGGCGTCGCCCCCTTCGCCAGGGTGATTTCGGCCAGGGTGCTGTCCGACACCGCCGAGGCGATGGCCGGCAGGCCGTACACCACGAAGTGCTCCCCGAACAGGATGACCTTGCCGTAGCCGAGGCCGTTCGCCAAACCGCTCACTTCCCCATCGGGCTGACTCAAAAAGGAATAGGGGTTTATTACTGTATTCATATGGTCTGCAAGGCGCAGGGCGCAGGGCGCAAGGCGCAAGGACGGAGGGCAGGAGGGCGGGAAGGCAGCAAGGGAGCAAGGGAGCAAGGCAGCAAGGGAGCAAGGGGACGGCCGTCGTCCCTTGCTGCCTTGCTGCCTTCCCTTGCTGCCTTTCTGCCTTTCTGCCTTGCTGCCTTTCTGCCTTCGACACTTGACCCTTCGCCCCTTGCGCCTTGCGCCCTGCGCCCTGCGCCTTGCCCCTTCTTCTTTCAGTAAGGCTTTTATCCCAGTGGAGGTTATTAGGGGTCCAATCCAGGACAGCGGGGTAGGGTAGCCAGGAAATCCCGACGGGCTCATAACCCGTAGATCAGTAGTTCAAATCTACTCCCCGCTACATCCATTTACCGGGGGCACTTCGGACGGAGCGGCAGCGGTCACCGGGGCCGGGAGGCGCGCGGGAGCTCACTTCTCCACGTAGAACGCGGCCACGGTGTTGACCATCCGGGCCAGGTCCTCCTGGCTGAGCCCCGGGTGTACCGGCAGGGCCAGCACCTCGCGCGTGGCCCTCTCGGCCCGGGGCGTCGGCCGGGTGGCGAAGGGCTTTATCGGCGCGTTGGCGGTGACGAGCCTCGGGTAGTAGATCCCGCAGCGGATGTTCTCCAAATTGAGGAAGTCCTTGAGGCCGTCGCGCTTTTTGGCGCGAATGGAGTACTGGTGGAAGACGTGCCTGTAGCCCTCCGGCACGACGGGCGTCTTCACCTGCTTCACGCCCGACATCCCGTCGGAGAGCACCTTGGCGTTCGCGATGCGCCTCCCGTTGAAGCTTTCGAGCTTCCGGAGCTGCTCGATGCCTATCGCCGCCGATATGTCGTTCATCCGGTAGTTGTAGCCGATGACCACGTGCTCGTAGCGGGTCTTCTGGCCGTGGTCTCTAAGGAGCCTGAGCTTGGCCGCCAGCTCCTCGTTGTTCGTGGTAATCATCCCGCCCTCGCCGGTGGTCATGTTCTTCGTCGGGTAGAAGCTGTAGCAGGCGCAGGAGCCGATGGAGCCAACGTTCCGCCCCTTGTAGACCGCGCCGTGGGCCTGGCAGGCGTCCTCGATCACCGGGACGTCGCCGGCCGCCTCCATGATGGGGTCCATGTCCGCGGCCAGCCCGAAGAGGTGGACCGGGATGATGGCCTTTGTCTGCCTCGTCATGGCCTTCTTCATGTCGGCCGGGTCGATGTTATACGTCTTCTCCACGATGTCGGCGAACACCGGCCTGGCCTGGCAGAATAGTATCGGCGTAACGCTTCCTATGAACGTGAAAGGCGTGGTCACGACCTCCATGCCCCTGCCGACCCCGTGGGCGAGCAGCGCCAGGTGGATGGCTATCGTCCCGTTCCCGACGGCCACGGCGTGCCTGGTCCCGACGTAGGCCGCAAACGCCTTCTCGAACCGGTCGACCTTCTCCCCCTGGGCGAGCTTCCCGGAGCTCATCACCTCGAGCACGGCGTTCTTCTCCTCCGGTCCCAGCATCGGCTTTGCGATGTTGATGGCGTCCACCTTCTCCTTGCCGTCCATGATATCACCCCTCGTCCTCAGGCCAGCCTCCTCGCTGCGATGGAAAGCGCCAGCCCCATCCCGACGAATGTCATGCTGGAGGTGACGAAGGCGCCCCAACCTCCGCTGGCGTAGGCCACGACCCCCGCCACCACCAGCGACATCCCCCCCAGTCCCGCGCCCAGCCAGACGCAGACCTTGCCGGCGATGTCGAACCCCTTCCACATCAGGTAGCCCCCCAGTATCACGGCGAACCCGCCCAGCAGGGCGATGTGGATCATTACGGTCAGGGCCGTCACGATCATGCCGTTTTGGTCGCTTCCGCCCATCCACGCGCTGACCGCATCCCGGGCGTTCTCCAGGGTCGAGCCCGAAGTCGAGACGAAACCCCCGACGACCAGCATCGCCCCGCCCACCACCGCCAGCGCGCCGGCAATCCTGCTCACGCCATCAGTCCTCGTCTATCGTGTACATCAGGTTGAACTGGACCCTGCGCAAAAGCTCGACGGGTATGGGCTTCTCGTTGCGCTGGGCGCGCAGGTTGTTGACCTCGAGGCAGAAGGCGGGAAAGTCGCGGTGGCGAAGGCGCGCGAGCCTCTCCTTCCTGCCCAGCTTGTCATGGCGGGCCCTGGCGGCGGCGAGGGCGCGGCCGTTGCGCCGGCCGCAGTAGGCGATGTACACCAGGCAGGCCACGCCGGTCAGCACGAGCGCCCAGCCGACCAGCATTACGATGAGGCCCCAGTTCGATGCCGTCACGGCACAGAATCGGCCGGGCGGGATATGAAAGTATGCATGACGGCGATACAGGGTGCCGGGTGCCGGGTGCCGGGTACGATGCGTCGTTCCCGGCTCCCGGCTCCCGGCTCCCGGCACCCGGATTCGTCCCGGCCCCCGGGCTAGTCCAGGTGCACGCAATCCCCCGACCCGACCGTGACGGGGCCATTGGGGGTCCTGACCCGCAGCGCCCCGGTGGCGTCGATGTCCTCCGCGACGCCCTGTACGATACCGGTGGCGGTCTCGACGCGCACGGCCCTGTCCAGCGTCTCGGAGAGCTCCCTCCATCTTTCGAGGAATGGGGCGATCCCCCCGTCCCGGAAGGCCTTGTAGCCGGCGTCCAGCTCCTTGATTATGGCCCGCATCAGGGCCAGGCGGTCCACCGGCCGCTGGAGTATCTCCCTGACGGTGATGGCCGTCCGGCGCAGCTCCTCCGGGAGGGCGGACAGGAGGAAGTTGGCGTTTATCCCGATGCCCAGGATGACATATTCCAGCCTCCCGTCGGACCGGGATTCCGCAAGCAGGCCGCAGAGCTTCTTCCCCCGCACGAGAACGTCGTTGGGCCACTTGAGCCGGGCGTCGAGCCCGAGCTGGGCCTTGAGGGCCTGCGCCACGGCCACGCCCGCCATCAGTGTCAGGGACGGAGCCTCGGCCGGGGGAACCTCCGGGCGCAGGAGCACGGAGAACCAGAGCCCGCCCCGGGGGGACGCCCAGCCCCGGCCCAGGCGGCCGCGGCCGGCGCGCTGCTCCTCCGCCACTACCACCGTGCCTTCGGGCTCGCCCGCCTCGGCCATCTCCTTCAGGACCGAGTTGGTCGATTCGAGCACCTCCACCATCAGTAGCCTGGAGCCGAGGCCCCTCCGGTCGTCCACAAGAGCCCATGTTGCGCGCCGGATAAGTAGGTTGCCCCCGGCACTGCAACGCTTTAATACCCCCTTTTCCGATTTCGCGGCCATGGTGAGACTGGCGCTCATCGGCTGCGGGGCCATCGGGTCGACCATAGCGAGCATGGTCGAGGACATGCCCGAAATCGAGTCCATCTACCTGTACGACCGGTCCAAGCGCATGGAGAAGGGGCTGGCCCGGTCGCTCAAGAAGGGCCGGATCCTCGAAGACATCGTGGAGATAATAGAGCGCTCCGACCTGGTCATCGAGGCGGCCTCCCAGGAGGCGGCCAAGAAGTACGCGCCGGTGGCGCTGGAGAAGGGCAAGAGCGTGCTCATCCTGAGCGTGGGGGCGCTCGTGGACCGGCCCTTCCGGGAGCGGATAGAGGAGATCGCCCGCCGCAGGCACCGCAAGATCTACCTCGCCTCGGGCGCCATCGCCGGCATCGACGGCGTCTGCGCCGCCGCGACCGCCAAGATAGAGGAGGTCATGCTCAACACCATAAAGCCTCCGGAGGCGTTCCGCCAGAGCAGCTACGTCCTGGACCACAAGATCAACCTCAACGCCATCGTCAAGCCCACCGTCCTCTTCGAGGGCTCGGCTGCGGAGGCGGTGACGCACTTCCCCCAAAACATCAACGTGGCCGCCGCCCTGAGCCTGGCGGGCATCGGCTTCGAGCGGACCCGGGTGCGCATAATCGCCGACCCCAACACCAACCGCAACATCCACAAGCTCCTGGTCAAGGGCGACTTCGGGGTGCTCGAGATCGAGGTGCGCAACGTCCCCTCCCCGAAGAACCCCAAGACCAGCTACCTTGCGGCGCTCTCGGCCGTCTCGGCCATCCGCAAGATCGCCGGGAACGTGTGGGTGGGGGTCTGAGAAGAAGAAGGGGCAAGGCGCAGGGCGCAAGGGGCGAAGGGTCAAGGGTCGAAAGCAGAAAGGCAGCAAGGCAGCAAGGCAGCAAGGCAGCAAGGGAAGGCAGCAAGGCAGCAAGGCAGCAAGGCAGCAAGGGACGACGGCCGTCCCCTTGCTCCCTTGCTGCCTTGCTCCCTTGCTGCCTTGCTCCCTTGCTCCCTTGCTGCCTTCCCGCCCTCCTGCCCTCCGCCCTTGCGCCTCGCGCCTTGCGCCCTGTGCCTTCCCTACCCTATCTTCTCCCACCTCAGGTACTGCTCCAGCATCAGGTCGTTGCCCTCGGCATCCTCGCCGATCTTCTGCCGGAAGGGCGTGTCGAGGATGGTGAGGTAGTAGCCGAGCTGGTCGTCGCGCTTGCCGTCCTCCGATTGCATCCTGGCGACATGGTCGTTGCGGATGTCGTTCACGTGGACGGTCCGGGTGCGTGTGAGCTCGTATTCGCCGTCCCGCTCCCGGTCCAGCCCGACCGTGAAGCGGATGCGCAGGGCCAGGGACTTTATCCAGTCCAGGGAACCGCCCCACATCGAGCCGTCGAAGTCGAAGTCCGGCACCCAGCCGTCGTCGATGTACTGCTTGCCGCCATGCGCGGTGCCGTTTCCGTCCTCGAAGACGGTCCCCAGGGCGCCGACGACCCTGCTCCTGCTGTCTATCACGTCCACGGAGACCCTCACGCCGCCCTTGAACCCGTTTTTGACCTGGAAGTAGATGGGCTCCGGCCTCGGGTTGACGCCGACGATGCTTTTTCCGAAGTCGGGAGAGTACAGGTCCACCACCTTGACCGTTGCGCGGTTGTTCTTCAAGCCCAGCTCGTGGCGGGGCTCCTGGCCGGAAAAGCGGAGCGTGTAGGAGCCGGGTTCGACGTAGAAATAGGTGGTCTCCTCGGACGGGGTGAGTGTCTTGCGCAGCACGGGCGCGCGGCCGGCCTCCGCACCGTCCTGGTAATCGAACGGGCCCCCGGAGGTGACCTCCAGGTTGCAGGAGAGGTAGGTCGGGGAGAGCCTGAGGCCCAGCATCCCCCAGTCGTTGCGGTACCTGACGCTGTCCAGGCCGTAGAGGAAGGTCTTCATCTCCTGGCTCGCCCGGAGCCGCCCGCTCCAGAGCGTCACCTGGTCCCCAATGCGGGAGAGCGGGTCCGTCCAGCAGGGCAGGCGGTCCACCACCACCCGGCCGGTGATCTCGAAGTCGATCCCTGTGTCCCTCAGGGACGTGGTGTTGAGGCCCAGCAGGAAGACCTGTATGTAATCGAGCTCGATGCCCGACCTGTCGCCGTTGGGCCAGGTGATGGTTATCCGGCTGTCCCAGGTTTGATCCCTGAGGGGATGGAGGGCGGTCCGGGCCTGGCCGCCGAACTCATCGACCTGCTTCCACAGGGCGATGTTGAAGAACCGGAGGCTCCGCACCGCCCGGGCCTGGTGCTCCCGGGCCCAGGCGAGGTCGTACTGGTACCGGGACAGGTTGCGCGTCTCGAGCGAGACCTGCCGGGCGCTCGTGAACGAGGCGATGCCCGCCAGGAGCGAGGCGGTGCCCCGGGCCTGCCGGGCGGAGAGCATCTCGGCGTCGGCCGGGTACTCGTTGAGGCGGGCCACCGTCCCGGCCGTGTCGCGCAAGGTGCGCTCGATTGAGCCGGCCATCCGGTCGCGGTCGCCGTCCGTGAGCGTCCCGGACACGAACGTCGAGAAGGCGTTCCAGTCGAACACCATGATGCACACGATGAGCACCAGGGCCACCACGGCCATCAGGGCCGCCACCACCGGGACGAACGCGGCCATCTTGAGGCAGATGAAGCAAAGCTCGGCCACCCCCAGCGCCAGCGCGGTCAGCGAGAGGTGGAACACCGCGGTGTCCAGGTCCAGGCCCGTGAAAAGGGCGCTCCAGGCCGCGGCGTCCCCGCGGTACTTGCGGCTCTCCTCCGAGACCATCTGGAGGACCGTCACGGCCGCGATGATGACGCCGAGGGCTGTGGCGAGCTTCCCCGCCAGGCTGGCGCCCATTGCGAGATTGTCGAGGAAGGACCTCGCCACATGCTTCACCAGGACCCTCGTGACCTGCAATGTCAGCTTGATGGCCTCCAGATCGAGGTCCACCCGCTCGGAGACCTTGTCCGTGCCGTCCGTCGCCTCGTACTTCACGTACTTGACGTATGCCGAAAAGACCATCGTGACCGTGACCGCGATGTCCAGTGCCGCCCCGAGCCTCTCGGGCCCGGCCTTCCCCATCCCGGCGCCCGGCTCACGGCCGGTTCCGGAGGAGCTCCAGCCCGATGAGCCTGCGGGTCGCTCCAGGGCGAGCCTTTCCCCGCCGAACGCCCCCTCGGCCCGCAGGACGAGCGACTCCGCCCCGTTCTGGCCCGTGTAGGTGATGGTCGGCTCCACGCCGGTCGGCGCGGCGGGGTGCAGCCTGTTGTAGCCATCGACCGCCGAGCCCACCTTCTCCATCCACCGGAGCGTCTCCCGGATAGTCTTTACCACGGCGAGCGCGCCCTCGAGCACCACCGCTCCGGCGGCGGGGGCGAGGTCCGGATTCGCCTGGGCGGAATCGAGGGAATCCTCAAGCCCCGCGAGCCAAATCTCCATGAACCGGGCGTTCTCAACGGTGGCCAGAGGCATGTGGCCGGGGTCGCCCGGGGGCTGGTGGCCGGCAAGCAGGGATATGAACTCCACCAGCCGGGTGAGCCTCTGTTCCGCCGGAGCGTCGCGGATGTAGGTCAGGGCCAGCGTCCAGAACGGGGAGGTGGAAAGCCGCGGCTCGGTGCGGACCCGGACCGCCGAGTCGGCGCCCTCCAGCACGACCGTGACGGAGCCGTGCTCGCTCCCGCCGGAGCCGCCGCCGCTCCAGAATACGGAGAGCCCGTGCGGGCCGGACGGAACGCGGCAGAGGAGGAGCCCGCCCGGCCCGGCCTCGCCCCCGCGGAACGTGCCCAGGTAGTCTCCGTCGAGCGAGAGATCGACGCTGCACCCGGCGCCCATCCCGCGGGCAGGTACCCCGGAGGAGTTGACGATGTCCAGCGTGAGGTTCACCGGGGTCGAGTACAATCCGGCGTACTCCCTGTAGAAAAGCCCGAGGTCCTCGATCTCGCAGTGGAGCCGCCCGTCCTCGGAGCGCGATCGGTCCCTCTCGTCTATCCGGTGGTCCATGGTGAACTGCAGGTGGAGGGGGATGTCCAGCCTCATCAGGTGGTCCCCGTCGGGGCCGGCGATCAGCCGGTAGACGCCGTTGACCGTCACCTCGAGGATGTAGACGTCCGTCATCTCGTCCTCCCCGGCGAAGGTCGCCCTGCGGAGCTCGATGAGGGGAGGCACGATCCAGAGGGACCTGACGACGAAGGGCGAAAGGCGCGCCCCGGCGCCCTTGCCGTCGACCGATGAGAGGGTCAGGCCGTGGTGGAAGGGCCCGAGATCCAGCTCAAGCCCCCCGTCCTCGCCCGCGGAGAACGCCGAGCAGCCGGAGAAGCCGCCCCTTGGGTAGTCCATCATCGCGGACACGTCGAGCGGCCTGTGCGGGGTGAGGTTGTAGTAGAAGTCCAGCGTGCCCCCGCGCCCGCCGAAGAGCGTCTGCTCCTCGACAAGCAGGGCGAGCTGAACGGCGTTGAGGACCGGCTCGTCGAGGTCCCGCTTCTTCCAGAGGTCGCCGACCGTGACGGTGCTCTCTGGGTAGGCCCGCCGGGCATCGTTGCGCCGGGCGAGCAATTCGGCAAAATGGGTGTCCAGGAAGCCGCCGAGCATCTCACGCAGCAGGAGCTCGACGAGCCCCTCGTTCACGCAGTCCCGCCTCAGCCGGTCGGCCTGGAAGAGCGCCAGAGGGTACCAGCTGGGCATCTCCACCGCGAAGTCCACGCCCCGGCGGACCGGCTGGCCTCCGCCGGTGGTGAAGGTGAAGTTGACCGTGCCGCCGGCGCGGAACCCGGCGGGGACGGTCATGTTCACGGCCATGCCGAGGCGGTTGATGGCGCCCAGGGTCGCCGGGAACGTGGCGAGCCGCAGCTCGAAATCGCCCGCCTCGACGGTAAGGCAGTACCGGTCGTAGCGCTTGCCGCTCCAGGCGCGGCCGATCTCCTGGCCGAAGAACTCCCGGAAGGACCGGTCCACACGCCAGAGGCCCTGGGAGCCGTCGTCGACGCCGGGGGCCGTCTGCCGGTCCACGGCCGCCGCCATGGAGCGGGCGGCGGCCTGCTCGAGCCCCAGCCGCAGCTGGGGCACGATGGCGTCCGGGGAGGGGCCGGCGGACCTTCCCGGGCCCCCTCCGGAGGTCGTCGAGACCTGGTGCATGTAGGCCCCGGTCGCCACGCTTCCGACCAGGATGGCCACCGCGATCACCGAGAACGGCACCCTTCCGGACCTGTCCTTCGCCCAACAAAATCCCATTCCATCACCTCCAAAGATGGAGCGCAAGCTCCCCCTCGAGACCGTTGACAACCAGCGGAACGGAGCAGGTCCACCGGACCTCTCCCGGGCCGCCCGGCCCAGCACCCTCATCGGATATCACGATGTCTTGGACGAGACCCTCCGCCGAGGCCCGGACCTCGAAGCGGAGGGGCTCTTCGACGAGAAGGGCGTATATGCGCCGGACCGCCCCCTCCAGCCCGGCCGTGCCGCTGTCCGGGCCGGCGCTCCGGCACCGGACGATCAAAGCGAGGCACTCGCAGACCGTTCCGGTGAATAGGAGCGACCGCCCCCCGAGCGAGTAGTCCACGGGCCCGACCGTGCACTCGAGCGCCGCGGACTGGATGTCCGCTGCGGCCCGGCCCAGGTCGCGCGTGGCGATGTCCGCGGTGGCGCCGGCCCGGGCCGCCGACGCCCACCAGAACAGGGCTCCGGTGGCGGCCAGAATGATGGTGAAGAAAAGGACGGCGTCGAAGAGGGCCGACAGGCCCCGCCGGCGACGCCGGAGCATCACCGCCACACCACCACCTCCACGCGCGCCGGGTCGCGGCGGCCGTCGTCTAACTCGACCACGGCGGCCGAGGCCGCGCTCGCCTTCAGCGGGGCGCCGTCGGGCACGGGCCTCCCGAAGGTCCATTCCCGTCCCGACGAGAGGTCCCGGACGGTCAGGTTGTACGGGTGGGGCGAGTTGAGCTCCCCCCGCAGGGCCGTGTCGTTGAGCCGGTCCAGCTTTCCGGCGTCGAGGCGGCCGGCCAGGGGCTCCTGCGAGAGGGCGCCCCGCTCGAGCACGGCCTCGCAGCTAAGGAACGCCCGGCACAGTCGCGCGCTCCGGTCCTGCAACCCCGAAAGCTCCCCGTCGTCCCCCATAATGCCTATCGTCGTTCCCGCCGCGACCATGAATAGGGACACGGACAGCACCACCACGACGAACGCCGGGATCTCCTCGAAGAACCCGCCGACCGCGCGGTTGTCGCGACGCAGGGTGCAGGCTGTGGGGGAAGGGGAGCGGGGAGCGGGCAGCGGGGAGCGGTGGACGACGGGCGTCATTTCTTCCCCGCTCCCTGCTGGCCGCTGCCCGCTGCCCCTTCCCCTGCACCCCGCACCCTGCCCGAAACCCCGTCCGCCGTCCTCCCCGCCTGGCACATCGGGGACGGCTCTGTCGCTCCTGGTTTATAATGGTGGCGTGGTACCTACCATTTGCTGTGGGCAGAAGGCAGCAAGGCAGCAAGGGAGCAAGGCAGCAAGGCAGCAAGGCAGCAAGGCAGCAAGGCAGCAAGGCAGCAAGGGAGCACCGTAGAAGACCGCTGCGGCGGCCTTCTCGGCCTAGGCGAGCGAAGCTCGCCTACGGAGGCAGAAGGGGTGGATGGCCCTCCCCTTGCTGCCTTTCTCCCTTTCTCCCTTGCTCCCATTATCCCTTGCTGCCCCGCTCCGGCCCCTTGCGCCTTGCGCCTTGCGCCTCGCGCCTCGCGCCTTGCGCCTTGCGCCTTGCGCGTTATGATTTCCTCTTCGGCTCCGGAATGGTCTCGGTGGAGCCGGTGGCGGAGAGCATCGCCTGGAGGTTCTGGTGGTAGGTCTCCGGGGTCGATTCCAGGAACTTCCTGGCGGCGGGCAGGAGGTACTCGGCGAACTCCCGCTCGTGGACCATGTACTGCCACTGCCTGTTGGCCTCGATGCCCATCGCGAGCAGGAATGCGTACGCCGTCGACTTCACCCCGCTGTCCTCGGAGGTGAAGTCCCCTATCGCCCGGGCGGCGTCCTCCTTCCCCCGCGTGAAGTAGATGCGGGCCATCTCGTCGGCGAACTTCGCCACCGCCGGTAGTTTCCCGTAGACCGGCAGCTGCGAGATGATCTCCTTTTGGCGTACGCAGGCGATGGCCTCCTTGAGGAGCTGGGACGGGCCCATCTTGGTGCCCCTGTACTTCTCCATGAGGCCGCAGGCCACCTCCCGGTCGCCGCAGACCGCCTCCATGGCAGCCTCGCCGTGCTCCTCCCAGAACTTCTCGAGCATCGCCGCGGCGGTCTCGCCCTCGACGACCACCGGGCCCTTGACGGTCTTGAGCACGGTCGTCAGCCCTATGCGCTCCTCCTCGTTGGGGTTCAGGGCGTCGATGAAGGCGTCCAGGTCCTTGCCGAAGCAGCGGCGGCCCAGGATGTAGACCTTGACGCCGCCCTCCCGGATGGCCTGCAGGCCCTTGATGGTCTGCTTCTCGATGAGCCCCCGGTCGTCAAGCTCCCCGTGGACGTACTTCTCCCTGGTCTTTTGGTCCATCTCGACCTGCGGGATGCGGCAGCCCTCGCACTTGCCCTCGCACTCGAAGCCGCCCCTGGCGCTGAAGTCGAACTCCAGCCGCGGGTTGGGTATCGCCATGTAGGTGAGCATCGAGAGCAGGGTGTTCTCCCCGGGCCGGGCGCACCTCTCGCAAAGGCGCAGCGCCACGCCGGCGGGCTTCCAGGATATCTCCAGGTGCGGAAGGGGCGCGATGTGCTTTGCGGCCCTGGTGTCGGCCAGATGGCGGCACAGGTAGTTTCGGCCGTACTTGTCCAGGGGCGTCTTGAGCTGCCCCACGAGGTAATCCACGAAGCCCTCCGGCGGCCGCGGGTCCCGGCCGGTGCACACCATCCGGTCCTCGAATGCGAAGATGTGGAGCTTCTTGTCCCTCACGAGGTCGACCACGCCCAGGAGCTTTGCCCGGGGGTGGTCGAAGTGCTGCATCATCACGAGGCGTTCCTTCTTGACGCTGCCCCGGATGGCGTAGGCCACCTCCCCGAAGGGCGTCTTGAGCGCGAAGAGGTACGGCACCTTTCCCTGCTTGCGCAGGAGCAGCGTGCCGGCGAGGGCGCGGGCGAACTCGTTGCCCGACTCGGCGAGCCGCTCGAGCTTCTTCTCTTCTTCAGCGGCGTCCAGCACCTTCTCGCAGGAGCGCCGGCCGCTCTTGAAGTCGCAGAACCAGCAGGAGCCCTCGCACCTGGGGAACGCGAGGTCGGGGTCCTTGCGGAGCCGCTCGGCCTTCTCGATGAGCGCCCGCTCCTGCGCCTTGGTCGAGGCGCGGGCCCCGGAGCGTATCTTGAGGTTGTCGAACTTGGTCTTCATTCCGCAGAGAAATGGGCTGGCGGTAGAAAAGGTTTTTCAATGCCCCGAAAGTTCCCGGTATATATCGATTATCCGCCCCGTGACGCTGTCCCAGTTGAACTCCCGGCGGGCGCGCTCGCGCCCGGCCGCCCCCATCCTCCGCCGCATGCCGTCGTCGCCGAGAAGCCGGCAGATGGCCTCCGCCAGCGCCTTCCGGTCCTCGTACCCCACCAGCAGGCCGCACTCGGTCGCCGTGACGGTCCCTTCCGCCCCTTTCCGTCCGGCCCCCTGCCCCCTGCCCCCCGCACCCGGATTCGTCCCGGCACCCGGCACCCGGCTCCCGGCACCCAGAACCTCCGGCATCCCCCCGACTGCACTGGCCACGACGGGTTTCTCGGACGCCATCGCCTCCAGCAGGACGAGCCCGAACGCCTCGTACTCCGATGGCAGCACGAACACGTCGCAGGCGCCGTAGGCCGACCGGAACAGGGCATCGTCATCTAGATGCCCGGTGAACAGGAACCGGTCCCGGACGCCGAGCTCCCCCAGCCGTTTTTCGAGCTTTTCCCGCACGCCCATGTCCTGCCCGACGAGCACGAAGCGCGCGCGCGGGAAGGACCGGAGCACCTCCGGCGCGGCCTCTGCAAGCACCGCCAGCCCCTTGTTCTGGGCCAGCCGGCCAGAGAAGAGCACGACCATCTCGTCCTGGCCGATGCCGAAACGCTCCCGGAAGGGCGCCCCGTCCGGGACCCTCTCGTACTTTGCGAAGTCTATGCCGGCCGGGACGATCCTGACCCGGTTGCCGGAGGTGTCCAGCCCGACCTGCTCCATGAGCCCGATCTCCTCTCGCGTGTGGGCTATTACTATATCGACGTTGTTGAGCACGGCCTTCCCCAGCGTTGAATCGTATACCTTGCGCAGCCCCCGGCGCTTCTCCCCGCCCCAGGTGGACCAGTCGGGGTGGAAGTGGGCCGTGAGGACCGTCGGCAGCCGCCGGAGCTTGCGGACGAGGGGCAGGAGGTTGGTCTGGAAGTAGCCGTAGGAGTGGGCGTGGACGACCTCGGCCGGGGCCTTCATGAGCGCCGCCTTCATGGACGGGTAGACCAGGTAGTGAGCCTCCCCGCCGGGCGTGTAGGCGCGGAAGCGCCGGACGGGAACGCCCTCCACCTCCCGCTCCCACTTCTCCATGCGTACGAGCGGCGTCTCCGAATAGAGGTCCGAGGTGAGCACCGAAACCTCGTGCCCGGCAAGCCGCATCCTCCTGGATATCTCCAGGACGTGGGTCTCGACCCCTCCCGGCGCCGGCGGGAAGCGGGTACAGAGCTGGAGGATTCTCACGGCGGGTGATTGGGTCGGTTGGATAATAAACATGAGGGCGCAAGGCACATGGCGCAAGGCGCAAGGGACGAGGGCGGACGGCACAAGGCCGAAGGATCAAGGCTCAAGGAAGGGCGTGTGGGAAAATGGCTTCCCGATTGCAGCCAATCCACCCTCGCGCCTTGCGCCTTGCCCCTTGCGCCCTCGTCCCTTGCCTTGCGCCCTGCGCCCTGCGCCCTGCATCCTATTGACCTACCAATAATTATTAGTAAAGAATGCACGATAGGACCTCCCAATAGGGCAAAGGGGACAGGGATACGGGATGGGCGCGCTCTGGCATCCACGAGGCAGGCAGCGGACATCAATGACGGCGTTCGCCCTGGGCGCCGCATTGCTCGTCCTGGCGCTCCCGGCCTCGGCCCTGGAGCTGCCCCGCCCGGCCGCCCCGGCGAAGGCGGTCCAAAGGTACGAGCCGGCCGATGTCATGGACAAGACCCTCCGGGCCGTGATGGACCGCACGCCGCGATACGGGACCCTCGAGACGGTCATCCAGTTCAAGCGCCCGGTCGGCGACAGCACCCGACAGCTCCTGGCCAACCTCAACATGAGGATTCTGCGCGAGTTCGCCCCCCTCGACGCCGTCTACGCGGTCGGCCCCAAGGAGGCGGTGCAGTGGCTTTCTGCCCACCCGGGCACCTACTACATCGAGCACAACCAGAGGATGGAGCTCCTGATGAACGGCACCACCACCACCATCAACGCCACCACCGTCTGGAACTCGGAGATACTGTACCAGGGCGGCGGCAGCAGGGACCCGATAGACGGCACGGGCGTCACCGTGGCCCTCGTCGACACCGGCTGCGACGCCGGCCACCCCGACCTGGACTACGGCTCCAAGACGATAATCAACCTCAAGTCGGACTTCGACCAAAGCTACACCGAGGTCCAGGACTCCGACACCGGCTCGGGCCACGGGACGCACTGCGCCGGGACCATCCTGGGCAACGGGGACGCCTCGGCGGGCGCCCGGCGGGGTGTGGCGCCCGGGGCCCGGCTCGTCTCCATCTCCACCGGGGAGCACTGGCTGCAGAACGTCCTGGGCGCCCTGACCTGGGTCTACGAGCACAGCCGGCCGGGCAACAACCCCGACAACATCCGCGTTTGCTCCAACTCCTGGGGCGCCGGTCCCGGCGAGTACGACCCGGCGGACTCCATCACCCAGATAAACCGCAAGCTCGTGTTCGAGAACGGCGTGGTCGTGGTCTTCGCCGCGGGGAACTCGGGCGGGGTGGACGGAAGCACCATCCAGACCAGCAACTACGGCAACGCCCCCTTCGTGGTCGAGGTGGCGGCGGCCCTCCACGACGGCGACGGGATGGCCTCGTTCAGCTCCCGGGGACAGTCGGACCTCAACCACACCTGGCCCGACATCGCGGCCCCGGGCGTCCGCATCTGGGCCACCGAGGCCCGCGGGACGCAGATAACCGCGATGACCAAGCAGAACCCGGAGGACCGGGTCGATGCCTACTACATGTCCATCAGCGGCACCTCCATGGCGACGCCCCACGTCTCCGGCTGCGTGGCGCTGATGATGCAGGCCTGCCCCAGCCTGCGCATCTCCGAGGTTCACTCCGAGCACGCCGGCGACCAGGCGGCCTGGCACGCCGACCCGAACACGCGGATAACCGAGGCGGAGTACGTCCTCAAGCTCACCTCCGACTACATGCCCTCGACGGAGAGCAACGGCGTCCCCGCCAACAACTCCACCGGCTCGGCCGAGTTCGATGAGCGGCCCCACGACTTCGCCCAGGGCTACGGCCTGATCAACGCCAGCCGGGCGGTCCAGGTCAGCCTCGTACTCGAGGAGATGCGCCGCGCCGACGCCTGCGCCACCGTCATGGAGGCGTTCCGGGCGTTCAAGCGCTCCGGCGGACTGCACAAGACGGGCGATGTGAAGTATCCCACGAGCAGCCTCGTGACGAGCTGGAGGGGCGACTGGGGGTACCTCCTCGACGCGCGCAACACCCTCGTGACGAGCCACGCCCGCTCCGTGTACGTCCCCCAGAACGCCAGCACCCTGATAATCGACCTCAACTACGACCCGATCATCGGCAGCGAGAAGGCCGTCGGCGAGCTCACCGTGGCGGTGGACACCAACCGCGACGGCTCGATGGACTGGCGCGGCCAGGGCGGCTGGCAGCACTCCGGCTGGAAGCACGACGAGGTCGGGGCCTCCACTCTGGGCGCCGGCTCCGTGGTCGACTTCTACGTCGAGGGGACCTACTTCAAGCTCCCCGTGATCGGCAAGGACAACCCCGTCTTCAACCAGTTCCGCGAGGTCCTGGTCCACTACACGCTGGGAATCCAGGCGATGTTTCAGGGCTCCGGGGAGATCAGGGTCCCGGAGGTGGACCTCCGCGCCGCCTACGCCCAGTGGCAGTTCGGGCCCTTCGACCCCAACGGCACTGTCACGATGGTGCTGCCGCGCCACTTCTACGACTTCAGCCGGCTCGTCGAGGAGAAGCCCCCGCCGAAGCCCGTCGTCAGGCCGGACAACCTGCCGCTCATCCTGGGCCTCCTGGCCGCCGCCGTCGCCGCGGGGGCGGCCTATTACTTCTGGGACCGCAGGAGGAAGGCGCAGGGCGCAGGGCGCAAGGCGCAAGGCTAGAAGGCGCAAGGCGGAGGGCGCAGGGCGCAGGGCCTTGGGATGAATCCCCTGACCAATGCTTGCTCCTTGCGCCCTGGCCCTCGCGCCATGCGCCTTCTCAATTAATTTCATATTTCCCCACCCCGTTGCATCTCCCGGTGCGCCGTATGGGACAGGACATTCGAGTCGAGGCCGGGACGAAGGTGGACCTCAAGGACTACGACCCCGATTTCACGGGCAAGTTCAAAAACGAGGAGGACACCCTGGACGAGCTGAACAAGCTCAAGGACCGGCTCTTCGACCTGCAAAGGCTGATGTACGCCGACAACCGGTACTCGCTGCTCATCGTCATACAGGCGATGGACGCCGGGGGCAAGGACGGCCTCATCCGGTCGGTGATGTCGATATTCAACCCGCAGGGCTGCACGGTCGTCCCGTTCAAGGTGCCCTCCGAGGAGGAGCGCGACCACGACTATCTTTGGCGGATACACAAATCCCTCCCGCGCAAGGGCGAGATATGCATCTTCAACCGTTCCCACTACGAGGACGTTCTGGTCGTGCGCGTCCACAACCTCGTCCCCAGGGAGGTCTGGAAGGCCCGCTACTCCCAGATAAACGATTTCGAGAGGTACCTTGCGGAGAACAACGTCGTGATACGCAAGTTCTACCTCCACATCTCCAAGAAGGAGCAGGAGGAGCGGATGATGAAGCGCCTGCTGGACCCGAAGAAGAACTGGAAGTTCAGCACCGGGGACCTCAAGGAGCGGGACCACTGGGACGAGTACATGGAGGCCTACGAGGACGCGCTGTCGAAATGCTCCACGAAGGAGGCCCCCTGGTACATCGTGCCCTCGGACAAGAAGTGGTACCGCAACCTCTCGGTCGCCCGGGTGCTCGTGGAGACGCTCGAGGCCCTCCCCATGAAATGGCCCGAGCCGGTGGCCGAGGTCAAGGAGATAGCGAGGAGGGCGCAGGCGACGGGAAGGCTGCCTGAAATCAAGTGAGGGAGGGGGAGCAAGGCAGGAAGGCAGCAGGGCAGGAGGGAAGCAAGGGACGCATCCCCGTACCCATCCTGCCTTCCTCCCTTGTTGCCTTGTTGCCTCCCTTCCTGCCTTCCTCCCTTCCTGCCTTCCTGCCTCCCTTTCTGCCTTGCTGCCTTTCTGCCTTGCTGCCTTCCTGCCTTCCCTTGCTGCCTTGCTGCCCTGCTGCCTTGCTGCCCTTTCCCTCTGTTGCATCGCGAGAGAAAACTATTAAGTATCAGGGTCCGATTTTATGATATTATATACATATGAACCCCGGAAACCAACGGTTCGGTTCACCGGCCGCAGGCAGCTCGCCGGGTGCTACTCAGCTCGCCCATCAGTCATCATCCGTCAGCGTGAGATGCGTTCCTCATCATCGTAGCGAAAATCCTCATGGGTTTCCGGGAATTAGACTTTTGGGAACAATTTATAAGTATCAAGGGGAATACGAACTGGAAGGTTGGAGATGAAGGGGCGTTCCGGAAGGGGCGATGCCGCGTTCGTCGCGGTGATTCTGTTATGCGGCGGCCTCCTGATCCCGCTCGTGGCGGAGACCACGGCCGCGATACGGAACACCAACCTCACCACGGTCGATGTGGCCGACCTGTGCCCCAACTTCACCGCGCCAGCGGCACAATCCGTGCCAGTGATGACATTCACCCTCTGGGACGACGCAAACAATGAGGACTTCACCCAGGCCCGGGTGACCTATAACGGGACCAATCTCTCCGACATAAAGGCAGCCCGCATCTACCGGGAGAGCAACAACGCCGGCGGCACGTTCAACAGCGCCACTGACATACTTCTGGGCACCAACTCGACAATAACCGCAAATCCCGTCGTGCTCGACTTCAGCTACGGCCTCCAGAGGCGCCGGGACAGGCAGTTCTACATCGCGCTCGACATCGCCGACAACGCCACGGACGGGAACCGGGTCGACGCCATGATCGGCGTTGACATGCTGACAATAGCGGATCGGACCTGGCCCGACGTCGCCTACAACCCGGCCGGCAACTCCACGATCGACGCCGTCGCCCCCGGCAACTGGACCGGCTTTGCGCCGGCAGGATGGTCCCGCTCGCGCACGGTGGACTGCTTGGTCAACGTCAGCGACTGGCGCTCCGGGCTGCGGGTCTCGTCGGCAGAGTACCAGTTCTCCAACGACAGCGGCGCCAGCTGGTCCAACTGGAGGCCGGCGACCTGCACCGGCGCCGACTGGACCACCGCCAACCAGACCGTGACGGCCGCCTCGGTCACGTTCGGCAACGACTCGGCCGGCACCAACCTAATCCGGTTCCGCATCAGGGATACGGCCGGCAACAATGGCACGAGCCCGAGCTACACCGTCCGCATCGACACCGCCCCGCCCGGGGGGTGGCTGCTCCGCTACCCGCTCGACTGGCATTCCGCCGACCGGCGGCCGTCGGTCCGGGTGGCCGTCTCGGACAACCTTTCGGGCCTGGACACCGGCAAAGTGTCGGCCGAGTACTCCGTGGACGGCGGCGGCAACTGGACGCCGGCCCCGTCCGTGAACTGCACCGGCCCCAACGGCTCGCTCTCCGCCGAGAACGTCACCGCCTGGTCGGTGCCCTTCGACCGGGACTCCGAGACGCTCAACCTGCTCCGCTGCAACGTGAGCGACGCGGCCGGAAACTGGAACGTCAGCCCGCGGTACGTCATCAAGATCGACAGCACACCCCCCGACGCCCCGGTGCTAGAGGAGCTGCCCCGGTTCGCCAACGGCTCCACCCGGCAGCTTGCGTGGAACTTCACCCCCGACGCGCTCTCGGGCATCGACCGCTTCCTGGCCGGCTGCGACGACTCGTCGGACCTCTCCAGCCCGCTTTGGACCGTCGAGACGAACGGCACCACCTGCGAGTTCACTGGCCTGGAGGACGGTGTCACGTACTACTACGGCGTGGCCGCCCGGGACCTGGCCGGCCGGCAGGGCAACTTCTCGACCCCGCGTGAATGCACCCAGGACGCCTCGCCGCCCGCCACCGCCGCCGCGGCCTTTCCGGCGGCCCCGAACGGGGCCAACGGCTGGTACACCGTTCCGGTCAACCTGACGCTCTCGGCATCGGACAACACGAGCGGCGTCTCCCGGACGGAGCTCTCTCTCGACGGGGGCGAGTTCACGGAAGGGTCGTCGCTGCTTCTCGAGGAGGACGGTGCCCACACGGTCGCCTTCCGCTCGGTGGACCTCGTGGGGAATGTCGAACCGGCGCTCTCGGTGACGGTAAGCATCGACCGGCATCCGCCCGTCGCCCGGATTGACCTTCCCAAGACGGCCTATGTCAACACCACCGTGCAGTTCGACGGGAGCGCCTCCACCGACGCGGTCGTTTTCCTGTGGAACTTCGGCGACGGCCTGAACTCCACCGCCGTTGCCTCCGGGCACGTCTTCACCCGGGCGGGCATGTACCGCGTGACGCTCACCGTCACGGACAGGGCCGGCCTGACCTCCACCGCCGCCGCCGACATAAACATACTGTCCACGGGGGTCAACTACCCGCCCGAAGCCGTCATCGGCCGGCTGGACACCCTCTTCGCCGGCGAGCGCGCCACCTTCAGCGGTGCCGGCTCCACGGACGAGGACCCGGCCGCGCTCTCGTTTTTCTGGACCTTCGGCGACGGCGGCGCCGCCTCCGGTGTGACGGTGGTCCACACCTACGAGCGGGAGGGCGACTACACCCTCTCCCTCAAGGTCACCGACCGCGGCGGCCTCTCCGGCCTGGACATCCGGCAGGTCCGGGTGTATGTCAAGGGCCAGGACAAGGCCCCGCTCCCGCACATCACCCAGCTCAACGTCGCCTACGTGAACGAGGGGGTGGTGTTCGACGGCTCCAACTCCACCGACGAGGACCTGGCCAACTGCACCTTCGCCTGGGACCTCGGCGACGGCGCCACCGCCGCCGGGAACCCGGTCCACCACACATACATCTCCGCCGGGCCGTTCACGGTCCGCCTCACCGTGACGGACAGGTCGGGGCTGTCGGGGACGGCCCAGCTCACGGTGGGGGTCGGCCCCCGGGACAACCGGCCCCCGGTCGCCCATTTCGCCCGCTTGCCCGCCCACCCGACGGTGGGCCAGGAGGTCGAGTTCAACGCCTCCGGGACGGTGGACGAGAGCCCCGCCACGCTGAACTTCACCTGGAACTTCGGGGACGGGTCCGTCGCCTACGGCAGGATTGTGACGCACTCCTACTCGTCGAAGGGCGCCTACAGCGTCACCCTGCAGGTGCGCGACGAAGGCGCCCTCCTTGACATATTCAGCCGCGACGTGACCGTCGCCGACCCGGAGAAGCCCGCCCCGGCCGTGGACTGGGCGCCGTACATGATACTTGCGCTCGTGGCCGTGATGGTCCTGGCGCTCGCGGGGGTGGCCGCCTCGCGGCGCCGCAGGACGGAGCCGGCACCGCCGCCCGAGGTCGACGGGGAGCCCCACGCCCCCGAGGGCCCGCAGTCGCTCATCGCGCCCACGCCCGTCACCCACACCCGGGACGAGGTGGTCATCGAGGAGGGCCTCAACTACCTCATCGACCGCGAGACGCCCGAAACGGCCTACAACACCCTCTCGAAGATGGCCTCCGAGGGGGCCTCCGCGATGCTCGTCACGCCGGTTCATCCCAACAAGGTCAACAAATCCTACGACATGGAGAACGTGGAGATGTTCTGGCTCTCCGACGTGACCGGGGACACGCCCTCCCTGGACCCGGCCAAGATGGAGTACGAGCTGGCCGAGAAGATCATCACGTTCATAAAGGAGAAGGGGGCCAACGCCGTCGTCCTGCTCGACGGCCTGGAGCTGCTCATCCAGGGCCACGGCATCGAGAAGGTGCTGGAGTTCATCCACACCATAAACGAGGTGGCCTCGGTGAGCGGCGCCACCGTCCTGGTGAACGTCAACGGCAAGGCGATGAAGGAAGTGGAGTTCAACCAGCTCAAGAGGAAGTTTGACAGGTGGTGAAGGGAGAAGGGGCAAGGCGCAGGGCGCAGGGCGCAAGGCTTGAGGCGCAAGGGGGAAGGCGCAAGAATCGAGGGGGATTGTTGATGGGGTACGTTCCCCGAAAAACCCCTGCCCCTTGTGCCGTGGCCCTTGTGCATTCCCTTGCGCCCTCTGCCCTGCGCCCTGTACCTTCCCTTGCGCCTCGCGCCCTGCGCCCTGCGCCTTCCCTTCAACCTAACTCGTCAAGGACGTAATCGTTCCAGTCCCGCTTGCCCAGGACGATGTCGAGCTCGGGCGGGGTGAGCAGCGGGATGGGGTAGCGGGCGTCGTCGTCTATGGCGATGCGGCTGCAGGCGGTGCTCACGAGCGCGTCCATGCCTATGTGGGAGAGGTTCTCCGGGTCGAAGCGCCGGGCCGCCAGGATGTAGGCCTCCCGGCCCTCGTGCTCGAGCAGCCGCTTGAGCTCCAAGGCCTTTCGCCGGCGGAGCTGGCCCGGGTAGAGCCCCAGCAGTATGCCGAAGATGCGGGCGTTCTTGGCAAGCTCCATCGCGGCGAAGCGCTTGCGCAGCATCCGGTCCTTGATGTCGGTGTAGACCAGGGCCTGCCCGGTGTACGGGTCGGCTCCTATCACGGGCTTCCCGGTGGCGATCCCGGCCCCGACGGGGTGGAAGGCGCCGCTCCCGATGAAGAGGAACGAGTTGACCTTCTTTGCCAGCTTGCGCGCCGCGCTGAAGTCGCAGCCCAGTATGATGCCGCGGCCGCCGGTGCGCTTGCCGGTGGCCGTCTGGGGCTCCAGCCCCGCCTCCTTCAGGAGCCGGAGCACCCCGGGCAGCCTGTCGGCGTGGGTGGAGGTGGTCAGCACGCCCGCGGGAGCCGTCAGCATGGGGATGGCCTCCTTCACGCTCTCCTCGACCTCCAGGCCGGGCTGGTGCCGGATGAACAGGACGCGCGAGTGCTTCATCGGGGCGCCGCCGGTCGACCGCAGCTCGGCGTGCGCGATATGCAATATCAGCTCGAACTCCGGATTGTGCTCGGCCATGCAGGCGCCGCAGCACATGTCCACCATCATCGCCACGGTCGCCCCGGTCCGGGCCTCGATGTACCGGGCGAGCTCCCGGAAGTGGGAGCGCAGGCCGTCGGGCAGCTGGGCGCCCACGAGCTTTGCGTGGCGCGAGTTTATCGCCTCGCAGGCAGAATCGAGGTCCGGCTGCAGCGAATCCAGGAACGAGAGCGTCATCTTGCCACCACCTTGCCTTTCGTTATGTCCACCCTGACGAGGGACTTGACCGGCATGCCCAGCTCGCGCTCCAGGCCCTCGCGCGAGCGGCCCTTCTCGATGACCACGAGGGCGTCACTGAGCGTCGCCCCGGCCTCCCTCACCGCCCGGGCCACCGCGCGCAGCGTCCCGCCGGTGCTGAGCACGTCGTCGACGAAGAGAAGCCTTTGGCCCCGGCCGACCCCGTTGAGGTAGAGAGTGAAGGTGGCATACCCGGTCGAGCAGGGCGCGGCCACCTCGCCGGGCAGGCCGTACCTCTTCTTGCGCACGACGGTCAGGGGCTTGCCCAGGCGGAGCGAGAGCGCCGTGGCTATGGGGATGCCCAGCGCCTCCACGGTCAGCACCCGGTCGAAGCTCCCGTCCACCCTGGAGGCCATCTCGGCCGCCAGGCCCTCGAGGAGGGCCGGCTCCAGGGAGGGTATGCCGTCGGAGACCGGGTGGACGAAGTAGTGGTACCGGCCCACCCGGATGACGTCGGAGCGCTCCAGGGAGCGCCTCAGGGTCCCGATGGCGTCCATGGCCCTCGGCGCAAGATTGGCCTGGGGGCATTTAATGGTTTTTTTCCGAATGTTGAAAAAAGGCGCAGGGCGCAGGGCGGAAGGAGCAAGGCAACGACCGTGGATTCCTCCCTTGTTCCTTGCGCCTCATCCCTCGAGCCTTTGGCCTTGCGCCGTGCGCCCTGCGCCTTGCGCCTTGAATTAGAAGGGTTGAATTTCCTGAAAGGGATATAAGAACCCGGGGGCTCCACATTGCTTTTATTCAAAGACCGCCATCCCTCCCGCATGGCCGGGAGCAGGAAGGCCGGCGGGAAGGCCGGCCGTTACGTGGCGATGGCGCTGGAGATGGGGGCCGCCTCCGCCGTGGCCATCAGGGCCTCCGAGGTGGTCTTGGACCCGCGCACCTACCTCAAGTGCATGTACGGCTGCAAGGACTGGGGCCGAAACTGGACCTGCCCCTCCGCCCCGGGCGCCATCAAGCCGTGGGACTTCAAAAACATCCTCAAGCGGTACAAGAGCGCCGTCCTCGTCCATTGCCCCGACAAGAAGAGCTCCCAGAAGATATCCTATGCCTTGGAGCGCCAGGCGTTCGTCGACGGCCACTACTTCGCGTTCAGCCTGAGCGACTGCTCGCTTTGCGACCAGTGCGCCCACCCTGAGCCCTGCCGGCTTCCGAAGCAGGCCCGCCCGGCGATGCAGGCCCTGGGCATCGACGTCTACGCCACGGCGAGGCGCCAGGACCTGCCAATCTCCACGCTCAAGAACGAAAATGAGACCCAGAACTGGTACAGCCTCGTCCTCATAGAGTAGGTGATGGGATGGTCGGGTCGGTCATTTCCGAACTGGTGGCCAGGCACGAGAAGCTGCGGTCGGAGGGCCTCAACCTCATCCCCTCCGAGAACTGGCTCTCCCCGGCGGTGCGCCAGGCGCTGGCGACCGACCTTGCGGGACGGTACCACTCCACCTGGTACGGCGGCACCGAGCACATCCTCCGGATAATCGAGGAGACGGAAAAGGCGGCCCGGCGCGTCTTTAGGTCGCGCTATGCGCTCGTGACGCCCCTTTCGGGGCTCACCTGCGACCTCACGGTGCTCCATGCTTTCACGAAGCCCGGCGACAGGGTCGCCATCCCGCCCTTCACGCACGGCGGGTTCCCGTTCGGCATCTCCAAGTTCCACCGGGAGAGGGTCTTTCTGCCCGTCGACGGGGCCACGTACGTCCCCGACGCCGAGAAGGCCAGATCGGTGCTCTCCGGGGAGAGGCCCGCCCTCGCCTTCCTGGGCTCGTCGTTCATATTCTTCCCCCACCCCGTGAGGGCCGTGGCGGACCACGTGCGCGCCGAAAACCTCCCCACGAAGGTCGTTTACGACGGCGCCCACGTGCTGGGCCTCATCGCCACGGGCGAGTTCCAGGACCCGCTGCGCGAGGGCGCCGATGTGCTCCTGGGCAGCACCCACAAGTCGCTCTACGGGCCGCAGGGCGGGCTCATACTGACCAACTCGAAGGAGCTCGACGAGAGGATGCGCTCCTTCCTCGACGTCGACGTGGAGAGCGGGATAGGCCTCGTGGACAACCCGCACGTGAACCGCATCGCGGCGCTCGGGATCGCGCTGGAGGAGCTGGAGCGGGACCGCGGCTTTGGCACGCAGGTCATAAAGAACGCCAAGGCCCTGGCCCGGGCGCTGGAGGAGGAGGGCGTCCCGGTCCGCTTCGCAGACCGCGGCTACACCGAATCCCACCAGGTGCTCCTCGACGTCAAGGAGGGCCGGGCCGCCGAGCTCTGCCGGCGCATGGAGAAGGCGGGGATTTTCTGCGACGCGGGAGGCCGGCTGGGGACCGGAGAGGTGACGCACCGGGGCATGCGCGAGGACGACATGGCCCAGGTGGGGGCGCTCTTCGCCGAGGTCTACAAGCGGGGGGCGCGGGACGCGACGAGGAAGGCCGTGCAGAAGCTCGCCAGGAACTTCGCGCGGGGATGAATCCGGGGGCCGGGCGCGGGAAAAGCCAGCAAGCTTGGGGGCCAATCGGGGAGCCGGCAAAAGGGTCGATTGGTCTGAAGCATGCTCACATTCATTTCCGCCCCTGCGACAGTCAGTGATACTGGCAACATCGGGTACCTTCGAATCGCCCCGTGGTGAGCACTGAGTTTGGCAAATGAGACTGCATATGAACGCATAGGCCCTCACCCCACGATGGGATGACCGGGCACCTTGAAAAAGAGCGGTTTCCGGGCGAGCTTCAGGGTCTCGAGCTTCTTCATCAGGGCCTCGATGTCCATGTCGGAGGCCAGGATCTTTTTCTCCAGCACCGCTATCCACTGGCCGGCGAAGGGGGCCAGGTCCATGTTGCAATGCCACTCGTGGTCCCTGTTCAGAGTGTCCAGGTCCGGGCTCGGTTCGGTTTTCTTCAACGGTGCTATATAGCACGTATGCATTAAATAAATGTTAGCATTTTCCTTCATCTGAAATCACCTCTTGGTATCCGTTCTTCCTCGCCATTATGTCCACGACCGCGTCGGCCACCGCCCGCAGGTTCTCGACGTCGGCCCGGTTGTAGTCGATGAGCAGGCGCAGGGCGTTGCCGGACCGCTTGCGCTCCCAGATGCGCCAAAGGTACACGGCGTCGTGGGAGCAGAGCATCCGGACCTCCCTGGCCCGCCGGATCCCGAGGATGCGCTCCACCTTCTTGAGCCCGCCCCGGATGCCGGCACGGGGCGCAAGATGCCGCAAATCGATGTGGGGCAGGTCCAGTTCGAGGCCGGGGAACGCCATGCGCAGGGCGGGCAGGTCGAAGGAGCTCCCGTTGAAGGTGACGATGATCCTGGCCGGGCGCAGGGCGCGCTCTATGGCGGCCTTGGAAAGATTCACGCCGCGCACGAGGGGCGTGTGGTCGCGCCCGACCGTGATGCCGACGACGGTGACGGTGGCCGGAAGGTCCAGGCCGGTGGTCTCAATATCGAGGAAGGCGGCCCGGTCGCGGAAGTCGGGGTACAGGCGCCACTTCTCGGAGGGGGGAAGGGCTTGTGCCAGGGTGGCGGCGTTGCCGCGCTCGAGGCACCTGTCCAGGGCCCTGAGGTGCGCGTCCAGGGCCGCCTTGCGCGCCTTGCCGATGCCTGCTATCTGGGGCGCGGCCAGAAACCCCTTCCAGTCGACGACCCCGAGCGAGCGCAGGTGCCTCTCGGTCCGGCGGCCGACGCCGCGAAGAAGGACGAAGGAGCGGCGGAGCATCGGTATTGATAGCGCGTGCGGGCCTACTTAAGCCCTTTGGGGAGGTTGGTGAAAGCCGGGGGCCGGGGGCAGGGACGAATCCGGGGGCCGGGGGCCGGGGGCAGGGACGAATCCGGGGGTCGGGGGCCGGGGGCCGGGAAATGGCCGTAACCTCTCGGAACCCGGCACCCGCCACCCGGCACCCGGCACCCGGCACCCGGTCGTTGAAAGCCCCGTCGTTAGCATGAAATAGTCGGAACCTGCTTTTCCGCACCGGATGCCAAAGGAGCTCTTCCCGGCCATGCCCTCCAGGGCGAGCCCTTCCCGGCCCCCCAAGGTGGTCGCCCCTCCGGCCCCGCCTGAAAGGGCGCCGGACGGCCCCGCCCCGGAGGAGCTCGGCATCCCCGGCCGCTCCGCCCTCTTCCTGGGCCCGGCCTCGGACGAGCCCTGGAGGCTCTTCCGGATGCTCTCCGGGGGGAGGCCGGCGCTGGTGCTCAGCGGCGCCCACCCGGCGCGGCTTCGGCTGCGCTTCGGCCTCGACGAAGCCGCCCTCGTCTGGCTTTCGGCCTACGCCGGCTCGAAGGAGGAGACGCTCGCGCCCCAGACGCTGGAGTACGAGATGCTCGGGCGCGTCAACCGCCACCTGAGGGTCCAGAAGGGCGCCATCCTCCTGCTCGACGATCTCGACTACCTCTCATCGCAGTGCGGCTTCGGGACGGTGCTCCGCTTCGTCAAGAGGGTGGCCGACTCGGCCGCCGAGCTGCGGGGGACCTTCCTGGCGTCGGCCGAGCCCGGGGCGCTCTCCGACCGGGAGCGGGCAGCCCTCATGTCCGTATTCGACACCGTCCGGCCCGTGGAGGGGCCCCGGGCCCCCGAGAGATTGCCCGGCGTCATCCCGGGGGGCCGCCCCTCGGTCCTGATACGCGGGGCCGGCGATGCCGCCTACCGGCTCATGGAGGCCGGCGCCCGGGGCCGCCGGACGCTCTTCCTGACCCCGCACCCGCCGCGGAGGATAAAGGAGGCGTTCGATTTCTCCAATTCGGAGATCCTCTGGCTCAGCGAGAGCTCCGGCGGTGCCGGTGTCCTGCGGCCACAGGGGTACGCGGTCGAGGGCCTGAGGGCCGTCCTGCGCCACCTGAGGGCGGGACCGGGGGCGCTGGTCCTCCTTGACGGGCTGGACGGATTGCGGCCCTACGGGGACGCCGCCCGGCTCGTCCGGTTCGCAAAAGGGGCCGTGGACGCGGCGGCGGAGTGCGGCGGGGTCGTGATCGCCTCCGCGGCGCCCGGGGCGCTCGAGCCGGCGACGGAAGCCTCCCTGCGCCGGCGCTTCGAGGCCGTGCTGGGCTAGTCCTCCTTGCGCATGACCTCCCAGAGCTTCTCTTGGACGTTGAACTGCGTCCGGACCAGGCGCTGGATGTAGTTTATTATCTGCAGGACCGGGTCGAGGCCGTTGTCCGCGCAGTAGGCCCGGTACTTCCGGTACAGCTCGGCGTCCAACCGGATGTTGAACTGCGCCTGGGGTGCCTTCTTCGTCACGGCATTGTCTAGGTTTTTGCTACTATTTCATACTTTTGTCTCGTAACAAGTACGATATGTACGTTTCGTAGCAATCTATATCTTTCTGTACAGCCATGGACGTGGCGGAGGGAGAAACGGATGGGCAAGAAGAAGTGAGAAAACGCAATGTCCAGCGGCGCGCCGGCCGGCCGGCGCGCCGCTTTTTTTTTACTGGTCAGGGGGACGTGTTGGTCATATCGGTTCGGGGGACGTGTTGGCGATATCGGTTCGGGGGACGGGAAAGAACCATGGTCCCAACATCCCCGTCGTCGTCACCCCTCACCAATTATGAAAATACGTCCCCCGAACCAATCGCAACAACACGTCCCCCGAACCGACCGCGCAGCGTCGTCGTCAGATCGCTGGCGGCTGCACTATCCTGGGCGGCGGGGGACCGCCCGCGCCTCCCGCTCCCTGTATCAGGGGCTCGGCCGGGGCCGGTATCTGGGTCCCGTAGAGGACCTGGCGGGCGTTGTTGATGACCTTCTCCGGGTCGCGGTAGTAGCCCGTTATGACCTTGGCGAACTCCGTGTGGTTTTTCACGTTGGTCTTGACCATGTAGTTGAGCACGTCGATGCGTTTCTGGTACTCTTCCTTCATCTGGTCGTTGGTCAGGTTCTTGGCCGACATGATCTTTTCGAAGAGGAAGGAGTGGCCGTTGTAGGTGAAGACGTCGGTCGCCGGGCTCCAGGAGAAGACCGTGTTCGTGATGAGCTCGTTGGTCTCGGGCTCAATGCCCACGATCTCTATGAGGCCCTTCACCCGCCGGGTCATCTGGCGCCCGACCTTCACCTGCCCCTGGAGGAGCACGAGGTTGAGCGACGACAGAAGAAGGCGCGGGAGCTCAATTGGCGGGTTCTCCAGCCTGTGCACCATCGAGCGCACCGAGTCGGCGTGTATGGTCGAGTACACGGTCTTGCCGGTGGCCATCGCCTGGAAGAGCGTGTAGGCCTCCTTGCCGCGGACCTCGCCGACGATGAGGTACTGGGGCCTCTGGCGCATCGCGGCCCTCATGAGCTCGAACATGTCTATGTCCGACACTGTCTTGACCCCGCCCTTCCCGCCGCCGCTCTGCCGCGTGAGGCCGGCTATCCAGTTCTCGTGGGGCAGGTTTATCTCCCGCGTGTCCTCGATGGACACTATCTTGCTCTGGGGCGGGATGAAAAGGAAAAGGGCGTTGAGGGTGGTGGTCTTGCCGCTCGCGGTGCCGCCGACCACGAACATGGACTCGCCGTGCTCGATGGCCAGCCACAGGTACGCCACGATGTCCACGGACATCGTCTTCATCTTCATCATGTCGCAGGGGGTGAAGGGGTTGTCCCGGAAGCGCCTTATGGTGAACGAGGTGCCCCGGGTGGTCACCTCCCGCGCCAGCGTCGCCTGGAGGCGGGAGCCGTCGGGCACGGTGGCGTCCAGGAGGGGGTCCGCCACGGAGATGGTCTTGCCGCACTTCTGGGCCAGCCCGATTATGAACGAGTTGGCCTCGTCGTCGTTTTTGAATATGAGGTTGGAGCGCATCGACTGGTACTTGCGGTGGAATATGTATATCGGCACCCGGGTGCCGTCGCAGGAGACGTCCTCTATCTGCGGGTCCGTCATCATGACGTCGATCAAGCCGTAGCCGACGAAATCGCGGATGAGGTAGTACATTATCCGCTCCTTGGAGACCTCGGAGAGCTTTATGCCCCGGCTCAGGAGAAGCGAGTCTATGCTCTTTTTGAGGTACTCCTCCTTGTCCTTCTTGGAGGCCTCGTCGAGGGTGTAGTCGAGCGTCTTGTTGACGGTGTCCTTGAGGAACCCCAAGATCTCGGTCTCCGTTTCGTTCAGTTGGGGCTCGATGACCTCGTAGAGGTAGGCGTTGGTCTCGCGGTTCAGGGTTATCCGGACGTAGGAGTAGGGCTCCCGGATGGGCCTTATCTCTATCTCCTCCACCTTCGGGTCCAGGATGCGCGGGATGACTGTCGGGGCCTGCTCAGACTCCTTGGTGTGGATCTCCATCTCGTCGATGGTGGCGGACTTGGAGACCATCACCCGGCGCGGGCGCTTCTTGACCAGGCTGGCCATGAAGCCACGCTGGTTGGCCGATTTCCGGTCGGCCGGTTTCGGTGGTGCCTTGTCCATGTCCATCACCTCCTACTCACACCAGCAGGACCCGAAGCATCAGGTAGGCCAAAAAGACCATTATGAAGCTGTGCCTGAGCCCGTTGGCCACCTGCCCGTTTTGGAGCATCCCGGCCGTGACGCCGTCGCCCAGGCCGTGTATGAGCGCCGAGGCCAGGTAGATGAACCTCACCTCGGGTATGAGCCGGGCGTTGACGGAGGTCACGCCGCCGGACATGTCGCCCGTGTCCCCGCCCGCATCCCCCCCGGCGCTCTGGATCTGCGGGATGAACACGGCGTTGAGGATGAGCACGGTGGCCAGGAAGACGAAGAAGGCGACGTATATGACGACCATGTAGGCCGTCATGTTGAGCTCCTTCTCCGCCCGCTCGAGCTGGCTCTCCTTTATGTCCGTGGAGACCAGCGTCAGGATGTCGGCGACGTTCCCGCCCGCCGAGGCGGCCTTGATGATGATGCCGCAGGTGCGCTTCACGACCGGCGTCTGGACGCGCTCGGAGAAGAGCTTGAGCGCCTCGGTGGCCGAGATGCCCCAGCCGATCTGGGCGGCCATGCGCCTAATCTCGGGGGTCAGGTCGCCGTAGCGGCCCTTGGCCGCCGAGCGGATGGAGGCGGCAAGAGTCATGCCGAACTTGCCCGACTCGGCGACGTCGCGCAAGAACTCGGGCAGCTTCTCCTCGAGCGCCTTGATCTTTTGGTAGCGGCTGTTCTCAACGAAACCGACCGGGCCGGTCGCCGCAAGCAGCGCCACGACCAGGAAGTCCAGCGGCGTGAGGGCCCCCAGCCCAACGGCGCCGAACTGCAAAAGCAGGGCGATGATGAGGTTGGCCATGGCCACGATGCCTGCGGCGGCGTAGATGATGAAGCGGTAGTTGGTCTTGGCGTCGATGCGGGGGCCGTACATCTCCTCCAATGAGAGGTCCCGCTGCGGCTTCCAGAAGGCGAGCCCGGCCATGCTACTTGGCCTCCGCGGTCATGGACTGGATGGCTATTATGAACCCGAACTGCGAAAGGGGTATCATCAGGAACACGATGAGGTAGAGGAACATGATGGACGAGCCGGCGGTCTTCCCGACGAGCGCCATGAGCGACATCATGACTATCAGGAAGAGGGGCATGGCGACGACGACGGTGACGAAGCTCTCGGCGAGCATGCCCAATGTCTCCTGGCCCTTCTTGCCCTCGAGCTTGGCCAGCCGGTTGTACTGCTCCGACTTCATGATGAAGTAGGGCTTGAGCTGGCCGCCCGAGAGCGTCGTGGTGACGACGCCCTGGAGGAAGTCCTGGAACTTCACCGACGGCGAGCGGGCGGCGGCGTCCCGGATGGCGGACAGCACGTCCTTGCCCAGGAGCTCGATGTCGCGGGTTATCCACTTGGCCTCGTTTTGTATCTCGCCGTATATCCTCTGCTTGGCAAGCTCGGAGAAGATGACGTCGACCGTGACGTCGGCCGAGGCCAGCGTGGAGATGAAGCTCATCGCGTGGGGTATGCGGGTGTCGATGTCCTTGCGGCGGGCGTTGGCGGTGCTCGCGGGAAGGTTCATGAGGGCGAAGTACCCTATGAGGGGCGCCACGCCCAGTCCCAGGTAGATGAGCAGCATGATGACGGCGGACAGGTGGAGCGCTATCCCCAGCGCGCCCAGGGCTATACCGGTCCCGATGACGGCGCCGATCATGACGAAGACCGAGAACCATACGTACGCGAGGTAGTCCTCGACGCGGAACTTCATGTGCGCCTTCGTGAGGTCCATCTCGAGCTTGGAGCCCTCGCTGACGTGCGAGAAGTAGCGGCGGACGAAGGGCTTCATCAGTATGCGGGCGGTCCGCTGGTAGGGCGTGAGGGCCTCGTGGTAGGGGACCACCCCCTTGGTCAGGCGCACGGTGTGGGGGGCCTTGGACCTCTCGATGTCCGTGGCCTTGATTATCTTCTTTCGGGTGTAGTCCGAAAGGTCGGTGTCGAAGCGGCCGAACGCCGAGGTGGTCTTCTGGCGGTCGTCCCTATGCGCCATAGAGCTCGCTCCTGACCTTGCGTATCGTGGCGTCGGGGTCCTTGTAGTAGCTCGCGACTATGTTGGCCACGTCGATGTAGTTTCGGACGTTGGCCTTGCCCATCCACTCGATTATCTCCACCCGCCGCTTGAACTCCTCCTTCATCTGGGCGGTGGTCATGTTCTTCATGGTCATTATCCGCTCGAAGAGGAAGGAGTGGCCGTTGTAGGTGAAGTTGTCGTCGGCCGAGTTCCAGACGTAGACCGTGTTCGTGATGAGCTCGTTGGTCTCCGGCTCTATGCCCACTATCTCCACGATGTTGCGGATGCGGCGGGCTATGCCCTTGCCGACCTTCACCTGGGCCTGGATGATGACGATGTTGAGCGAGGACAGGAGGATGCGGGGCAGGTTGATGGGCGGGTTCTCCAGCCTGTAGACCATGCTCTTCACGGAGTCGGCGTGCATGGTGCTGTACACCGTGTGGCCGGTCGCCATCGCCTGGAACATGGTGTAGGTCTCGACGCCGCGGACCTCGCCGACGATGAGGTACTGGGGGCGCTGCCGCAGCGCGGCCCGCAGCAGCTCGTACATGTCTATCTCGCCGGCGAGCTTGCCGTCGGCGTTGCGGGCGCCGAAGCCCCCCCGGGTGAGGCCCGCTATCCAGTTCTCGTGGGGCAGGTTTATCTCGCGGGTGTCCTCTATCGTGATTATCTTCATCGCCGAGGGGATGAAGAGCAGTATGGCGTTGAGCGTGGAGGTCTTGCCGCAGGCGGTGCCGCCGCATATGACGATGGACTCGCCCTGCTCCACCGCCAGCCACAGGTAGGCCAGCATCTCGGCCGACATGGTCTTGACGCGCAGAAGGTCGGGCGGGGTGAACGGGTTGGCCCGAAACCGCCTTATTGTGAACGAGGAGCCGCGGGTGGTCACCTCGCGGGCGAGCGTCGCCTGGAGGCGGGAGCCGTCCGGGATGGTGGCGTCGAGCATGGGCTCGGCGACGGAGATGTGCTTGCCGCACCGCTGGGCGAGGCCTATCACGAAGGAGTCCAGCTCGTGGTCCGTGCGGAAGGCGAGGTTGGACCTCATGGACTCGTACTTCTTGTGGTATATGAAGAGCGGTATGCCGGGGCCGTCGCAGGAGATGTCCTCTATCATCTCGTCGGTCATGAGCACGTCGATGGGCCCGTAGCCGACGAAGTCGCGGACGATGTAGTAGGTCACGCGCTGCTGCGTCACCTCGTTGAGCCCCAGCCCCACCTTGTGTAAAAGGTCCTTGACGGAGTTGCGGATGTACTCCTCCTTCTCCTTGACCGTGGACTCGTCGAAGTGGTAGTCCATGGTCTTTATGAGCGCGCCCGTCACGAACTCCAGCACCCGCTCCTCCTCGGCGGTCATCTGGGGCTCTATGACCTCGTAGACGTACTCGTTCATCTCACGGTTGTACACGATGCGGACGAACGAGAAGGGGTCCTTGATTGGCTGGAGCTCGATCTCCTCCAGGTTCTGGGAGGTTATCTTGGGGATGGTCGTGGGCACGCCCTTGCGGTGGCCCTCGGAGCGCCTCTCCTGCTCCTCGAGCGTCTGGGCCTTGGGCACCATGATGCGCCGGGGCTGGTTCTTAATAAAGGGCTCTTCTCCCAATTTAGGTACTTAGGTGTACAGCCTTGCCCATCTGGTATTGGTGATAACAGACGAGAGCAAGGCAGTACGAATACAGTCAGGTGTTCCGCAATATATATACATTCCTCGGTTAT
>VGTL01000003.1 GCA_016874675.1 Methanobacteriota archaeon | reverse complement strand
TGGCTCCGCGCAGGACGCCCAGGAGGAATGCGCCGGCGGGCTTCAGGCGCCAGATCGCACCCCCCGCGCCTCGGTCCCCCTCCCGCGCATCCGATACCTTTCCCTCCCCGCTGCCCGCTGCCCCCCCGCTGCCTGCTGCCTGCTGCCCGCTGCCCCCGTCAATCCCCTGCCCCTCCGCGCAGCGTTCTCCCCGCTGCAGCCCCAGCGCGTGCCTGAGCCTCCGCTTCAGCGGCCCCGGGCCGCCGGATATTCCGACCAGCACGAGCACCCCGAAGAGCACGCTCGCCGCGGCGAACAGCCCGACGAAATAGATGGCCGGGATCTCCGTGATGGCGCCCACGGCCGAGATGGCGACGCCTATGAGCACGAGCCCGACGACGCGCCCGGCGATGAACCGGACGCCCGCGGCGGCGCTGTCGCCGCGCGTGCCGAAGGACAGCCCTATGCACATCCAGGCGTTGGCGAAGGAGAGGCCCACCGCGGCCGCGGCCAGGAGCTCGGGGATCACGCCGGGCCACCTCCGGCCGCGCCGGGGGCCTCCCCCTTGACGGGGGAGGCGGCCCGCTCCTCCTCCCGCTCCCGCGCCTCCTTGCGCCTCCGGGCGTACCGGCTCACTCCGGCCAGAAGCGTTATGAGCAGGGCGAGCCCCGCCGCCTGGAACCCGAGCTCGAGGTAGTCCTGCTCGCCCAGCACGGCCTCCACGGCCCTCGTCCGGCCGTCGATTATGAGGATGTGGGGGTCGGTGTAGGCGCTAGTGAAGTCGGCCTTGCCCTGGTAGCCGCCCTGCCCGGCGATTATCTCCTGGGCCCCGTCGCCGTCGAGGTCGGCGAGCGCGATGCCCAGTATGTCGGAGCCCAAAAGCCCCGTCCTCCACTTCACCTGGCGCGTGGCGCCGTCGAAGACCCAGATGTAGCCCGGCTGGTTGCCGACGACCATCTCCCGCTTGCCGTCGCCGTCGATGTCGCCCACGCCCAGGCCGAAGGCCTTGGGCCCGATGTTGTCCGAGAACCACACCTGCTCGTAGGCCGGGGGCGAGCCCACGCCGCCGGAGCCCCGGAAGCGGTACTGGAAGGCGTAGCCCTGGAAGTAGCGGTAACCGTTGCCCCCGGTGATCTCCGGCCCGCCGTCGCCGTCGGTGTCCGCCACCACCAGGCCCTCGACGTCGCCGTTGGTGTCGGGGCTCTTCCACTCGAGGGAGCCGTCGGCGCCCGAGAAGACGCGCACGTAGCCCTCGCCGGGCTTCTCCCCCAGCGCCACGCCCGACCCGGCGATTATCTCCTGCACGCCGTCGCGGTCAACGTCCGCGACGGCCATGCCGCGGATCTTCGCGTCGAACTCCTCGGATATGGCGGTGCCCTGGAACATCTCCTGGTGGATTGTCTCGTTCCGTACCAGCGTGGCGTTCCATCTCTGCGTCAAGTTGAAGACGTAGATGCGGCCATGCGGGACATCCGTGCGGTAGCCGCAGCCGACGACTATCTCGTTTCTCCCGTCGGAGTCGACGTCGGCCACCCGGATGCCGTGGGCGTCCCGGACCAGGTCGGGGCTCTTCCACAGCTGGCGGTGGGTCCGGCCTTCGAAGACGTACACGTGGCCCTCGCCTCCGCCGGCGACGATGTCGGGCTGGCCGTCGTTGTTCGCGTCGCCGACGTCCAGCCCCCAGAGGCGGTGCTCCAGGAAGGGGCTGCGCCAGTCGGGGCGGAAGGCGCCGTCGGCGAACTCTACGACGACGATATGGCCGTCGTAGTTGCCCCAAACGATCTCGGGCCGGCCGTCGCCGTCGATGTCGCCCGCCCGGATGGAGTTGAACCTCCCCGGCGCGGTGCCGATGTACGCCCCGTCGATGGCCGCCCCGGCCGGCGCGGGCGAAAGCAGCAGCGCGAGCAGCAGGGCCGCCGTCCAGAGCGCCAGGGCCCGCCTCATCGCCGCTCACGCTCCTTGCGCCTCCAGGCCCAGTAGAGGTAGGCGATCGAGGCGCCCCAGCTGATGGTGCCGTACACCACCAGGGGCTGCACCCACCAAGGGACCGCCTCCGGGGGAGGGCTCTCCAGACGGCCGGCGGCGTAGACGCGCAGCGTGGCCTCCTTCCCGGCGCCGGCCGCAAGACGTTCCCCGTCGGGCGACCAGCGCGCCGACATCACCGCGCTCCGGGTGGCGGCGCTCTCGGTGAAGGTGCGCAGCACCTCGCCCGTGGTGGCGTTGCGCACGACGAGCTGGGTCTCGTCCACGCCCGAGCACGCTATCAGCTCGCCGCCGGGGTGCCAGTCCACCGAGCGCACGCAGTTGGGGGCCGCCCACCTCTGCCACTGGGAGAAGCCGGAGGCGTTCCCGGTGAGGTTCCAGAGGCGCACGGTGTAGTCGCGCGAGCCGGTGACGAGGTGGTCCCCCCCGGGCGAGAAGTCGACGCACAGCACGCCGAGCGTGTGGCCCCGGAGCTCGCCCTCCAGCGACCAGCCGGAGGTGTTCCACACGCGCACGGTCTTGTCGTCCGAGGCGGACACGAGGCGCGCCCCGTCGGGGGACCACCTCACCTCCATCACGCCGTCCCGGTGGCCCCGCAGGTCCGCCACCTGGGTCCCCGCGGCAATGTCCCATATCCGGATGTCGTTCTCGTCGGCGGCGTTGTCCATCTCCACCTTGTCCGTGCCCGAGCCGGAGGCGATGTACCTCCCGTCGGGAGAGAACTCCACCGTGAGCACGCTGCCCAGGTGGCCGGTGAATACGCGCTCCACCTCCCAGGTCCCGGTCCCGAAGACGGTCACGGTCTTGTCGTTGCCGCCCATCGCGAGGTGCAGCCCGTCGGGGGACCAGGCGCAGCTGCGCAGGGGGAAGCAGCCGGGCGGAGTGTACCCGTCGCAGCGGCCCCGGGGCGCCGGCGGCGGGACGAGCCTCGCCACGGTCCCGCCCGTGGTCGAGTTGTGGACCTCGGTGGCGTTGTCGAAGTAGGTGGCGGCCAGCATCGACCCGTCCGGGGACCACCGGACGCACCAGAGGGTGGCCCCGTGTCCACCGGAGGCCTGCCAGAGCACCCCCATCGTCGCGGGGGAGGGCCCGGCTGCGGCGGCCGGCGCGGGCGCCAGGGCCGCCGACAGGGCCAGGAGGGCCAGCGCCAGCGCCGCGGGCCTAACGACGCTAATCGCCGCCACCCCCGCCGCCCTTCCCCCGCCGCCCCTTCCGGCGCAGCCTCGCCAGGGCGGCGACGACCGCCAGGTTGGCGGCCGCGAGCGCCGCAAGCAGGGCGATGTAGGGCAGGTACCTGTCGAGGTTGAAGGTCGACTGCGACCGGACCCCGGAGTAGATGGACCGGTACTCGGTGACGGTGAAGTCCACGGAGGTGGTGCCCGTGGCGAAGCCGCCCTTCCCGGCGCTCGCCGAAAGGGTCACGGTGGTGTTGCGCTTGACCTTTGGCGCCAGGTACTTTATGGACTGGCTGCCGTCCGGGAAGGTGCTCGCGCCGCTCTGCGAGAGGTTCCCGGCCGACACCGAGAACTTGACGAACGCGCCCTCGGCCGGGTTGCCGGCCTCGTCCCGGACGACGACGTTTATGCGCATGACGGTCCCGGCCGCCAGGCTCCCCTTCTCCAGCGAGACAGAGACCCGGAGCACCGGTAGCTCCGAGGCCGAGCCGATGCAGCGGACCGTCCCGTCCATGGAGCCGATGAATATCCTGCGGTCGGAGAGGGCGGGCGAGCCCACGATGTTCCCGCCCGCGGGGTACTTCCAGGCCAGGGCGCCGGTGGCCCGGTCCACGGCGTAGAGGAAGTCGTCCGTGGAGCCCACCACGACGAGGTTGTCCGAGACCAGCGGCGAGGAGCCGCCCTCGAAGTCCATCGTCTGGAAGGACCAGAGGAGCTCCCCCTCCGTTATCACCCCGTCGCCGTCGGGGTCCAGCCGGGGGATGGCGACGAGGAAGCTGCCGCCGGCGGTCTTGTTCCAGACGTGCGCAAAGACCGCCTCTTCCGTCACCGCCGGCGTGGAGTACATGCCCTCGTTTCGGTACTTCCAGATCACCGCCCCCGTGGAGGTGTTCAGGGCCGCGACCTCGCCGGCCCCCTTGTTGTAGCAGGCGAACCCGGCGAGGACCACGCCCCCGGAGACGGCCGCCGTGGAATAGACCGTCCAGCCCTCCTCGAGGGTGAGGCCCCAGCGCTCCGTCCCGTCGTCGCGCCAGAGGGCGGCGAAGCGGCCGGTGACCGTCCCGATGTAGAGGCAGCTGTCGTCGAGGGCCGGGCTGGACCAGATCTCGCCCCCGGCGTCCGCCCTCCACAGGACCTCCCCAGTGGTGGCGTTGGCCGCGAGCACCGAGCCGTTCTGGGAGGCCCAGTAGACCGTGCCGTCCGCCAGGGCCGGGGAGGCGATGATGCCGGTCTCGTCGGGCACGGACCACAGGACGGAGCCGTCCGTGGCGTTGAGCGCGAAGAGCCCCGAGCCGGACAGGTTCTGGCAGCCCACGTACAACAGGTCGCCCCGGGCCGCCGGCGTGGACTGGACCGTCGCGAACTCGCCGAAGGAGCGGTTCCAGAGCTCCCGGCCGGTGGAGGGCGAGAGGGCGTACAGCCGGCCGCTGTCGGAGCCGATGTACAGGATGCCGCCGGCCAGCACGGGCGACGACTGGACCGCCCCGCCGGTATCGAAGGACCAGATGGTGTCGTTTCGGACCGGGGCGGGCCCGGCCGCCCAGCCCGCCCGCGCCGCGCTCCCGTGGAAGCTGCTCCACTGGGCGACCGGGCCGGGAGGGCCGGCTCCGTCGGCACCCGAGAACGGCACGGACTGGGGCGCCACAAGTATTAATGTCGCCACGAGCAATGAGATTATGACGCCCCGCATCGCATTTCGCGAACAAATATCTAGTACAAATATATAAGTATATTGTTAAGAAATCTGAGAGTCCATTATCGGTCACTCCGGCAATCGGAGCACCCCCGCGGGGGGTTGCGCGTTGAAGCGCCCCACGGGCACGAGGGTGGAAACGGTGATGACCAAGAGCAGTATTGCGAGCACGGCCAGGGTGTCCGCCGGGCCGGGAAGGTCCCCGAGGTAGATGGCCGAGGCCGCCGCCGCCGAGCCCAGCGCCAGCAGGAAGCCCAGGAGGAACACCAAGAGGTTCTCCCCGAGCACGAGCGCCTCCAGCCGGCGGCGCGAAAGGCCCAGCGCCCGCATCACGCCCAGCTCGTAGCGCCGCTCCAGCATCTCGCGCGAGACCTTGGCCGAAAAGCCCACCGTGCCGATGATGAGCCCGGAGGCCAGCATCGCCTGGAGCATGGAGACGTAGGCGAGGTCGATGGCGACGAACTGCGAGACCAGCTCCGCCACGGGCAGCGCGGTGAGGCCGAAGGCGGCGAGCGAGCCCTCGAGCGCCGCGGCGACCTCCGCCGGCCGCTGCGCGCTACCCGGCGGGAGCTTGAAAAGGAAGGTGTCGTACTTCGAGAGCGTCGGGTAAAGGAGCCTCAGGTTGGCGCCGGAGACGAACACGCTGCCCTGGAAGATGGAATCGTGCAGAATCGCCACGATCTTGAGCCGGACGCTCCGTCCGGACTCGTCGGTCACCGGTATCGTCCCGCCGACGCCCTTTTCGAATATCCACACCACGGTGGTGTAGTCGCCGATGACCGGCACGACCCCCCGGCCCTCGTCCCGGTCGAGGAGCCCCCAGGCCCGACTCCCGGAGCTCCCGTCGGCGCTCTCCGAGAACGGTATCCCCGATTCGGCGATGAACGTCTCGTTGGCGGCAAGCAGGCGCGGCGGCGCCCTCGTGTTGAGGTTGGAGCAGGTCCCCCCGGGGCTGCCGTAGGCTAGGAACTGGACCACCGAGACCTCCGGGAAGCCGGTTATGTTGCGGCCCGCCCTCTCGGAGGCGTTGGCGAGGTCGAAGTAGACGGGCACCTCGCTTTGGGCGAAGAGGTCGTACCCGCCCCCGCGCAGCTCGGACTGGCGCTCGAGGTCCCCCTGCTGGACGGGCAGGTAGGCAGACAGGGTGAGAAGCGGGAACACCACGAGCGCGTAGGCGACGATGTAGGCGCCGCTGCGCCGGGGGTTGCGGGAGGCGTTGGCGAGCGCGATGCGTCCCAGCCGGGCGCGGCGCGAGAGCGCCTCCGTGGCGGCGCCCAGCCGGCGGTACACGACATAGCCGGTGACCAGGAGCAGTAGGTCGCCGAACACGAAGTAGTGCAGCAGGAGCAGGGCGCCCGCCGCCGAAGAGAGGTAGAGGCCGGCCCCCAGGAGCGCCGCCAGGAAGCCGACGTATCCGGCGACCAGGGCGACGGAACGGCGGCCCGGGGCCCCGCCGGCCGCCGGTGTCTCCTCCGGCAGGGCGCGGATGCCCGCCGCCACGGAGCCCCGGGAGGCGGACCGGGCGCCGGCGTAGAACGAGAGCAGCGAGACCGTAAAACCCGCCACGAAGGCGGCCAGGAGCGTCCCCGCCCCGGGCGGGTAAAGCGAGTTCTCCGCCGGCAGCACGCCGGTCCAAACGTTGTTGGAGGCCCACACCCCCAAGGCGGAGAAGGCGAACCCGGCCAGCAGGCCCGCGCCCGAGCCGGCCAGGGAGAGGAAGAGCCCCTCCAGGGTGACCAGGGAGGCGACCGCCCGGCGGGAGAACCCCATCGAGCGGAGGAGGCCGATCTCCCGCCGGCGGGATTCCAGGTTGGCGACGACTACCACGTAGATGAGCACCATCCCCGACGCGGTGACCGCCGAGCCGAAGGCGAGCAGGGCCTCCGTGACGATGAAGAGCCCCGCAACCGAGTCCAGGTTGTCCCGCTTGACATTGTCGACGAGGACGCCCATCTCGGCCGGAGGGAGGCCGGCGTCGAGGCCCTCGCCCAGTCCCCGGGCGAGCTCCGTGGCGTTCACGCCGGCGGCCGGCAGCGCCTTGACGGTCGTGATGTTGCCCAGGTCGTTGCCCCAGAGCCTCCGGCCCGCCTCCGATGATATGTAGGCCTTGGGCGCCCCGCCGTGCTGTTGCCAGTAGGTGAGGTCCTCGCCGACCATTATGTCGCGGTCGATGGGGACGGGCGGGCTCCAGTCGCCGCAGGAGGCCTTGCCCTTGATGCCCGGGAAGGGCGGCATGAGCTCCGGGTCGTCCGCCTTTCCCTCGAGTTCGACGACCTGCCTCACCTTGAACCCGGCGTAGCGGAGCTCCTGGCGGAAGGCGCTGTCGTAGACCGTGTAGTTGAGGGTGACGGCCTCTCCGACGCCGACGCCCAGCCTCCCGGCGGCGTAGGAGGTCAGGATGATCTCGTCGTCGGTGAGGTCGCCCCGGGTGAAGAGGCCCGTCTCGTTGTCGGTGAAAAGGCCGAACGGGGCGTCCGCCGCCGGGTCGAGGGCCGTGACGGTGGAGTAGGCGATGTGCGAGCCGTTGGCCATGAGCATGTTCACGAAATAGGAGGTCTGGACCGAGACCGCCGAAACGCGCGGGTCCGAGGCTCGGACCAGGTCCCCGTAGCGGCTATTGAAGAAGATGTTGCGGTTCTCGAGCTTGACGTAGCCCTGGGCGGCCGTCAGCGTGAAACCGCCCTCGCGGAGGCCGACCAGGCCGTCCAGGAGCTCCGCAAGGCGCGCCGAGACCGCCGCGGTGCCCCCCAGGCCGGCCCGGGCGTCGCCGTTGTTGGAGACCAGGACGGCGTTCATCCCGCCGCTCCCGGTGGCCTCCATGAGCCAGTCCAGGTCGACGTAGGCGGTTCGGCGGTCGGGGCCCCGCGGGACGAGGCGGAGCCCCCCCAGGCCGGTCGGGCCGACCACGGAGGCGACGCGCAGGGTGGCATTGTGCGTCGGGGCCCCGGGGGTGTAGACGCTCTCCAGGGAGAAGGCGGCGTCCCTTATGACGGCCGGCAGAAAGTCGCCGGTCGAAACGTTCAGGCGCCTGGCGCAGTCGTCGCCCAGGTAGACCTCGCCGGGCGCGATGGGCAGCCCGGGCCGGCCCCCCTTGACATCGGCGAAGGCGCCGAACCCGGAGGCCCGGCCGTCGATGCCTATCACGTCGACCCGGGTGTCCCTGAGCTCCCCGGAGGGGCCGGTCAGTATCCCGGGCAGGATGAGCGCCGGCGCCAGTCCGTCGGTGAGGTCGCCCAGCCGCGGGTCGGCCGCCAGGTCGTCGAAGAGCCCCGGCCGCATCACGCCCGCGGAGCGCACGATCTCGTCCACCGGGCCCAGCTTCTCGATGATGTCCCGCCTGAGGCTCTCCTCGAACGAGGCGCCCATCGCTAGCGGGACCATCACGGACGCCGACGGCACGAGCAGCGCCAGGAGCAGGGGGACGGCGCTTCGCCTTCGCAGGTTCTTCAGTGAAAGGCGGGCCGCCCCGCCTGGCCCGAGCCCCATCGGCTACGAATGTGGCGCGGGGACGGATATAGTTTGTGATATGAGGCGGGAAGGCAGCAAGGCAGCAAGGCAGCAAGGCAGCAAGGGAGCAAGAAGGAGGGATGGCTGGAGGGGGACGGCCGTCCTCCCTTGCTGCCTTCCTGCCCTCCCTTGCTGCCCTTCTGCCTTCCTGCCTTGCTGCCCTATTCTCACAATAATATCGAGGCCGCCCTCACCTCGTGGCAGTGAACTTCCTGACCGCCTCGAAATTGTCGGGGTGCCCCTCGAAGAAGCGGCGGGCCGGCGCCAGCATCTCCATGAGCGCCCCCGCGACGGCGGACTTGAGGTCGGCCGGGTGCAGCTTCTCGGAGGCGTGCATCCCGGCGAGCTCGGGGTAGCTCCCCACGACCAGGTCCCCGCCGTACTTTGCCGGCCGGGATACCTTCAGGGGCCCGGAGTACGGGAACAGCACCAGGCGGCACAGGTCCAGCACGGGGTTCCCCTCCACCTGCCTGGCCGGGCAGAACGCCCCCTTTATCTTGCGGCGGATGTCCTCCTCGGAGTCGGTGACGAAGACGGCCGAGTCCGGCCGGCTCTTGGACATCTTGGCGTCGAGCGGGTCCATGCGGTCAGCGCCGGTGAGGCTGGGCAGGAGCGGCGTGTGGAGGGCCGTCACCTTCTTCCATCCGTACTTCTCGCCGACGTCGCGGGCGAGCATGTGGGCCTTGCGCTGGTCCAGGCCGCCGTACGCCAGATCGACGTCGAGGTGGAATATGTCGGCGACCTGCATCATGGGGTAGATGAGGCGGGAGGAATCGAGCTCGAGCTCGTCCTCCTTGCGCCCCATGATGTCCATGGCGCGCTTTATCCTGGAGAGCGAGGTCGCCTTGGAGATGCGGATTATCCGCTCCCAGTACCCGGGGTCGCCGATGTACTCCGAGGCGTGGACGTACCGGACGCTCTCCCGGGGGACTCCGAGCGCCTCCAGGGCGTCCTTGATGTACTCGGCGGCGGTGCGTATCCTGTCCAGGTCCCCGCCGAACTTGTCGTTGATGTGGGCGTGCCAGTCGGCCAGAAGGACGGTCATGTCGAAACCGGCCGCCGAAAGGTCGCGCACCTTCTCGGCGACAATCTTCCAGCCCAGGTGGGCCTGGCCCGAGGGCTCGATGCCGATGTAGGCCCGCTTCGTCGTACGGCCGCAGAGCTCCCGCAGCTCTTCGCGGGTCACGATCTCCTCGGCGTTCCGGGCCACCCGCTCGAAGCCGTCGGCCATCGCATTCGGATGCCCGTCGGGGCTAATAGCCGTTGCGGTCGGTGAGAGGGTGCACCGCAAGCGAGCGAAGCTCGCTTAGGCCGGGACGACCGGCCTAGGGCCGGTCGTCTACGGAGGCGCAAGGCCCATGGCGCAAGGGACCTTGCGCCCTGCGCCGTGCGACTTTTTTTTCAGAAGCACAGCACGCCGTCGGCGTCCAGTGTAAGGTCGTTGAGGGTGGCGGCGCCCACTATCTTCGCCCACTCCTCGAACGAGCCCTTCGGGATGCCCAGGAGGCCGCAGCTCTGCTCGCAGACCATGACCTTGACGCCGGCCTTGATGGCCCCCTGCATGACCTCGCTGAGCCTGGGGAAGGAGCCCATCTTGATCTTGTCGGCCTCTCCCTTCTTGACCGCCATCACGCCCTTGATGACGAAGTAGACTGTCGCCTCCATCCCCATCGCCACGGCCGTCTGGGCCAGCACGAATGGCGCGTACAGCTGCTCGGCCCGGTCGGGCCCCGACGTCACGACATACAACATCTTCTGCTTGTCCGCCATGTTTCTCCACTCCCGTGCCTTCTTGGACGCGCCGAGCATAGCCGGCTCCGCTTTAATATATATGCCACAATGTCGCACAAATCCGGCGGCCCCGGGGCTCACCCGACGGCTATCTCGGGCCTGACCCCGACCTCGCAGTTCACGCTCTTCGTTATGAGGCAGAGCTTGCCGATCTCGGAGAACACCCTTTCGGCCTTCTCCGAGTCGGCGGCCGTGGGGACCACCACCTTCACCTCGATCACGATGTCCTTGAACACGAAATCGTGGTCGACCATCTGGGCCGTGCCCGCCGCCGAGCTCTCGTAGGACGAGATGCGGCCGCGGAGCTTGTCCAAGAGGAAGAGGAAGGTCGTCAGCGTGCAGACCTCGAGGGACCCGACGAAGAGGTCCTCCGGGGACCAGATGCCCGCGTGGCCGCCCCACTCCGGGGGGCAGGCTACTTTCAGCGTGGGCTTCCCCTCGCACGAGAGGTCGCCCTTGTGCTCCCCGGTCCATCTCAGGGAGGTGGCGTACCTGTACCTTACGGGTTCCCAGTCCATGCTTGCACGCTCCGCCTCCGGGTGCGGGGTGCAGGGGGCTGGGTGCGGGGGCGTGTGGCCGCGTCCGTCCCCCTGCACCCCGCTCCCCGCACCCAGCATCATTTTCGCGCGGCCGGCACCGTCGGCCCGTTCTTCTGGGACTGGCCGTTGTCCAGTGCCCGGGCTTCGACCTCGCCGCGCGGCCTGACCTCGTCGAAGACCTCGGCGGTGAAGCGGTACATCTTGGTCTCCGGGTCGGTCCAGGCGTCCATGGGAAGCCCGGCCTTGTTGCAGGTGTGGTCGAGGAACTCGTGCACGGTCCACTTCCACTCCACCGGCACCTGGGGCAGCAGCAGGCCCCGCAGTATCCCGTTGTCGGCGATGAGGCCGTCCCGGCCGATCTTCACGACATCGAGGTATTCCTTGGGGCTGCCCACCCGGATGAGCTCGGGCGGGGTGAGCAGGCTCACCTCGACCACGATTCTGTCGAGCTCCTTAGCGGTCACCGGGGGAAAGCGCGGGTCCCGGGTGGAGGCGCTCTTGGCCGAATCGATTATGGCGTCGATGAGCGGCATGACCGGCTCGGGGTAGCCGATGCAGCCGCGCAGGGCCCGGTCGGGGTAGGTATTGAGCGTGACGAAGACGCCGGAGTCCCGGCGGAAGGACCCGGGGAGGTCCCGGGGCGGCCTGTACTCCTTCTTGTTGCCCTGGACCCAGCCCTCCACCACCCGGCGGGCCACGGAAACGGCCAGCTTCCCCTCCTCGAGCGTGTACACCATCTGGTCCCCCGGACTATGGGAATCGAGGTTAAAAAGGAAAGACTACTTCGCCAGCGCGTTGGCCTTCTCCTCCGCCTGCTTGGCGTACCGCTGGGCCTTGGCGTAGCTCTTGCTGCGAACGAACGAGGTGGCCAGCCGCAGCAGGTTCTCCACCTCGCTCTTCTCGACGCTGTCCTCCTTGATGGCGGCGACCTTGCCCTGAACGGCGCTGATGAGGGCGACGACCTCCTTCTCCTCGGAGCTCGCGGCGGGCGCGGCCTCGGCGGGCTTCTCCGCGGAGGCGCGCTCCTTGAGGTCCCGTCCGACCTTGGAGGCCTTGGTGGCGTATTTCAGGGCGCGATCGAAATCGCCGCTGTAAAGGCTGGATGTTGCAAGCTGGAGCAGCTTCTCCGCGGAGCCGACGTTGATCCCGTCTCCCCGCAGCTTCTCGATCTCGCCCTTGGCCTGCTCCACCTTCTCCTTGGCCTGGGCCTCGGTGGTGCCGGCACCCTCGGCGGCCGGGGCCGGCGCCTCGGTCGGCGCGATCGTGGGCGCGGAGGCGGGCGCCGGCGCTTCCTCGGCCTCCTTGGCCGGGACCGGCGGGGCCTCCTCGGTCGATGGGGCGGCGGGTGCGGAGGCGGAAGCGAGGGTACGGAACTTCAGGTCGTACTCCTCCTGCTCCCTGATGCTTCGGCGCAGAAGCATGATACCGATAATCAGGCCCACTAGGAACACTACAGCAGACAGGGCGAGATAAATATATTCGTTCATGCTCTCCGGATATTCCAATCCGATTATAAATGTTTCGGACCGTCGGCCCGCTCGCAGTCATTATATATCATATAGGTGACGCCGGGTGCCTTTCACCGATAGAAACGGAGTCAGGCGTTGGGGGCCGGCGCCTCCTGGCGCCTCGCCCTCCGCTCCTTGTAATGGTAAAGGACCATCTTGTCCCACTCCAGCTTGTGGGGCAGGCCCCGGTGCCTGAGGAGGGCGCTGATGGCCTCGGTGATGCGGGCCACCTCCTCGCTCCGGCTCGAGCGGTAGATGTAGAGGCACACCTCCCCTCCCTTGCGGATGGGGAAGATGAGCCTGAGCTTGTTGTCCCGGTTGTACCCCTCCGGCTTGCGGTTGGCGGCCAGGTCGGCGACGTTGGTGCGGATCAGTATCCGGACCAGCGCCTCGTCCTCCGGCGTCTGGCCGCTCTCCTTGAGGAACAGCTTCATGAGGTCCGGGAGGACGCGGGCGAGGTCCTTGTACCTGACCTTCTTCGGGAAGACTATGTGGCCGCTTCGGACTATCATCGTGCTCCCGGCCGATGAAACGCCCGGGCCGTACTTAACGGTTTTGCCAAAGCTTAAATCCGCCGACCGCCATCGCAATCCCGCCCCATGACAGATATGCGGGGAGCCGTGAACCGCTGCGACGACGTGGGGCCACAACAGGCGGTACCGCAAAATGGGTCTCCGGATGAGGCCGGCGCAACGCCGCGAAATGATTCCGGACCAACCCCGGTTCCGCACACCCGGGCGGGGTCATCCGCCGGAGAGCGCCCTGCGCCCTATGAAGGTGCCTGTTAACGCCCGGGGAAATCCGGCCCCAGGGAGAATCGGCCCCGGAGGAAACCATGATGGGGGCAAGTAGCCCCTGGGGCACAAAAAACAAGGCTGTTTGTGCAAGGGTGCAAGGGTGCAAGGGTGCAAGGGTGCAAGGGTGCATGGGACCCCCCGGCGACCAGGGCCGGCGGGGCGACCGAAAAGGGCGGGGGCGTGGAGGCGGCCGTGCTGCCCGCCCCGGGCGGGTGCCTGCTGCTCGTCGAGGTCCAGCCCGGCTCCGGCCGGCCGGGGAGGCTCTCGTACGACCGCTGGCGGAAGCGGATAAGGGTGGCCGTGGGCTCGAGGGCCGAGAGGGGCCGGGCTGACGCCGAGTTGCTCGAGGTGCTGTCCTCCGTGCTGGGCGTCAAGGAGGGCTCCCTCCGCATCACCTCCGGGAGGGCCGACAGGTGGAGGGGCGTGGAGGTGGAGGGGCTCGGGCCCCAAGAGGCGCTGGGCCGGCTGGCCGCGCGTCTGGACGGTGGCAGGGATGGCTGACCGCAAGCGCGAGCTCGACGAGCTCGAGAAGCTGCTCGGGCGCCTTTGCGCGGCGAACCTGGAATCCCCGGTCCTGGTCGAGGGCAAGCGGGACGTTGGGGCGTTGCGCGCCCTGGGCCTCGAGGGGGAGGTGGTCAAGCTCAACCGCGGAAAGAGCCTGGTCGACCGGACCGACGCGCTCTCCCGCAGGTACCGGCAGGTCATCGTCCTTACGGACTGGGACCGCAAGGGCGTGGAGCTCCACGACCGCCTGGTGCGCCTGCTCCGGGACGCCCGGGTCGAATCCGACGACTTCATATGGTCGCGGCTCCGGCGACTGGCGGGGGGCGGCTGCCGGACGGTGGAGGACCTGCCCTCCTTCCTGGCGCTCCTGAAGGAGAGGGCCGGCAGCGGGGCCTGATCCGGGTGCCGGGTGCCGGGTGCCGGGTGCCGGGGGACGGGGGACGGGGGACGTAGCTAGGAACGTTTCCCCCGGCCGCCCGCCGCCCGGCGCACCACCGGGTCGCGGTCCTGGATGAACCTGAGAGTCTCCTCAAGCGAGCTCCGGTCGGCAACTTCCTCCCGCAGGTACACGCCCGTCCGGCCTATCCTGTCCCGGCGGCCCAGGACGCGCACGCGCTCGTTCACGACGTCGACCGGGACGCCCAGAATGCTGGCGGTCTCGGCCTCGCGGCCCAGGATGGAGCTCTCGACGTGTCCCTCCGGGGTGGGCATGACGAGCAGGAGTCGCTTGCTCACGCCCGGCACCCTCGGCGCCCCGGCCAGCCCCCGGGCGGGGAGCAGGCCCCCGAACCTGTAGAACGCCTCCTCCTGCGGGCGGAAGCCGGCAAGCGGGAACGTGACGGTCGCCTCCTCGTCCAGGTGAAGGTGCCCCTTGGGGGAGCTCATGGGCGTGGCCAGCACGACCTCGCGCGAGGTCCAGTGGAGGCCGGCGCGCTCCAGCCGGGACTCGACCTCGAACGACGCGAGCGCGCCCTCGAGGAACACGAGGTCGATGTCGCTGCCCCGCTTCACGTCCCCGCGGGCGATGGAACCGTGCACGTACCAGCCCTGGCCGAGCGCCCGGCCGATGCCCTCCGCCCGTTCCCGGAGGCGGGCGAGCAGGGAGAGCCTCTCGGCCCCGTAGACCACCGCGCGCGGGTCCTGGAGCCGGACGACCTTCTCCTTCATGGGCTCGACATCCAGTGTCTTGCCGGATTATCTGGTTTGCCCCACCGGAACCGATATATCGGGAAGGGGGAATCACCGCGGCGGGAGGCCCTCCAGATGCCGCTTGTGGAACACATCCGCCTGGGAAAGGGCGTCGCCCTCGGCGTGAAGGTCGACCTGCCCAAGGCGCCCCTGGTCATGGTCCGCGCCGACCGGGGCTTCGCCATGTGCGGGTACCTGAACATGGACTCCGTCAACAAGGCGGGCGAGGTGGCGGTGCGCGTCATTGGGGTGAGGACCTTCGAGGACCTCCTGGACGCCAGGGTGGCCAACGTGTCCGACGAGGCCCGGAAGCTCGGCATCACCGAGGGCATGACCGCGCGCGAGGCCCTGGAGAGGATGTTCCAAGGATGAAAGAAGCCTGGGAGCGCTTCTACGAAACGCGGCGGCGGCCGTGGAGCGGTGCGGTCGTCCTGCCCGACCTCCCGCAGGGCGCGCTTGTCTTGGAGACCGGCTGCGGGGGCGGCCGGCTGCTCGTCCCCCTTTCGCGCCACCTCCCCGGCCTGACGGTCGTCGGCGTGGACATCGCCCGCTCGGCGCTGCGCGCCCTTGCCGGCCGCTGCCCCGGACGGCTGGTCCGGGCGGAGGTCGCCGCGCTGCCCTTTCGCGACGGGAGCTTCGACGCGGTGCTCTGCCGCCACGTGCTGGGCCACCTCCCCGAGGAGGGCCGCAGGGCCGCCGCCTCCGAGATGCTCCGGGTCGTCCGGGCCGGGGGCAGGCTGTTCTTCGAGGGGTTCTCGACCGCCGACGCCCGCTTCGGAAGGGGGCGGGAGGTGGAGCCGGCGACCTTCGAGCGCGGCGACGGGATATGGCACCACTACTTCACGCCCGGGGAGGTGGGCCTCCTATTCCCGGGGGCGGGGGAGCTGCACGTGCAGGAGAGGGACTGGGAGCAGAGGGCCGGCCGGGCGCGCATCCATCGGGCCGTCGTGGAGGCGGAGATATCGCGCGGGTCATCCGGGGCAGTTGTCCATCAAGATGCCCACCACAAGGCTTAAGCCATCATCAAAACGCGTACTAAACAATTGATATAAGAAGGGGTCCCAGAAGGGTCCAATGCCAATGTTCATTAGGTCCGCGGACAGATTGTTCAAGGTGGTGGGAGCGTGAAAGGGCTATCCGGCGGCCGGCGGGGGGGGCGAATCGGGCCCCTGCGGGTCCTGCTCCTGGCCGGCCTCTTCCTCCTGCCCGGGCTTGCGGCCGCCTCCGGATGCGGGGGCGGCGAGGGAGGCGGCGGGGGCGAATGCGGCGCCGCGGCGCGGGAGCCGGACTACATCCTCTCCATCCTCCCGGTCAACGCCACGAAGTATGTCGACCCGACCACGTCGCAGAAGTCCGCGACGTTCGGCTTCCAGGTCAAGAACAACGGAGGCTCGGGCTTTCTCATCCTCGAACTGTACCCTTGGCCTGTCGGGAACAATTGGTCGTACAACTTCTTGCCATCCGTGCCGTTCGAGCTCTCCCCCGGCGAGACGGGGACCGTATTTCTCGTCCTGTACCCGGCCGCCGACGCCGAGGCCAAGCGATACACGTTCAATATCAGGGGCAACGAGACCGGCGCCACCGCCAACTCCATCTCCATCAACCTCGACATCAGGCAGTTTGCCGGCGTCCACCTGGACGCCCCGCCGCCGCAGTCGGGCGATCCCGGCAACCTGCTTCGGTTCGATTTCACGATAGTCAATACCGGGAACGGCAAGGACCGGTTCAACGTGACCTCGGTAACCGCATCCGTGCTCAGCATCAATCCGGCGCTGGAGGGCCAGGACAGCTGGACGGCGACCCTGGCGCCCGGCGAGAGGGCCGTCAAGAGGGTGCGGGTCCAGCTGCCCTTCGACATCCGGCCCAGCGGCGGCACGGACGGCGTGCAGCTCTCGATGAGCGTCGCCTCCGAGCGCGACCCGGGCCGCCAGGACACCAACTCCACAGTCCTCCGGGTGAACCAGACATTCGGCCTGAGCCTGGGGGTCGCGCCCCCCTCGGCCTCCCTGCTCCCCGGGCAGCAGGCCGTGTTCACCGTCTCCGTGGTCAACCTGGGGAACGGCGACGATACCGTGACGCTGGGAGTGCGCGCTGTGTTTCCTTCGTCCTCCTGGACATTCGGGTTCGGCAAGGACAGGCTGGCCATCGCCCCCGGGAGGCTGGCCTCCACCGACCTGCGCGTGACCCCGCCGCACAACGCCCTGGCGGGCGACACCTACATCGCATTGCTCACGGCGCGCTCCTCCGGCCCGCCCGGGAAAGAGTTCGAGAGGACCGAGGAGGTCCGGCTTGCGGTCCTCCCGGTCAGGGGGATAACCGTGCCGCAGGAGCACTTCCCCTCCCCCCACCCGGTAGAGCCGGGCCGGGCGGTCCAGTTCCCGTTCGGCTTCACCAACTCCGGCAACGCCCCCCGGACCGTCCTGTACGAGGTCTCGGAGGCGCCGGCCGGATGGGACGCCTCGGTCGAGCCCGAACGGGCCGACTCCGTCCGCCCGGGCGCCTCCGCGGGCGCGGTGCTGAGGGTGGAGCCGTCGCCGGATTTCAACCGGTCGCCCGCCGGCACGCACCTCGTGAGGGTCCGCCTCTCCGACCCGGAGCTGGGCCCCCTGCGCGAGCTAGTGTTCGAGGTGGAGGTGGCGCCCGTCCGCGGCCTGGAGCTCGAGCCGATGGGCGGGCCCGCCCGCGAGGTCAACCTCTTCGTCTCCAACCGCCTGACGGTGCTGTTCACGCTGGGGAACACCGGCAACGCCCCCGACGAGGCGACCGTGGCGCTCGCCGGCGACTTCGCCGCCTGGGGCCGGTTCGACACCTCCTTCGTCCCGGTCTCCCCCGGCGAGCTCAAGGTGGTGCGGCTGGACATCACTGTCCCCGGGAGCGCGGTGACGGTCAGCATCTACCCCATCATCGTGCGCGCCAGCTCGCTGGGGCGGCCGGACCTGGTCGTGGAGAGAATCCTCTTCGTCACGGTCAGGGACCTCGACCCGGCCGAGCTTTGGCCGAGGCTCCGGGTCCACCCCCGGGACCGGTCCATCACCCTCACCGGCGGGGAGGGGCTCACGTTCCCGGTCTCGGTGCTTTGCACCGGCTCCGACATAGGCAACGTGACGCTCAGGATCACCGGCGCCGAGGAGCTGGGGCTCGCGTACCAGGTGACGGAGCTCCCCCGGGACCTGCGCGCCGGCGAGAACCACACCTTCCTGGTGTTGCTCCGCCCGTCCGGCCCCACGGGCGCGGTCACGAAAGGCACACTGACGATACAGGCGGTCGGGGAGGGCGTCTCGGCGGAGCCCCAGACCGTGACCGTCACGCTCCAGCCCGCACCCCGAGGAGGCCCCGTGGTCTCGATGGAGGGGCTGGGGATGGCCCTGGCGGTCTTCCTGGTGCTGGGCGGTCTGGCCCTGGGCTGGAACGAGGTGGTGCTGGTCGCGATGCTCAACCTCCTGCTGCCGGTCTATGTCAAGCTGCGCCGGGAGGAGGTGCTCGACCAGTACACGCGGGGCAAGATCCACGGCTACATAATCGCCAACCCCGGGGAGCACTACAACTCCATAAAGGCCCAGCTTAGGCTCAAGAACGGGACGCTGGCCTACCACCTGCGGGTGCTCGAGAGGGAGGGCTACGTGAAAACCACGCGCGACGGGATGTTCAAGCGCTTCTACCCGGATTCCGCCCTGCTGCCCCGCCGCAGGAGCGAGTTCAGCGCCATCCAGGAGATAGTTCTGGAGAACGTCCGCTCCTCGCCCGGGATAACCCAAAACGAGCTCGCCCGGAGGATGGGCGTGAGCAGCCAGGTCGTGAACTACCACATCCGCAACCTGGTCGCCGCCGGGGCCGTCCGGCTGGACCGCGAGGGGCGCCTCACCCGCTGCTACCTCAACTGACGGGGCGGATGGTTTTAAATCCCGCCGGGCCCCTCCGGGAGGGCGGTGAGCGGATGGAGCTAGCCAGCGTGAGGATAGAGAAGCCCGAGGGCCTGAACATAGTGATAGGTCAGTCCCACTTCATCAAGACCGCCGAGGACGTCTACGAGGCGGTGGTGAACGCCGTGCCGCAATCGAGGTTCGGCGTGGCCTTCTGCGAGGCCTCCACGAAGTGCCTGGTGCGCGTCGAGGGCAACGACGAGGAGATGAAGAGGATAGCGGCGAAGAACGCCCTGGCACTCTCGGCCGGCCACACCTTCTTCATCGCCCTGAAGGACGCCTACCCCATCAACATCCTGCGCGCCCTGCGCGAGGTTCCGGAGGTCTGCCAAATCATCTGCGCCACGGCCAACGAGGTGGACGTGATAATCGCCCAAAACGAGCGCGGCCGGGGCATCCTGGGCGTCATCGACGGCGAGAGGAGCCGGGGCCTCGAGACCGACGCCGATGTCAGGGAGCGACGGGAGTTTCTGCGGAAGATCGGGTACAAGAAATAGACCGCACCGGGCAAGGGGCAAGGGGCACGGGTCACGGGGCAATGGGAAGGGGAGCGGGCAGCGGGCAGCGGGGAGCGGTGACGAAGCGGCCCCCGTCGTCCACCGCTGCCCGCTCCCCTTCCCTCATATCCTCATCTCCGGCGTCCACCTGGTCGCGCCGGCGGCCCGCTTCACCTCGTCCATCCGGCGCAGGACGCGCACCGCCTCCAGCCCCGTCTCGATGCAGCGGGCCTCGACGCGCGGGATGTCCCTGCCGTCGATGAACCGGCCCGACGGCCGGTGGGCAAAGACCGCGCACACCGCCCCGGCGCGCAGGCCGCGCAGGGAGGCCAGCGTCAGCAGTGCGCTCGTCTCCATCTCGTAGTTCAGCACGCCCTGGGCGGCGAGCTCGCCGATGAGGCCCGGCCGCCTGAGAGGGAAGCCATCGACGGCCCGGCACTGGGCGCCGTAGAAGCCGGGCGCCGTGGCGGTCAGCCCGACGTGGTGGCGGTGCCCCCTGCGCGCGGCGGCCGCGACCAGCGCCAGCAGGACCTCGCAGTCGGAGACGGCCGGGTACCCTTCATGGACGAAGAAGGTCGAGGTGTTCTCGAGCCGGACCGCGCCGGCCGAGATCACGAGGTCGCCGAGCCTCATTCTTTCCTGCAGCGCCCCGCAGCTGCCTATCCTTATGAGCGTGGGGCGCCGGCACACCCGGGAGATCTCGATGACGGCTATCTCGGTGTTGTCGGGCCCGATGCCCGTCGACATCACCGAGAGGTCCGCGCCTTCCCACCTGCCGGTGAACGTGATGTACTCGCGGTGGCGGCGCTCGAATCGCACCTCGTCGAAGCGGGAGGCCACCCGGGCCGCCCGGTCCGGGTCCCCGCAAAGCAGGACATGCTCGGCAAGCTCCCCCGGCGAGAGCGCGATGTGATATTGCCTCTCCGCTCGCGCCCGCTCAGCGCCCCCTGCCCTCCGCCTTCTGCCCCCTGCCCCCTGCCCCCTGCTCCCTGTTCCCCGTCCGCCCATGCCCCAAAATCCCACCCGTGGCTATTAAACCCATCCGTGGGGCAACAATTAATAACCGTCCGGTGTTTGAGGTCCCGGCATGGCCAAGAAGAAGCTTCGCAAGGCGGCGGAGGACGAGGAGGAGGAGTTCGCCCCCCCGCCCTTCGACGAGAAGGGCTACTATCTCGGCGAGGTCGAGCTCGCCAGGGGCACCCTCGTGGCGGCCCTCTGGGGGCTCCTCGCGGCCTTGATATCCACGGCCGTCTTCGTCCTGAGCGGCTCGTGGCACATCGGGCTCGCGGTCGGCGTGCTGGCCGCGCTCGCGCTCAAGCCGATGCTGGACCGCCTGCGCATCATCACCCGCAAGATGGAGGGAATGAAGTGGCCGGGGCTCTTCTTCTCCTACTTCATGTGCTGGCTCGCGTTCTGGATACTCCTCGTCAACCCGCCCATCATGGACCTGTCGCCCCCGCAGCTCGTCGACCGCACGCCCAAGCACCAGGAGCTGGGCGGCAGCCTGCGGCTCTCGATAGATGTGATGGAGAACTCGGGGATAAACGCCATGACTGCCGAGCTCGTCCTGCCGCCCAACGGGTTGACCGTCACGCGGGACGACTTCGTCCAGATCGACGCCCGGCTCCACCAGCTGGAGCTCAACTACACCGAGACGGGCGTGTACGGATACATCGTCCGGGTGGAGGACGGCACCGGCCGGACCTCCTCTCTGGAGCGCCAGACCGAGATCGTCGCCTCGGAGCCCCCGGTCATCGATATCATCGCCATCGTCAACGGCACCAACCTCACGCTGGGCACGCCAATCTACATCCGGGTGCATGACAACGCGATGATCTCCGGCTTCCACTACACCCTGGATGCCAGCACGGAGAAGCACTTCCTCAAGCCCGTCAGGAGCTACTCAAACCTGAAAAGCGACTACCTGCGCGACAATGTCTACCTTGTCAAGCCCACCGCCTCCGACATGCGCTGGTCGCAGGGCGCCCACAACCTGACCCTGGTCGCCGAGGACGGGGCGGGCAACCGGGCTAGCGCCGGCCTCTCGTTCACGATAATCTGAGGCGCCCCCGGCCCGTCAGCGGCCGGCCCGCCCCTCCAGGAAATCCAAGAGCGCCGCCACCGCCCTTCCGCGGTGGGAGAACGAGTTCTTCTCCTCGACGGAGATCTCGGCGAAGGTGCGGTCGCGGCCCTCAGGGACGAATATCGGGTCGAAGCCGAAGCCGCCGGCCCCCCTCGCCTCCGTCCCTATCCTGCCGTCCACCCTGCCCGGAAATATCCTCTGGCCGGTCTCCCGGCTCCAGAGGCCCAGGCGCGCCTCGAAGCGCGCCCGGCGGTCCCCCACGCCCTCCATCAGACGGAGCATCCCGGGATTGCCGACCGTCCGGAGGACGTAGGCCGAGAAGACGCCGGGGAAGTCGTTGAGCGCCGGGACGAAGAGGCCCGAGTCGTCGATCATGAAGGGCTCGGATTCGCCCAGCCTCGCCCTAAGCCAGGCCAGGGCCTCCCCCACCACCTCGTCGAGGGAGGCCGACTGGACCTCCGGGTAGGGGAACCGCTTCCACTCCAGCCGGTGGCCCCGTCTCCCCAGCGCCTCCCGAAACTCCCGGAACTTCCCTTCGTTGCCCGAAACGAGCAAAAGCCTCATCCTTCCACCTGGTCCGAATAGCGGCCCCGGCCCTCTATCTCCCTCAGGCGCCTCTCCGCCTCGGCGCCGCTTCGGTAGGCGGCCCGGTAGCCGGCCATCATGTCGTCGAAGCACCGGCCGATGTGGGCGTGGGTGCTGCCGAAGGCCTCCTTGAGCACGCGCAGGTCGACCCCCTGGGCCTCGAGCTCCCCGGTCGCTGCGCCCAGCCCGAAGTCGATGAAGTAGAGGGTGCCGCCGCTCAGGAGCATGTTCGAGGTCGTGAGGTCGCCGTGGACTATTCCGCCGGTATGGAGCCTCCCGACGGCCTCCCCGATTTGGCGCGAGAGCCTGCGGGCCGCCGGGAGCGGGAGGCGGTTGAGCAGGCGCTTGGCCTGCTCGCCCGCGATGAACTCCATGGTCAGGGTGCAGGAGTCGTCGGCGAGGTCGACGTCGTAGACCAGCGGGGCCGGGACGCCCGCCAGGCGGCTTAGGCGCAGAAGCCGCGCCTCGAGCCTCGTGCGCGACTGGCGCAGCGCGCGGTCCAGCTCCGGGAGGCGGTAGGGCTTGGGGACCCGCCGCTTGGCGACCGCCTTCCGGCCCATCCAGTCCACCAGGCGGAGCTCGGCCTCGGCGCCTTGCGCCATGCGCCTTGCGCCCTTCCTCAATCGCGCCATGCGACCTCCACCTCGTCGGTGCGGAACCGCTGGCGAATCCGGGTCCCCCGGACTGGCATCCGGACGCCCGACCGGTGCATGAGGATGCCCAGCCAGGCGATCATCGCGCCGTTGTCGATGCAGAGGCGCTTCTCCGGGACGAACATCCTGGCGCCCCGGTCGGCCGCCATCCGTCCCAGCATCTGGCGCAGCCGGGCGTTGGCCGCCACGCCCCCGCCCAGGACCACCTCGTCCTTCTCGACGTGGGCCATCGCGCGCTCGGTGACCTCCACCAGCATCGCGAAGATCGTCTCCTGCATCGAGAAGCAAAGCTGCGGGACGGGCACGCCCTCGCGCCTTCTCACTTCCGCGGCCGTGAGTATCCCGGAGAACGAGATGTCCATTCCCTTGACCGAGTAGGGCAATGGGAGGTAGCCGGGTGCCGGGTGCCGGGTGCCGGGGGCCGGGACGGGGCCGGGTGCCGGGGGCCGGGTGACGATCGATGCGCCGGGCGACGGGCTTGGCGACCCGGCCCCCGGCACCCGGCCCCCGGATTCGTTTTGCGCGGCGTACTCCAGGGCAAGTTTCTCTATCTTGGGCCCCGCCGGGAAGGCCAGGCCCATGCCCCGGCCGAACTTGTCCAAAAGGTTCCCCACGCCGATGTCCAGGGTCTCGCCGAATATCCGGTAGCGGCCCGCCATGTAGGCGATGACCTGCGTGTTCCCGCCCGAGACGTAGAGCAGGACCGGGTCCCGGGCGCCGGTGGCGCCGCGGCCGATCTCCAGGTGGGCGATGCAGTGGTTGACCCCGATGATGGGCAATCCCAGCGAGACCGCAAGCGAGCGCGCCGCCGTGGCGCCGGTCCGCAGGCAGGGACCCAGGCCCGGCCCCTGGGAGAACGAGACGAGGTCCAGCTCGGAGAACCGCACGCCGGCACTCTCCACGGCCGCCCGAATGACCGGCACCACGCGCTCGGCGTGGTGGTTGGCGGCCTCCCTCGGGTGGATGCCCCCCTCCGGCGGCACGTACGACTCCAGCTCGTTTGCGAGCACCCGGCACCTCCCGTCGACGACGCCGGCGCCGATGGTGTGCGCGGTGCTCTCGAGGCCCAGGCAGAGCACGAAAGGTCATTGCCGGACCGGCCATTAATAGGTTTTGGGCCCCGGGGCACGCTCCGGATCGGCTCCGCGCCGAAAGCATTAATGACATACCGACCGTTTAGTATGGGCATGAAAGGCGGCAGGTCCCCGACGAGACGGAGCATACTGGAGGCGGCCCGCGAGGTGTTCGGTGAGAGGGGCTACCACGCCGCCTCCATCGACGACGTCACGCGCGCCGCCGGCACAACCAAGGGCGCGATGTACTGGCACTTCCGGGACAAGCGTGACCTCTACCTGGCCGCCGCGCTGGAGGCCGCCGACGCCTACCGGAGGGCGGTCCTGGAACCGCTCGAGGGCGCGTCCTCGCTCCCGCAGGTCGTCGGGTCGCTCTTCGAGCTCAACGCCCGGTTCTACGCCGAGAACCCAAAGATCGCCCGGTTCTACTCGACGATGACGTTCGAGGGGCAGATACTCTCCGAATCCCGCCTGGTGAGGCATGTCGTGGGCATCTACGCCGAGTACCGGAGGGTGGTGGCCCGCGCCCTCTCGCGCGCCCTGCGCCGGCCGGCGGGGAGGCTCGAGAACGCCGCCGCGTCCCTCATCGCGCTGTGCGACGGCCTCTTCATCCAGCATGCTGCAGATCCGCAGGGATTCCCACTGGAACCGGCCTTCAAGGCCGCGGCGGAGATCGCCCTGGACGGGCTGGCCCGCCCGGGCCGCAAGGGAGGCGCCTGAGTGCCGCCGCCCCGGCGGGCCGGAAAGGGGCGCCCGGGCCACGCCTCGGTGATCATCATCGGGGCGGGGATAGCCGGTCTTTCGGCCGGGATATATGCCCGCCTCGCCGGCCTGGAGGCGACCATCCTCGAGCACCACACGAGGGCCGGCGGGGTGGCGGCCTGGTGGAGGCGCGGGCAGTACGTTATCGACGACGGCATCCATTTCATAATGGACGGCGGGGGGCTCGAGGCCTACCGGGAGGTGGGTGCGCTCGGGCCCGGAAGCCTCTCGCGGATGGACGGGCTGGGGCGATTCACCGACGAATCCACCGGGACCCGCATCGACACCACCGGCGACCTGGACCGGCTACGGACCGACCTACGGGGGATCTCACCGGGAGACGCCGCTCAGGTCGACTGGTTCATCGACGGCGCCAAGGCCCTCAGGGGCGTCGACATGGGCCTTATCGAGTCTTTCCGGCCACCGGAGCTTGCCGGGACGCTGGACGGCCTTTGGGCCATGTGGAAGATGCGCCGCCTGCTCAGGTACCTGGCCGGGCGGTACGCCCGCCCGGTCGGTGATTTCGCCGGGGGGCTGCGCTCCCCCGTGCTGAGGGACCTTTTCCGCTCGCTCTTCCTTCCGGAGGTGCCGGTCTGGTTCATCATGATGACGCTCGCCCTGCTCGCGGACGGAAGGATGTCCCTGCTCCGGACCGGTTGCCGGGATTTCATCGGCGGGATGGAGGCAAAGTATCGTTCGTTGGGCGGCGAGATGGTATTCCGGAGCACCGTCGAGCGAATAATGGTCGAGGGCGGTCGCGCCTTGGGCGTGAGGCTGCGGGACGGGGCCGAGCGCCGGGCCGATTATGTGATATCCGCCGCCGACGGCCGCAGCACCATTTTCTCCATGCTGGAAGGGAAATACGCCGGCCGGGCCGTCCGCGAACGGTACGCCGGGTGGAAGACCGTGCGCCCACTGCTGACTGTCAGCTATGGCCTGGCGAGGACCTTCGAGGGAGAGCCGCACTTCTCGTTCCTGCAGCTGGCGAGCCCCCTGCGGGTGGCCGGGAGGCCGGTTGGGGCGCTTTCCTGGAGGATAATGGACCGCCGGGGAGGGTTCTGCCCGGAGGGCAGGTCCGTCCTGCAGGCCATGGTCGAGACGGAATGGGGGCCCTGGAAGGAGCTCCTGGAAAAGGACATCTCGCTCTATGAAATGGAGAAGCGCGACGCCGCGGCCGCAATCCTCCAAACGCTCGGGCGGGTCTATCCGGGCATCGGGGCCAGTGTGGAGCTCACCGACGTCGCCACCCCCTGCACCACCTGGCGCTACACGCTCAACCACGAGGGTGCCTGGGGAGGCTGGCTCATCACGCCCGAGCTCGTCACGAAGAGCCTCCCCATCACCCTGCCCGGCCTTTCCGGATTCTGCATGGCGGGGCAGTGGGCCACGCCCGGGGGAAGCGTCCCGGGCTGCATCGTCTCGGGAAAGTACGCCGTGGAGCTCTTGCTTAAGTGGGAAGGCCGCAGATCCCCGCCCGCGGCCCCCCAGACTCCCCCGCCGGCACTTTATTAGGCCGGTTAAGGCATCTCGCCCGGGGTGGCCGGATGACTTTCGCGCATGTATCCGTAAGGAGCTCGGACCTGGAGCGCTCCATCCGTTTCTACGAGGCTTTCCTCGGCATGAGGCTGGCCAGCCGACGGCCCATACCCCAGAACCGGGCCGAGATAGCCTTCGTCGAGGACCCGGACGGGACGCTCGTCGAGCTCATCGAGAAGCGCTGATTCCGGCGGGCGAGGGGCAAAAGAAAATAACCAACCTCACCCTACGTGTCCAGCGACCAGCGATGGGCCGGACGGTTTCCGAGAAGGTCCTGGCGCGCGCCTCGGGCATGAAGAGGGTCGACCCGGGCGACCTCGTCCAGGCGCGCCCCGACCTAACGCTGGCCCACGAGAGCGCCCGCATCGCGATAGAGGGCTTCTCGGCGATGGGCGCCCGGAGGGTCCTGCGGCCGGGAACGGTCGTCATCGCGCTGGACCACCGCTCTCCCGCCGAGTGCGAGGAGACCGCCGCCGCCCACCGGCTCGTCCGGGATTTCGTGCGAAGGCACCGAATCCGCCATTTCTACGACGTGGGGGAGGGGGTCTGCCACCAGCTCCTCGCCGAGAATGGGCATGTCCGCCCCGGCGATCTCGTCGTGGGGGCCGACTCTCACACCACCATGGCGGGCGCCCTGGGAGCGTTCGCCACCGGCGTCGGACCGACCGACCTCGCCGCGGTCTGGGCCACAGGGAGGATATGGCTTCGCGTCCCCGGGACGGTCCGCGTCGAGGCGGGTGGACGGCTCCCGCAGTGCGTCGGGGCGATGGACCTGGCCCTGCACCTGGTCGGTGAGATCGGCGCCTACGGCGCGGAGTACAGGGCGATGGAGTTCTCGGGAGGGACGGTGTCGGGAATGGGCATCGGGGCGCGCCAGACGCTCTGCAACCTGTCCACCGAGATGGGTGCCAAGGCCGCCATCGTCGAGCCGGACTGGAGGACGCTCGGCTACCTGGCCGCCGGGGGCCTTCGGTCCCGGAGGGCCGCCGTCCGGGCCGACCCGGGAGCGCGGTACGAGCGGCGGATACGGGTCGACTGCTCGCGCCTTGAGCCCCTCCTCGCCTGCCCCCATTCCGTCGACCGCGTCCGGCCCGTTTGGGAGGAGGCCGGCCGCCCCCTGGACCAGGCGGTCATCGGCTCGTGCACCAACGGCCGCCTGGGGGATTTCGAGGTGGCCGCCCGGATCCTCGGGGGAAGGAGGGTCCACCCCCGGGTGCGACTGCTCCTCGTGCCGGCGTCGAGGGAGGTCCTGCTCGAGGGGCTCCGCAGGGGCGTCTTCGCGAGATTGCTCGAATCGGGGGCCGTCCTGGAGAGCCCCGGCTGCGGCCCCTGCCTGGGGGCGCACCAGGGCGTCCTCGCCCCCGGAGAGGTCTGCATTTCGACCACGAGCCGCAATTTCCGGGGGCGGATGGGAAGCCCCCGGGCCGACATCTACCTGGCCTCCCCCGCCACCGTGGCCGCCTCCGCGCTGAAGGGGGAGATAGCCGACCCGCGGGAGGTGATGCGTCGGTGATGGTCCGGGGCCGAGCCCTCCTCCTGGGCGACGCAGTGAGCACGGACGCGATAATCGCCGGGAAGCACTGCCGGACGGCGGACCCGGGGAGGCTCGCCCCCCATGCCCTCGAGGGAGCCCTCCCGGCGGGGCGGCGCCTCTCGGGGCGGGTCATCGTGGCCGGCCTAAACTTCGGCGTGGGCTCCAGCCGGGAGCAGGCGCCGATGGCCCTGAAGGCCGCGGGCGTCCAGGCCATCGTGGCCGGCTCGTTCGGCCGGATATTCTTCCGAAACGCCGTGAACGTGGGCCTCCCGGTGCTCCGGTGCCCGGGCGCCCGCAAGGCCGTGAGGGAGGGCGAGCGCGTCCTGGTCGATCTCTCCGCAGGCACCCTGCGGTGCGGCCGCGGGAGGCGCGTCCTGGACGGCGAGCGGCTGCCGAGGTTCATGATGGACATCCTGGAGGACGGGGGGCTGGTGCCGCACACCAGAAGGAGGCTTCCGCATGGCAAGGCCTGACATCGCCTGGCTGCCGGGCGACGGCATCGGGCGGGAGGTTCTGGGCGCCGCCCGGCTGGTGCTGGACGCCACGGGGTTCGAGGCCCGGTACATGCCCGGGGACATCGGCTGGGAGTTCTGGAGGAAGGAGGGCACGCCCCTCCCGGACCGCACCATCGAGCTCCTGCGGAGGACGGACTGCGCGCTCTTCGGCGCGGTGACCTCTAAGCCGGAGGCGGACGCGATGGCCGAGCTCTCCGAGGCCCAGAGGGCCAGGGGGGCCCGCTACTCGGGCGCCGTCGTACGCATCCGCAGGATGTTCGACCTCTTTACGAATCTTCGGCCCTGCAGGGCCTATCCCGGGAACCCCGGGAACATGCGCGAGGGCGTCGATATAACGATCTTCCGGGAGAACACCGAGGGGATGTACTCGGGCGTCGAGTGGGACCGGATACCGCAGGAGCTTTACGAGATCCGGGGGATGGAGCGGGTCCCGCGGCAGGCCGCGATAGCCGTCCGGGCCATAACGAAGAGGGCCTCCCACCGGATAGCCAAATCGGCGTTCGAGCACGCCGCGTCCGTCCCGCGCCGCAGCTGGCCCGCCCGCGCGGGCATCGCCGGCAGGGACGGGGAGAGGCGCCGCGTGACCGCGGTGCACAAGGCCAACGTCCTGCGCGCCACCGATGGCGTTTTCCTGTCGGCGGTCAGGGAGGTCGCCCGCGACCACCCCGAAATCGAGTACGAGGAGATGCTGGTGGACGCCTGCGCGATGAGGCTGGTGGGCGACCCCCTTCACTTCGACGTGCTGGTCACCACCAACATGTTCGGCGACATCCTGTCGGACCTTTGCGCCCAGCTCGTCGGGGGGCTGGGGTTCGCCCCGGGGGCCAACATCGGCGACGATTACGCGATGTTCGAGCCCGCCCACGGCTCGGCGCCCGACATCGCCGGCCGCGGCGTGGCCAACCCCGTGGCGGCGGTCCTGTCGGCCAGGCTGATGCTCGGGTGGCTCGGAGAGAAAGAGAGGGCCGGCCGGGTCGAGGCCGCGGTGGCCCAGGTCATCCGCGAGGGCCGCGTCCGCACCCCGGACATGGGCGGGAGCATGGGCACCATGGCCCTGGCGACGGCGATAGCAGCGAAGGTGGGGAGAATATGAAATCGGTTCGGGGGACGTGCGGGTGAGATCGGGTAGGGGGTAGACGAGAACAAGTACATTCGTTTTTCTACCGCCGTCTTCCATTCACCGACAGGAAAAACAAGTCCCCCTAACCGATATCAACAACACGTCCCCCGAGCCGATCTACCCAATGAACGGCGGTCCCGCCGCCGCCCACAATGCCCAGAGGACGGTCATGACCCCGCCGACGGCCAGGATGACCCACGCCGCCACGCGGTCCCTCTGGAACGCGAGGGCGAAGCCCAGCACCCCGCCGAAAGCCGCGAAGAAGAGCGGCAAGAGGAGCAGCGCCGTGCTGAAGAGCCGGGTCCTCTCGGCGGCGCGCTCGCGGGAGCGGCGCTGGCTCTCGCGCTCGCGGGCGATGCGCTCGGCCTCGGTGCGGGCGGCCGCCTTGGCCCGGGCGGCCCCCCCGCGGGGCGCCGACCCGGGCTCGTAGGCCGGCGTCGAGTTCCGGTCCCCGTAGGGCGCATAGCCCTCCGCGCCGGGCCCGTGCACCTCCAGGGAGGGAGGCCCCTCGCCGTTGAGGTTGCGGTATATCCCGAAGACCTTCTCCTCCGGCACCGGGCCGTCCATCTTGTAGACCTTGAACTCCTTGTTGATGGGGTCGATGACTATCGCTAGGTGGAACGACTTGTTGAACATCCGCTTCTGCGTCGATATGTCGGTCTGGGACATGAAGCAGCCGTGGCCCGGGTGGGAGTGGTACCAGCCGACGAGGACGTAGTCGAAGTCTATCCGGTCCAGCTGGTCGAACGCCTTCTCGAAGGCCTGGAAGTGGACCGACACGGAGGTGGTGTCCAGGTCCGAGGTCACGGCGTCCTCGACTATGGTGTACTCCTTGTTCTTCCACCGGCAGTAGTCGCCCACCAGGTAGCCCAGCGCCTCGAGGTGGCGCTTGGCGTAGAGAGAGCACTGCTTCATCATCTTGTCGAACGCCAATTGGGATATGTAGACCTCTATGCCGGCGTAGGGCTTCCCCCACTCGTGGATGATGAAGTCCTGGGGCGGCTTCATCTCGCGGGCCCGGCGCTTCCTCTCGGCGACGATCTTGGGCCGGTCCGACAAGCCTACTGCACCCCCGATGTCGCGGACGCTTCGGCCGTTGGGCTCACCCGCCCGGGTCGCCCGCCCGCTCGGGCTCGTTGCGGTCCCCGAGTATCCGCGGCGCCTTCTTGGCGGACTGGACTATCTCGGGGGGCTTGTAGGGGTGCTTGTTGAAGTACTCGGCGGCGCGGGTGCAGCTGTCCGTGCCGTACGGGTTGGCGGGATTGGGGTTGGACAGAAGCGACTCTATGCCCTTGAAGAAGGTGAGCAGCGTCGAGTTGAAGTCCCACTCGTCTAAAAGGCGCGTGCACACGTAGCCGCCGTCCTCGGGGAGCATCACGTTGGGGTGGAACGCCGGCGTCTCCCACCTCACTATGGGCTTGTGATAGGGATAGTCATCGGTGATCTCCATCGTGAACTTGTGGGTGAACTTGTGGGAGACCTTGCCGTCGCGAAGGATGGGCCCCGGCACGCCGCGCAGCGTGACCTTTATCTCCACGGGGAACGTGCTGAAAGTGGGGTCCGAGACCACGATGGTGTGGATCATCTTGCGGCGGACCTGGGCTATCTCGTTCTGGAGCCTCCTTCGAAGTATCTCCTTGGGAAGCGGCGTTCCTCACACCCCCCCTTCACGGGACCGGCCCGTCCCGGTCCGACCCAGCACCCCGGTTCCCTCTCCCCTCCCCCGGCCCAGCGCGACGGCCAAGGGGGCTCTCACGCTCCGCCCTCGGGATCGGGGATGAGCTCCAGGACATCGCCCTCTCGGATCCCCGATTCGGCAAGCGTGATTTGACCGCGGAGCACCCTCTTGCCGCAGCGGAGGACGTACGCCCCGGCCTCCTTCTCCCAGTAGCTGGCGGCGCTCTCGATGGTCTCCTCGATGGTGTTGTCCGGTTCAAGGTCCATCTCGATCCTGCTGCCGGTGTCCGCGTCCTTTATCGTCACCCTGGTGGTCATCAATACCCCTTTCCCGCAGCCGAGCAAGGCCGTAGTCCGTCAAAACCTCCGCTTTGTACCCTTTACGGCAACCATATTCGCATTTCCTTATATTTACTTTTTGTCCCTGGCATGTAGCGGCTCGGCCCCCTCGCTCCGCCCCGTGCCCGCATTCCCTCAGCCCCCCCCGCCCGGGCCGACGTTATGCAGGTCCCGCCCGCAGTTGGGACACTCCCCCACGCGCGAGGCGCAGGTCTCGTGGTAGGTCTTGCCGCACTCGCACCGCACGAGGGGCAGCCCGGACTTTATCGTGCCCAGGCAGATATGGCACCTCACGGACTTGGTGACGAACTGGTTGAGGGGCGTCGCCAGGGGTGTGGCGTCCTCCACGCGGATCCAGCGCGTCTCCTGTGACCGGAACTCCTTGTCGTCGAACTCCCTCAAGCTCACCACGCTCGTTCCCAGGGGCAGGTCCCCGCCCTTCGAGGGCCGGACCCGCACGGACTGCCTCCGGCTCTCCCCGCCGCGCAGAACGCTCACGCGCTCGCCGCCCTGCACCTCGAGGTCGCCGCTGAAGCGCACGGAGATGTCCTTGGCCGTCGCCTTCCCGGTGTTCGAGATGGTCAGGGAGGCCTGGCTCCACCGCTCCTTCTGGAGCACCCCCTCGAGCTTTATCTCGACCTTGATGTCGGGGGTGAACCTCTCGAGGGCCCGCTGGACCTCCTCCATGCTCTGGCGGGCGAAATCGAGGGCCTCCTCGCCGTTTTTCGACTTCTGGGCCACCGCCATCGAGAGCAGCCGCTCGGCGGCGGAGGTGTCCAGGCCGTAGGTGTGGGCGACCGATATCTTCGACTCGGCGGAGTAGATGGTGTCCACGAGCTCCTTGTAGCGCTCCTTGGCCCTCTCGGCCTCCTCTCGGCAGCGCCGGGCGAGCTCGAGGGTGCGGCGGAAGTCCCGGGACTCGTTTGCGGCCTTCGCGTCGCGAAGCAGGCTCTCGGCCGTGCTGACGTCCGCCCCGATGTTTCTGGCGTAGTTTATCTTGAACTGGGACGAGGAGAGGGCCTCTCCGGCCGCCTTGAAGTAGAGCGACTCCGCCTTGTGGACCACCTGGGCGGAGTACTCTTTCGACTTCATGTAATCGCCGGAGGAGAACCCGGACCTCGAGAGGTCCCGAAGGTCCCCCGTCTCCTCGGTCATGAGGCCCAGCTCGTTCAGGGTGGCGATCTCGGCCTCCGCCGCAGTCTGGGCCCTCTGGGCGGAGGCGAACTCGTCGCGCGTCTTCATGGCCTGAACGGAGCACTCGCGGGAGAACTTCATGGCCTTTTCGAAGTCGCGGGCGTTGATGGCGGTCAGGGCGCTCCGGAGCAGGTTGCGGGCGACGGGCGAGACCGCCCCCGCCTTCTCGACCCCGGCCACGACCTCCTCGGAGTCCATTATCTCCTTGCGGGCGAGCTTCTCCTGGATCTCCCCGGTGAGGTCCATGGCGCGCATGACCTCCCGGCGGGCCTCCTGGTACTCCTTCTTCTCGAGGTGCCCCTCGGCCGCCGCCATCAGCCGCTTTATCCTGTCGTCGGAGAGCCGGGCCTCCTTCATCACCCGGCGGATGTGCTCGATGGGCCCGCGCACGAAGTCGTACTGGGCCTGCTCGGCCTCCTCCGCCCCCTGCACAGCCTTCGCCAGGGCGGCGTCGAAGTTGCCCGCCTCCCGGTCGGCGCGCGAGTAGTCGAGGAGCTCGCGCGCCTTCTGGGTGTCGGCGCCCATCTGGGCGGCCGCGGCGATGGTCTCCTCCGTGGTGCCGATCACCTCCTCGACGAACTGGGCCTGGACGCGGTTCGTCTCCTCCACGCACTGCACCGAGTAGTCCACCGCCTCCTCGAACTCCCCGTATCCCAGGGCGCTGCGCGCCTCGTCGAGGAGCGAGCGGGCCCGGGCCAGGTCTATGTCCATCTTCACCTTGGCGAGCTGCTCCTCGGCCCGGCGGATGCTCTCCTCGGCCACGCGCGACTGCCGCTTGAGGGTGTTCTCCTCCGTCTCCTGAAGCAGCAGGGCGGCCTTCTCGAAGTCCGCCCTCTCCAGGAACTCCTGGGCCTTGGCCGTCGAGCGGCGGAAGTCCTCCACCTGGGCCCCCATCGCCTCGGCCTCGGAGATCTTGCGCTCGACCTCCTGCCTGCGGCGGACGATGAACTCCTCCCGGACGCGGTCCACCGCCGCGATGCCCGAGAGGGCGTGGTCGTGGGCGAGCTCGTACTCGTCCTTCTGCAGGGCCGAGAGCGCCTGCCGGGAGTACTCCTCCACCTCCCGGACGTCGGCCCCGATGCGGCGCGACTCCTCTATCAGCCCCCCCAGGGTCGATATCGTTCCCGATATGGAGCTGCGCAGGAGCGCCCGGGTCCGGTCGATGGCCTCGCTGGCCAAACGGAGGGCCGCCTCGTAGTCGCCCTCGCTGACGGTCTCCTCGGAGCGCTCCAGGGTCTCCCGGTACTCCCGGGCGTCCACCCCCACCTTCCCCGCCTCGTTTATGAGGTTCTCGGCCCGGAGGATGATCCCGGCGATGTGCTCGTTGAGCCTCTCGTCCAGCCTGCGCCGGCATTCCCGGCACGACTTCATCACCGTCTGGTAGCGTCCCTGCGAGAAGATGACGCGCAGCTCGGCCAGGGCCTTCACCTCGGCCCCGACGTCCGCCCCCAGCTCCCGGGTCTTGACCAGCGCCTCCTCCGTCCGGGCGAGCGCCTGCTCGGCGTGGCTGAGGTAGCCCTTCTCCAGCTCGGCGCGCGTTTCGGAGATTATGCGGTCGGCCTGGTCGTACTGGCCCTCGTCGATGGCCTCGTCCACCTCGGCCAGCGCCCACCGGGCCCGCGACACGTCCAGCCCCAGCTCGGAGGCCTCCCGGGCCATGTTCTGGAGCCCCTTGACGCCCTCGAGAGTCTCGGCGTGCCTGAGCCGGGCGGCGCCCGCGGCGCTCTGGGATTCCTCAAGCAGGTTGAGGGCCGTCTTGAAGTCGTCGCACTCGAGCGCCCGCCGGGACCGCAGCAGGCGGTCGCGCGCCCTGGCCACGGCCGCGCCTATCTCCTCGACGCCCGAGATGACCGCCGAGGCCTCGGCGGTCCGGGTGGCCACCAGCTCGTGGAGGGAGCCGACCATCGCCTCCAGCGCCTCGCCGGCGATCGCCTCCAGGCGGGCGTGGTCGTGGGACTGGAGCGCCGAGCGGGCCTCGGAGTGCAGCCTCTCGATGGAGCGCAGGTCCCCGCCCAGCTCCGTGGCGTCCTTCATCTTGCGCTCGAGCTCCCGGACCCTCTCGGCGGCCAGCTCGTGCTGGGACATCTTGCCCCGGGCGGTCTCGACCGCCTGGCGGCCGAGCTCCATGGATTTTTCGAACTCGCTCTCGTTGAGGGCCTCGATGGCGATCTCTATCAGTTCCTGGGCCTCGGCGATGTCGGCCCCCGCCTCCTCCATCTCGGCGAGCTGGAGCTCGCTGTCGGTGAGGTACCCCAGCACGACGGCGTGCTGCATGCTGTCTATCTGCCGCAGGCACTGGGTGGCGAGCTCGAAGGCCTTCACGAAGACCCGCTTCTCCGTGGCGGCCCGGGCCTCGGCCAGGAGGGCCTCCGCCGATGAGACATCGGCGCCGATATGGCGCGCCGAGTCGATTTTGCGCTCGCAGAAGCCTATCAGCCGCCGGGCCTCGCTGGACTGGCGCAGGAGGGTCCCGACCTCCCGGTCGATCCGGGCGGCCGCCTCCGCCACCGCCGGGTAGTCGTGCTTGCGCAGGCTGCGGCGTGCCTCCTCCAGCACGCGGCGCAGCCGCTCCACGTTCAGCCCCTCGGACTCGGCGTCCGCCAGCGTCTTCTCCGATACGGCCACAGTCTCGATGCTGCGCCGGTGCTCCCCGACCCGCCGCTCGGCCTCCTCGAGGGCCTCCCGGGCGAGCCCGGAGGTCCCCCGGTAGTCCCTCCCCTCCAGGGCCTTCCTCGCGCCGGCGAGCGCCTTGTGGGCGGCGCGCGTGTCCGCGCCGATGGCGTCGCCCTCCTCGACGAGCGCCGAGGCCCCCGAGAGCGCCTCCTCCACCCGGACGCGCTGGGCGGCCTCGACGGCAAGATCGGCCTCCCCCAGGAGCTCCAGGGCCTGGGCGTAGTCGCCCTCCGAGGAGACCTCCATCGCGCGGCCCACGAGCGCCGAGGCCGCCTCGCCGTCGGCGCCCAGCGCCTCCGTCTCCTTCAGCCTCTCGCCCATGGACTCGAGCGTCCGCTGGATCTGCTCACGGGCCCGGCGGGCCGCGGCGAGCTCCCGGCGCGCCTCCTCGATGTGGCCGATCATCTCCGAGTAGGATCTGGAGCGGAGGTCCCGGTCGGCCCCCTTCAGGAGCCCGGCGGCCACCGCCGACCTAACGCCCTGTCGCTCGGCCTCGCGCAGCTCCTCCTCCAGCGCGGAGAGGTTGCCCTGCATCGCCCCGGTGAGGGCGCTCGCCACGGCGGCGCGGCCCCGGCGCGCCTGCTCCTCGGCCTGGGCGAACTCCCCGCGGGAGAGGAGCTCCCGGGCGCCGGAGAGGACGGCAGGCGAGTCGGGGACCCCCACACCCAGCTCCTTGCCGCACTCGATTTCGGAGGAGAGCTCCATCACGATCGCCGTGACCCGCCGGTGCTCCTGGCGGTTGTTCTCCACCGTGCGCGATGCCTCCGCGGCAAGCTCCAGGGCGGACTGGAACTGCCCCGACTCCAGGGCCCCCCTCGCCCCTTCAATGGCCCGGGCGGCATCGGCGATGAACACGCCTTGGGCGAGGGCCTCCTCCAGGGCCAATCGGGATTGCTCCAGGCGGTCCGACACCAGCGTGCGCTCGGCCGCGGCCAGCTCCCGGGACAGGTCGCCCAGCGCCTCCAGCGCCCGGGAGTACTCGCCCCGGGCCGCCAGCGTCTCGGCCTCGGCGGCCCCCTTCCGCACGGGGGCTGGGTCCAGGCCGAGCGCCTCGGCCCTCACGAGGGACTCGGTGAGCTGGGCCATCCTGTCCGAGACGCCCTTGTGGTCGGTTATCGCCTGCGCCAGCGCGTCGTCGCACTCCTCGAGGAGGTCGCGGGCCCCCTTGAAGTCCTGGAACTCCATCGCCGTCCGGGAGCGCGCCAGCCGGTCGACCGCAAGGCGCGACCTGATGCCCCACCCCGCCGCCTCCGACACGGCCCGGTCGGCCGTCGAGATGAGCTGGTTGAGGAGGCTCCTCTGGTTGCGGGTGGCCTCCTCCGCCGCCTGGAGCGCCAGCTCCTGGGTGCCGTGGTAGTTGCCCGCCCGAAGCTCGCTCTGGGCACCGGCGGAGAGGTCCGAGGCCACCGCGACGTCGGCCTCCATGAAGCGCGCCTCGTCCACTATCAGGCGGCTGGCGAGCATGACGCTGGAGATGCCCTCGAACGCGTGGGTGGCCTCGGCGAGCCTCGTCCGGGCGGCCCGGGTCCTCAGGAGCGCGCTGGGGAAGTCCCCGCCGGCGAGCGCGAGCCCCGCCTCCTCGGCCAGCCCCCACGCCGCCGAGAGCTCGGCCCCCGCATCCTCCGCGTCGTCTAGCTCGAGGACCAGCTGGCCGAGCTCGCCCCAGACCTGGCGGTGCTGGGCGGCGGCCAGGCGCTCGTGGCAGGTCCCGGCGGTGGAGAGGGCGGCGCGGTACTCGCCGGCCTGGTACTGCTCCCGGCAGCGGAGAAGCAGCCCCTCGCCCTCGTTGGTCTGGGCAGCCATCTCGGTGGCCGTGCGGAGGGCGGCCTCGCAGCGCTCCAGCGCCCGCCGGGCCTGCGTGGCGGCGCCGATGCACTCCTCCGCCTGCATCCGGACCCGCTCGGCGGTGCCGGTGCAGCCCTCGTAGTCGAATCTCTGCAGGGCCTCCCGGGCGTGCTCGAGCTCCTTCACCAGGCGCTCCACCCGCACCCCCTCGGCCTGCGCCTTCTGTACCATCTCCTGGATCTCGCTGAGGGCCCCCAGGGCCGTGCTGTGGCGGGAACGCTCCTCCTGGGCGCTCTCGTAGGATTCCCGGGCCAGGGCAAAGGCCGGCCCGAAGTCGCGCGCCTGCCTGGCGCTCTCGGCGCGCCCGAGGAGCTCCATGGCGCCGTTCGTGTCGGCGCCGATCTTCTGGGCCTCATCCAGCGTAGAGCGGGCAAGATCCATCGTGTCCCCCACCAGCGTCTCCTGCGAGTGGAGGATATCGGTCTCGCTCTCGACCACCAGGGCCATGGCGTCGTCGTAGTTGCGCGCCGCGAACATCGCGGCCGCCCGCTCCAGGAGCTCCCGGGCACGGGCGATGTCGGCCCCCATCGATTCGGCGTCGCGCAGGTGGGCGCGGGCGAGCTCCATCGCGCCCATGGTCTGCTGGTGGCTCTCGGTGCTGCGGGCGGCGATGTCGCGCGCTTGCTCGGCGAGCTCCACCGCCTTGGGGTAGTCGCCGGCCGAAGAGGCCCCCCTTGCCGACTCGAGGAGCCGGGAGGCATCGGCGGTGTTGACCCCCAGGCTCCCGGCCTCGGTCAGGCGGGACTCGGCTGCCGCCAGGACCTTCTGGGTGTTGCGGTGCTGGTCCCGGCGCACCTCCATGTCGGTCTCGATGCGTTTGAGGTCGGCCAGGACGGCCCGGAAGCCGCCGTCGGGAAGCAGGCCGGGGTTGGCCAAAAGAGCGTTCCGGCAGGCCCGAAGCTCCACACCCTCGCCGGCGTGCCTGGCGATGCGCGCGGCGAGGGCCTCCCGCTGCCTGTCCACGCTCGATCCGGCGGCGGCGGTGAGCTCCGACTGCGCCCGCCGGGAGTAGTCCAGCACATCGTCATAGGAGCCCCGCTCGGAGGCGAACCGCGCCAATCCCAGGAGGTCCTCGGTCGGGCTGAGGTCCGCGCCCATCGCCTTGACCTCCTCGATGGCGGCCTGGATGCCCTGGATGGCCGTGACCGCCTCGGAGTGGCGCGCCCGGCGCCTCCCTATCTCGGCGCGTATGGCCACCGCCTCCTTGAAGAGCCCCCCGAACGCCTTGGACGAGAAGCACCCGGAGAGCGCCCCGACGCGCTCGTGCAGGTCGTCGAGGACGGTGCCGGCCCGCTCGGTGGACTCCAGGAGGTCCCGGAGCTCCCCCATCGCCTGCGCGGCCCTCTCGGAGATCAGGTGCTCCCCCAGCTCCAGGGCGGTGCGCGCAAGCCGGAATCCCTCGTCGTAGGCGCCGGAGGAATGGGCACGGGAGGCGGCCTCGAGGTCAGGCCTGATCTCGGAGACGTCCAGGCCGTATCCCTCGGCCTCCGACAGACGCGCCAGCGCAGCCTCCAGCGCGGCCGCTGAATCCTCGTACTGCCGCCTCGCCCTCGACAGGCTCTCGGTCGGCCCCCTGAGCGCCGATATGGCCTCGGCGTGCTCCGCCTTCCCCAGGTGGCCCCGGGCGGCCTTGAGGGCCGCCGCCCCGGCCGAGCCATCGATGGGCAGCTTGCGAAGCGACGACAGGAGCTCGGAGAGGCCCGCCTCCAGGGCGCGGGCCTCCCGGGCGAAGCGCTCCTCGCCCCGCTCCAGTCCGGCCGCCCCGGCCGCCACTGCCCTCTCGTAGGCGCGAACCTCGATGGCCGAGCTGACCTCCGACAGGGCGGCCTCCAAATCCTCCCGGGGCACCCCCAGCGCCGTCGCGCTCTCGAGCATGGCCTCCACGGCGGCGCGGGCGTCCTGGGCCTCCCGGAAGCGGTCGCCGACCGCGCGGGCCTCCTGGACCGCCTGCAGCGCGTAGGAGTGCCCCAGCCCGAAACGGCCGCACTCGGCGAGCTCGCGCGACCTGCGGAGGTACTCCCGCGCCCGGGGCATCTCGGCCCCGGACTGGCCCAGCTCCTCCACCATCGAGGCCGCCTTCGATATGGACTGGTCCAGGGCCTCGCGGCACCGCTGGCGGAGGGCCGGGGCGACGTCCTCCGCGAGGAACCGGGCGTCCTCGTACTCCCCCCTCTGCAGGGCCTCCCCGGCCAGCCCCACCTTGCGGGTCTCGTCGGAGACGTCCAGCATCTCCATCATCGCCTCGGCCATCGTCTCGCCGGCCCGGTCGAGGGCGTCCCGGGCCATCATCGATGAGCGGGCCCGCGAGCCCGCCAGCCGCTCGATGGTGGCGGCCACCTCGCCCAGCCGCCCGCCCTCCCCGGATTCCTCGAATGCCAGCCCGTCGAGCGCCAGCCTCTCGACGTCCTCGAGGTCCGTCCCCTCCTCGTCGGCGCGGGAGACCAGCTCCAGCGCCCGCCGGAGGCCGCCGGCGGCCCGGCCGGCCATCGCGTCCTCGAGCAACCCGAGGGCCTCGGCGAGCTTCCCGGCAGCGGCGAGGTACTCGCCCCGGGCCGCGGCCGCCCGGGCCTCCTCGACCAGGGGCTCGGCGAGCGTGCAGTCCAGCCGGCTCCCAGCGGCGTCCTTGAGCAGGCCCTTGCACCGGGACATCGCCTCCGCGTAGCCGGCCATCCCTTCCCGGAGGGCGTCGAGCTCGTCGACCGCCCGGCGGGCCAGGGCGAACGCCTCCTCGTGGGAGCCGGCCCGCAGCCTCTCGGAGGCCTGCTCGAGGACCTTCTGCGCGGGGGCCACCGAGGCGCCCCCCTTGCGGAGCCGGGCCACCTCATCCTCGAGCGACGCTATGGCGCTCCCGGAGAGGGCCTTCTGGCGCTCGCGCACCTTCGCCAGCACCTGCCGCCCGACGGCGGCGGCGCCCCGGCCGTCACCGGCCTTCAACAGGCCCTCGACCTCGGGCACCCTGGCCGTTTCGGCCTTGAGGTCAAGACCCATCTTGGTCCCGGCCGCGATGGCCGACCTGAGCTCCGAGAGCACCCCGGAGGCCTCCTCCACCTCGTCCGGGGGGGCCTCCGGGCCGGGTCCCGGCGGGCCGGCCGGGGCCGCCGCCGCGCCTGTGGCCGCCTCGACCTCTCCGAGGGCCTCGCAGGCCCCCTCGAAGTCCTTGAGGTCGAGCAGCCTGCGGGCGCGGGCCAGGGAGCCCTCGAGCGCGGAGACATCCCGGCCCCCCTCCCGGGCGCGCTCGACGGATTCGCCCGCCCGGGCGAGGCGCTCGCGGAAGAAGGACTTCCGGGCGGGCTCGATGTCCTCGACGAGCGTGGTGCACTCCTGCAGGGCGGCGTTGTACTCCCGCTTTCCCAAAAGCTCCCGGACGGCGGAGAGCCTCCCCCGCAGTCCCGATACGTCCATCCCGCACCTCTCGCACTCCGAGACGAGGCCCTCGGCATAGGGCAGGGCGTCCTGGACCGATCCCTCCAGGGCCGTTTCCGCCTCCTTTTGCGATGCGACGGCCAGCTTCCGGGCGGACCTGTGGTCTTTCTTTCGGATGGCGTCCTCCGCCTGCCCTATCAGCTCCAGCGCCCGGACGTTGTCGAGGCCCAGCATCCCGACGTCCTCGGCCGCCCGGCGCGCCCGAGCGATGGCCTCCTCGACAGAGAGCGCCCCCAGCCCCGATAGCCCCTTCTCCGCCCTGGAGACGAGCTCCTCGGCCAGGCCGAGGTCGCCGCCCTCCACGGCCGAGGAGGCGTCCGAGAGCAGCCTCTCCAGGCCGGAGACGTCGGCGCCCTTCCTGCCCTCGTCGGCGAGCCGGGACTGGAGCCGGGCGACGTCGTCTTGGAGCCTCTTCTTGCGCGGGTCGGCGCTCAGCTGCTTTTCGAGCGATTTGGCGTACTTGAGCGCGTCGAACCGGCCCTTCATTCCACGGCCTCCGGGGCCCCGTGGTGGGGGCATCTGGGGTTCAGGTCGACCTGCAGGACATCGCAAACGTTCCTCGTGGCGTCGTAGTAGAACATGTGCCGGATGCAGCTTTCATGCCGGCGGCTGGTCAGCTTGAGGGCCTCGCGCACCTGGACCGCCGCGATGACGCTCGTGGTGGTTATCTCGGCGGCGAGCTTGGGGTCGAAGAAGGTCACGTCCCGGCCGGTGCAGCTCCAGCGCTTCTCGAGCACCTTCATGTGGGTGCGGTTCATCCCGCACTCCAGGCAGGGCGTCTCGGGCGGGAGCACCACCTGGACCTTGCCCACCGTGCCGAGCGTGGCCCCGTCCACGTACGGAATGAGGCGCGGGTAGGTGCGGGCGTTGATGTGGAGCCGGGCGGCGATGTTGTCGAGGCAGCCGAGCACGAGGTCGTGGTCGCCGAAGAAACCGTCCGGGAGCTCCTCTATGCGATGGTCGTACGGTACTATCCGGGCCTCGCGGTCCAGGAGCCCGGCCTTGCTCGCCACGACCTCGGCCTTGAGCCTCTTCCGGCGGGAGTCCTCCTCCGAGAAGAAGACGCACCGGTTCAGGTTCGAGTAGACCACGCGGTCCATGTCCACGAGGGATATCCGGCGGTAGCCCGAGAGCACGAGGTTCTTGACCACCTCGTTCCCCAGGGCCCCCGCCCCGACCACCAGCACCCTCTCCTTCCGTATCCTTTCGAAGTCGAACCAGCCCACGCGCTTTGAGCGCTCGAACCGGTCGGCGTCGACGTGGCCGGCCCGAAGGACTGGTGGCCCGGCTGCCGGTGCCCGCCCCGGGGCCGCCGGACCGGCGCGCCCGCCCCCGGACGGGCGCGGCAGCCGGCCGGCAGCGGCCCGGGCGCCACCACTGCCCTTCAACCTGCGGCGCGCCATCCTACCCCGCCCCCCGGCTTTCCGCCGATTCCCGAAGTCACGGTTAATCTCCCTCTGCGGTCTTAATGATTGTCCCCTCCCCGCTGCCCGGCCCGGTCCCTCGATCTCCTCTTGGACCTCTTGGGCGGTACCTTCCTGCGGGTGCCGTCCTCCGCGGTCTTTCGCGTCTCGCCCTGGATGGCGCCCTTCCCGGCATCCCCGGCGACGTCGATTCCGGTTCCGCCGAGCCCGGCCGCGGCCAGCTCCTCCTCGACCTCCCTCTCGAGACGCTCCTGCTCCTCTCTCGAGAGCACCGGTCCCCCGGCCTCCCGCGCCCTCTCCCTGAGTTCCCGGGCCTCCCTCTCCTTCTGGAGCGCGGCATCCCACTCCCTCGCCTTCCGCTCCAGGCGCTCCCGCTCCTCCGCTGCCATGCCGGCATCCGCCCCGGCGGTGCCGGCGTCCCTCATGGCCGCCTCCCGGGCCTCCAGCTCCCGCGACTGCCTTAGCTGGAGCGCCCGCCGCTCCTCCTCGGTCACGCCTGCGGGCCCGGGCGGTGCCTCCCCCCCGGCCGGCCGCTCCAGCTCGTCCAGGCGTCGCAATCGCGCGAACTGGTACGCCAGGGCCGCCCCGAGGGCGACGATGATGGTGAGGGCGAGCCGGGGGTCGATGCCGGCGAGCCCGGCCATGGCGAAGCCGAAGATCCCCTCGAGGGAGAATCCCCCGTCCTCGGGGTCGACCACCAGGACCCCGGTGGCGGTCGTGTTCATCCCGCCGGTGTCCGACACCTCCACCGTGAACTCGTGGACCCCGGCGTCCGCCGGACGGGGAGTGAATGAGAGAACACCCGTGGTGGCGTTGATGCGCAGCATCCTGGACGGGGTGGAGAACCTCAACCTGCCCCCGTCCGGGTCGGAGGCCTCGATCTGGTAGGTGAAGCGCTCCCCGACGCGGGCACGGAGCAACCCGATGGATTGCACCACCGGCGGCACCGGCGAGGGCCTGACCGTCACGGTGAAGACCTCATCGGCGGAGGTGCCGTTCGGGTCGGTCACCCTGACCGCTATCTTGGCCTCCTGGGGGACCCGGGGGTACCACACCAGCGTCCCGGTCTGCCTGTCCAGGCTGATGTCCTCCTCCGGGTTGATGAGGGTGTAGATGAGCTGGTCCCCGTCCGGGTCGAAGGCGCGCACCTGCGAGACATAGGGCTGGTTCTGGTACGCCACCGGGGCGATCCCGCCCAGGAAGACCGGAGCGTCGTTCGTGTCCTGCACCGCGAGCTGGATGCTCTGGACGGCAATCCCCCCCCGCCCGTCCGAGGCCAGGATGGACGCCTCTGCCCTGCCTACGGACTCCTGCCCGGGCACCCACTCCACCACCCCCGACGAGGCGTTGACGGACATCCCCGGCGGGTGGGAGAGCAGGGAGAGCGTCACCGGGTCGCCATCGGGGTCCGAAACACGGACCTGGTAGGTGTAGAGGCTCCCCTGCCGGGCGGTCGGCGGCGGGGCGCTCGTTATCACCGGAGGGTCGTTGACGTTGACCACAATTATGGTGTACGACAGGTTGCTTTGGCCGCCGTGCCTGTCCGTGGCCTCGAGCTTCACCTGCACCTCCCCGACCTGGTCCGCCGAGGGCGTCCAGTCGAGGACCCCGCTGACCTCGTCCAGCACCATCCCGGGCGGCGAGCCGTTCAGGAAGAACCTCACCACGTCCCCGTCGGGGTCGAACGCCTGGACCCTGAAGCCGTAGGGAACGCCCTGGAGCGCCGTGGTGGGCGGCACGGAGACTATGACCGGGGGGTCGTTGGTGTTGATGACGGTCACGCAGAAGTCCTGGTACACGGTGTACTGGCCGTCGGAAGCGGAGAGCACCACCCTGTTGAGGCCGACCTGGTCCCAGGCCGGGGTCCAGGTCACGAGGCCGGAGAATTTGCCGACGGTCATGTTGGCCGGCCCGGCGACGAGCCCGTAGACCAGCTGGTTGTTGTCCGGGTCCTGGGCCCCGGCCCTGTATGAATACGACTGTCCCTGGGTCGCCAGATACACCGGCAGGCTGGTGAACCAAGGCGGGTCGTTGACGTCCCGGACCTCTATTGTGTAGGACTGCCTCACCACCGGGCTCTTGTCGTCGGTGACGCCGAGCGTGACCGACACCCCGCCGACATCCCCCTGGCCCGGGACCCAGGACACCAGGCCGTTCAAGGGGTTGACCGTCATGTTGGGAGGCGCCGAGAGGACCAGGAACCGCAATGTGTCGTGGTCCGGGTCCGTCGCCGTCAGCAGGTAGTAGTAGGGAGAGCCCTGCAGGGCGGCGGTGACGGGCGTCGATGTTATTGCCGGCGGCTGGTTCACGTTCCGCACCGTGACGGTCAGCGCCGCGACGTCCGAGTTCCCGGCGTAGTCGGTCACGTTGAGGAGGACCAGGAACCTCCCCGGCGCGGCGAAGGCATGCGTGACGTAGACGCCCCACGCCCGGAAGTCCGGTCCGAAATCCCCAAACGTCCAGGTGTAGTTGGCGATGCCGATGTTGTCCGTGGATGTGGCGGCGCTGAACCCCGTCTCCACGCCCTCGTCCACCGTGATGTCGGGTCCGGCCCTCGCCCGGGGCGAAGTGGCATCGACCGTTATCGTGTCGGTGTCCGCCGCCGGGAAATCGAGCGGTCCCCCCTCGACCAGTACGTCATCGGGCCCAAGCGAAACGGAGAAGTCGTCCCCCTCCGAGGCGGTGGAGCTCGTGCGGACGACCACGAACAGGTCGGGGCCGGTGTTGTTGCCGAGGTCGTTGGCCGGGATGGCGGTGCCGCCGGTCCGGAGCAGGGTGCGGAAAGAGGAGTTGCCCGCGGTCCACGCCGGTACGGCCGAGAGGGCGATCGGGCGGTCCGCCGCGTCGAACGTTCCAAAGCTGCCGGCGCTCTTGTTGTCCAGGTAGAGCGCCACCCCGCTCGAGGCGTCCTTGGAAAGCGGGAGCAGGTCGGTGGTGGTGAAGTCGCCGTCCCCGCCGGTGTCCGTGAAGCTGACCCCCACCTCCAGCAGCCTCTCCCCCGAGTTCTGGGACAGGTTTATCCCGATGACCGCCACGGGCCGGGAGGAGGGATTAATCCAGGAGGGCGCCACGGGCTCGGCGCTGGCCTGGTATACGGAGGCCTGGACCGGCTGGAACGGAAGCCCCGCCAGCAGGGACAGGACCGCCACGACGGCCCCGACGAACCGCCTCAGAGCGAGCCACCTTCCGTCAATATACGTTCGTAACAGTATGAAGTATAAATAAATTATCTTATATAAAACGAGGCAGCAAGGCAGCAGGCAGCGGGGGGGAAAGGCAGCGGGCAGCGGGCAGCAGGGAGCGGTGACGACGCGGAGCCCGTCGTCCGCCGCTGCCCACTGCCCGCTGCCCTTCCCGCGTCCTTCACTCTCCCTCGTCACCACCGGTGGCCGGTGCCCCGCCCCCGCGACCCCGCCGGCGCTTCCACACCTCCAGGGCAACCAGGAAGATGGGGAAGACGAAGGTCCCCAGCAGGAACGAGTACCCGATCGTCGCCGCGCTCACCACCCCGAACTGCTGGGTCAGGGGCATCGGGGACAGGGCCAGCACGCCGAAACCCGCCCAGGTGGTCAGCGCGCTCAGGAAGATGGGGGCGCCGAGGTTCATTATCGTGTCGTGCATGGCCGGGGCGGGGCGCTTGCACGCCATCTCCTGCCGGAACCGCTGCGTGATGTAGATGGTGTAGTCTATCCCGAGCCCTATGGTCAGGGCGGTCACGGTCAGTGTCAGCGCGTTCAGCGAGATGGACAGGACGAACATGGTGCCCAGGACCCAGATGGCCGACAGGGCCACCGGCAGCAACGAGAGGAGCCCCAGCACCGGCTTGCGGTAGACCGCCACGAGGAAGAGCGCCGCAAAGACCACGGACACCACCGTCGACGATATCTGGCTGTCGCGGAAGGCGTCCAGGGTTCGGATGGTGAGGATCGTCCCGCCCGTGGCCGTGCCGGCCCCTCCCGCCGCCTCAGAGAGCTCGCGGTAGAGCTCCCTTCCCTGGGCGGTGTCGCGCACGAAGCTGTACACCCTGACGACCGCGGCATCGTAGCGATGCCCCCGGTGGACCACCTGGCCGAACGCCTCGCCGAAGGTCTGGTTCGCCCGCAGATGGTCGAAGAGCCCCGCCACGTCGTCAGGGCCGCAGGCGGGCAGGGGACCCGTCCCCGAGATATTGAATCGGGAGGCGAGCGCGGGGTCCTGGGCCAGCGCGCGCCGGACCACCGTGGCGGCGCTCTGCACCTTGGGAATGTCTGTGCCGCCGACGGTCGATCTCACGACGAACCTCGACTCGCCGGCGCGCTCTGTGATGTTGAATATGGCCCAGAGCGTGGCCGGGTTGGCGATGTCCCCCTCGAGGAGGATGACGGACTGGTACATGCTGGCTCCCGGGAACTCCTCACGGAGCCGCTCGACGGTCCTCATCGCAGGCCAGTCGGGCTGGACGAAGTCCTCCACCCCGAACTCCGTGCGCAGGTGGAAGGCCCCGAGAAGGCCCCCGAAGGTCAGGACCATGACGGCCACCACGACCGCCGCCGGGAACCTCCGGACCGCCCCGGCGCCGAGGGCCATGCCGTGCGTGAAGAGGCGGGTGTTCCGAAGGGTCCTCACCCGGGCGTCCGCCCGGCGCCGGTCCAGCAGGATGCGCGCCGCCGGATAGAACGTGGCCGCCAGGAGCGCGCAGGAGCCGACGCCCAGGGCGCACAGCAGGCCGAACTCCCTTATCGGCTGGATGCCCGTGAAGACCGAGGTCAGGAAGGCCGCCAGGGTGGTGAGCACCGCAAGCGACATGGAGGAGAAGATGGCCACCAGGGCGTTGGACATCGCCCGGCCCGGTCTCCGCTCCCGCTCCAGCTCCTCCTGGTAGCGCAGGGACACGTGGATGACGTAGTCCACGCCGAGCCCGACGATGAGGGGGATCACGGCGATGTCGATGGCGATGAGCCGGATCCCCAGCAGCATGGCGGAGCCGAAGGTCCAGATGGCCGCCATGGCCAGGCAGGCGAGCGGGAGCAGGACATAGGACCAGTGGTGCAGCGCCAGGGCCAGGATGGTGCACACAGTCACCACTATCACCAGCGCGATGGGAAGGTTGTCGTGGACGGTGGCGCGGTCCACCTCGCGGGTGAGCAGTGAGGTCGAGGTCGTCGACACCCGGATCTCCCGAAGCCCCAGCGCGCCGACCCGGTCGGAGAGCAGCGCCGACACGTCCTTGCGCCTCTCGGGGGACAGGGAGCCGTTGATGCCGGCGATGACCACGGTCGAGGGGGCCCCGGTGTCGCCGGGCCGGAAGTCCCCGGGTAGGAGCGAGGAGACCAGGAGGCGCAGGTCCCCGGGCTCCAGCGCGGGCGGCAGCGGGAGGGCCGAAAGGTCTAGCCCCGGGTCCAGGACTGAGAGCGCGAGGTCCCGCAGCGCGACGACCTCCGCGTCGGACATGTTGAGCAGCCCGCGGTCGGGGTGCCGGGTCCAGTTGGCGCCGTCGAACTCCCAGCGCGCGGCCTCGTCGAGAAGGCCGGCGAGGGACAGGGTCTCGGTCACCCCCTCGATGTACCGCGCCTGGAGGGTGATGTTGAGCTCCTCCCGAAGCGCGGCCGGGGCCAGCACGTTGGGGCCGGAGACGAGGAAGTACTGCGGATCGGCCGGCGCCCCGAAAAAGCCCTCCGCCCGCCGGTCGGCGTCGATGACCGGGTCCTCGGGCAGGAACTGTTCGAGGTCGGTCTCGAACCGCATCTGCTGGAGAACCGGGACGAACGCCGCGGTGAGCACCACCAGGGCCAGCACGACGAACTCGGCCCTCCGCCGGAGAAAGCGCGTGTAGGAGTTGAGGAAGGACTCCACCGGGCGCGGCAGGCCGTTCCCGTTGCCGTTGTCCTCTATGACGACCACCACGGCCTCGCCGGGCGACCCGTCGGACTGCGATGGGGCGGCGCCCCCACGGCCCGACCCCGCCCCCGCCCGGCCCAGCGCGAACCACCGCCATGACGTATTGTCTTCACGATATATACTTCTTCGGGAAGGCGCAGGGCGCAGGGCGCGAGGCGCAAGGCTGAAGGCGCGAGGCGCAAGGCTGAAGGCGCGAGGGATGAGGCGCGAGGGACAAGGGAGGAATCAGCGGTCGTTCCCTTGATCCTTCCATCTTGCGCCTTCGCCCCCTGCGCCCTGCGCCCTGCGCCTTGCGCCTTGCGCCTCATATCATTTTTTTTCGATTCGAATGAGGTCCCCGAGGGTGAGGCCGCGCTGGACTGCCGACTTGGGGGCGGAGGCCATCGTGGGCCTCTCCCTGAGCTTGATGTTCAGGGTCCGCTCGAGCTTGCGGATGAGCGAGTCGTCGGGGCGCATCTGGCCGCCCTCGAGCTTGAGGATAACGCTCTTTTTCTCGTTTATCTTCCGGCCGAGGTCCTCGGGGGACCAAAGCAGCTTCTCCCGGGCCCGGCGGATACGGACGTGGAAATCGGAGACCAGCTCCTCGGTCCCGTCCGAGAGGACATCGCGCGTCAGGGAGCGCTTCTCGCGGCGCTCGATCGCCTCGGAGATGTGCACCGGGGCGGTGGACGCCTTCGGCTTGGGGGCGCGCTCCACGCCGAATCTGGCGCAGTCGGGGCAGGCGTTGAGCTCCGAGCCTTCGATCAGGACCACCCGGAGCATCGACGTCTGCCTGCCGCATACCTCGCAAAGCAACGGTATCGCCGACTCCTCATCCGCGTTGGCCCATATAATTTTAATCGATGGGCGGCAAGGCAGCAAGGCAGCAAGGCAGCAAGGCAGGAGGGGACCAAAGACCAATCCCCGTTCTGCCGTCCTGCCATTCTGCCTCCCTTCCTGCCTTTCTGCCATCCTGCATTGCCGCCTTCACATCGCTTGTTTCGATTTCCGTCTAGCAAACAATATATACATCCACCTTAATTGTGTTGTTTGCTCACACTCGGGTGGACACATGGGCGAGCGGGAGGAGACGGCCGAGGCCGGGGCGGACCTTTCGCATTACCTGGCCGACCGGATCTCGGCGCTGGAGAGCAAGAACGCCCAGCTCGTGGAGGACGTCCGCCGGGCGGAGAGCGAGAGGCGGTACGTCGAAAACGAGCTCCTGCGGCTCCAGAAGGAGATAAAGCGCCTCCGGGTGGAGCTCGAGAGGCTCAAGACCCCGCCCCTGATCGTGGGGTACGTCCGCGACGCCCTCGAGGACGGGCGCGTCGTGATACGGTCCAGCACAGGCCCCGACTTCATCGTCTACTCGGCCGACTACATCGACCGGAAGAAGCTCTCCCCCGGCACCCGCGTGTCGATGAACAAGCAGACCCTGGCGATAATGGGGATACTGCCCGCCTCCAAGGACCCGCTGGTGACCAGCGGCGAGGTCATAGAGAAGCCCGGCGTCGGCTACGAGGACATAGGGGGCCTCGTCGACCAGATCCGCGAGGTAAAGGAGTGCGTCGAGTACCCGCTGACCCGCCCGGAGCTCTTCCGCAAGGTGGGCATCGAGCCCCCCAAGGGCGTGCTTCTCATCGGGTCCCCCGGCACCGGGAAGACCCTTCTTGCGAAGGCCGTGGCCCAGCAGACCAAGGCCACGTTCATACGGCTGGTCGGCTCCGAGCTCGTCCAGAAGTACATCGGCGAGGGCGCCCGGCTGGTGCGGGAGCTCTTCGAGCTCGCCCGGGAGAAGGCGCCGAGCATCCTCTTCATCGACGAGCTGGACGCAATAGGGGCCAAGCGGCTCGAGGTGGCCACCTCGGGCGACCGAGAGGTGCAGCGCACCCTGATGCAGCTTCTGGCCGAGATGGACGGCTTCGACCCGATAGGCGACGTCAAGATAGTGGCCGCGACCAACCGGGCGGACATACTCGACGAGGCGCTGCTGCGGCCGGGCCGGTTCGACCGCATCATCGAGATACCCGTGCCCCCACTGGAGGCCCGGTTCGAGATATTCAAAATCCACACCCGCAAGATGAACATAGACCCCGGCATAGAGTTCTACTCGCTGGCCCAGAGGTGCGAGGGCGCGACAGGCGCCGACATCAAGGCCATATGCACCGAGGCAGGCATGTTCGCCATACGCGACAACCGCGACAGGGTCGCCGCCCGCGACTTCGAGCAGGCGCTGGACAAGGCGCTCCACGGCTCGACGAAGAAGTACGGCGAGGCCGGCGTGATGTTCGCCTGAGGACCGATGAGCGAAAAAGAGAGGGGGAGCCGGCCCCGGCCGCTTCCCACCGACGGGACCCCTTACCACCTGGTCGAGATATACGCCCACAACACGATCCACGAGCTCATCCTCAAGGTCCGCCAGGACATCGCGAAGGAGCGCGGCCGGTTCACCCTCCCGACGGATTTCATCGACCACCTCGAGGTGGACTGCGGGAAATGGATCCTCGAGAAGGGCGCCACCGAGGCCGAGCGCCTCGCCCGCGGGCGCATAACGGCCTTCCTCGACGAGCGCCAGAGGCACAAGCGCGAGGAGGACGAGCGCAAGGCCAAGCTGAGCCTGCGAAGGGAATGAGGGAAGGCGCAGGGCGCAGGGCGCAAGGCGCAAGGCTCATGGGTCAAGGCGCAAGGTCCTTGCGCCCTGCGCCTTCACCCCTTGCGCCCTGCGCCTTGCCCCTTTTCACAAATATCCCAGTGCGATGAGCACCGTCAGGCCGCAGGCGAGGAAGCAGTAGGGGGCGAAGTACTGGACCCCGCCTTTCTTCAGGATGCGCATCAGCAGGTCCAGGCTCAGCCAGCCGACGACCATCGCCACGGCCATGGCTGCCAGTCCCAAAACGACGAGCTCCCGGCCGACGACGCCCAGGTCCGGCAGGGAAAAGACCATGGCCCCGAGCACTGCCGGGAGCATTATGAGGAACGAGTAGCGGCCGGCGGCCCGGGGCTCCAGGCCCCGGAGCATCCCGGTGGCGATGGTGAGCCCCGACCGCGAGAACCCGGGCAGGAAGGCGACCCCCTGGGCGGTCCCGACCGCCATCGAATCTCCCACCGTGAGCCGGTCATCCGTCCGGTCCCCCTTCCTTGCGAAGCCGCAGAGCACGAGCATCGCCCCGCTGGCCGCGAAGCCGGCCGCGACCAGGGGCAGGTTCGAAAACAGGGCCCCGCCCAGGAGGAACCGGAAGGCCAGGGCGAGGACCGCCGTCGGGACGAGGGCCAGCACTATGAGAAAGGAGAGCCTCCGTTGGGCGTCCCTGTAGATCGCCTCCTTCCATCCCGCCCCGCGCGCCACCTCCCGCAGCACGGCGCCCGCCGAGCGCCCCACCATCCCCACCTCCTTCCGGAAATACACTATAAGGACGACCATCGTCCCGAAATGGAGCATGACGTCGATGACCACCGGCACCTCTCCGAGATAGCTGTGGGCGAGGGCCAGATGGCCGGAGCTGCTCACCGGAAGCCACTCGGTCAGGCCCTGGATGACGCCCAGCAGAAGCGCCTCGAGCCAGTCCACGACCCGGATATGCCCCCTCTTTGCTAATAAATGCTCTGCAAGAAATCTTCAAATATGGAAGGTGCAATGGGGTCAATCCCAAGGTGATGACATGGCCCTATGGCAGGGAAGGTCGAAGCGAAAGCCTTCCGGCGGGATGTACCGGCCGCTGAGGAAGAAGCGAAAGCACGAGATCGGCCGGGAGGTCCAGCTTGCCACCATCGGCAAGACCAAGACAAAGCAGGTCCGGGTCAGGGCGGCCGCCGTGAAGGTCCGCCTGCTCTCCATCGAGTTCGCAAACGTTCTGAACCCGAAGACCGGCAAGGTCCAGAGGACAAAGGTCCTCACCGTCCTGGAGAACCCCTCGAACCCCCACTACGTCCAGCGCAACATCGTGACGAAGGGGGCGGTGCTCAAGACCGACCTGGGCAAGGCCCGCGTCATCTCGCGCCCGGGCCAGCACGGGACCCTGAACGCGGTCCTGATGGAGTAGCGGGGGCGGGGCATGCCTTCCAGGAAGGAGGGACTGCTCGTCCTGTACCCCGAATACTTCGATTCCCGGCTCACCAGGAAGGAGGGCCGCCGGGTCCCGAAGAACCTGGCCCGCGACGCCCCCACCGTGGAGGCGCTGCTCAACGCGGCCCGGGCCGCGGACCCCGGGCTGGAGCCCCGCCCGGAGCCCCGGAAGGCCTACTCCCCCCGCTGGTTCGACCGGCGCGGCAGGGTGCTCGTGAAACGCAAGCACCCCAAGCAAGAGACCCTTCTGATGGTGGCAAAGAAACTGTAGCCATGGCTTCGGCGTTTCGGTCTTCTTCTATTTTCATTTCTATAAATATATAAATTATATAAATATAATAAAGAATAAAAACACTTATGAGGATTCATCGGCGATCGTCGAAGATGAAATTGAACATTAATCGAAGTTCGGCCAGTTAGGTTTATATAGCGTGAATGGTGTGGTGACCGAACATAACATACGGCAACGCTGTCCGCAAGGGCAGACACAAGGGTGGCCAGTCATGATGTGTAACCGGAACAAGGGATTGACCCTGCTTCTGGCGCTGGGCCTACTGGCGGGAGTCCTGGTGGCGCCGGCCGGCGCAGCCCCGGGCAGGGCGGGCAACTTCGAGCTTTCAGTGAAATTCATGGACGCGACCGGCGCGACCTCCAACGTCTCCGATGCCGGCTCGCAGGTCAACATCACGGTCAACGTGAGCGTCCCCGCCGGCATGGAGAACGTGACGGACCTCAAGCTCGTGCTGGACATCGACTCCGGCGGGGTCCAGGCCGAAGCGCCCGTGGGGGCCCTCAACGAGGGCGAGTTCCGGGAGCATACCTTCCAGTGGACCCCTGTCGTGTACGGAGACCACCTGGTGGTCGTGACCGCCATCAACGGCACCGACGCCGCCGGCCAGACGGTCTCGACGCAGCACTTCAAGGCCCTGGGCAGCGACATCACCGTCCGGTCGGTCGAGGCGTCCGCCTACACGGCCCTCATCGGCGTGGACGAGGTGACGCTCTCGGCAGCGCTGGCCAACGCCGGCAACGCGCCCGGGACGGCGGGCGTGACATTCTGCATCGACGGCACCCCGCTCGCCACGGTGGACCAAGACGTCCCGGAGGGAGGCGCCGCCAACGCCGTCCTTGTCACCGACTTTTCGGGGTACGACCTGACCGACGGCGAGCACGTCATCGGTGCCAGCCTGACCGACTGGCGGTACAGCGAGGCCGCCTCCACGGAGAACATCACCCTCACCAACCCGGCGGCGAGGCTGGCGGTGGAGAGCCTCACCGCCTCCGACGGCTCGGGTCTCGAGGGCGCCAACATCACCCTGACCGCCCTGATAAACAACAGCGGCACGGCCAACGCCCCCGACCAGACCGTGGAGTTCTCCGACGGGTCCGGCGTTCTGGGCCTCGTGCACAACATCAGCGTCGGCATGGGCCAGACCCGGCCCGTCATCTTCGTCTGGTCGCTGCCCGACGTCGCCGCCGACACCAACCTCACGGTGACTGCGAGCCTGGGGGCCTCCTCGGCCTCCGTGAACGTCACCGTCCTGGCGAGATTGGCCCGGATACTCCTTTCGTCCTTCACCGTCCCGGACGGCCTCCGGATCGGAGACGAGGTCAATTTCACCGCCACGGTCAGGAACAACGGCACCGGAGACGCCACCGGGGTCGTGGTGGAGTTCTTCGACGGCGCGACCCGGCTGGCCGGCTCGGGGCCGTTCAACCTATCGGTCGGCTCGAGCAAGGCCGTCTCGCTGCCCGTGAGGCTCTCCGGGACCCCGGACGCCCTGCACACCTTCATCGCGAGGGCCGGGGGCGCCGAGCTGAACCTGACCAAAAACGTCGCCCACACCCCGGTCCCGGCCAGGGTGGCCATCTCCTCCTTCACCGTCAGCCCGTCCAGGCGCGAGAACCAGCCCCAAGACAGCACCCAGAGCTACACCCTGACCGCGGTCATGCAAAACTCCGGGGAGGTCAAGTCGGCCAACTGCACGCTGACCATCAGGGAGGGCGCCCGGGTCGTCGCCTCCGAGAACATCGCCCTCGAGGGCGGCGGCAACCTGACCAAGACCTACACCTGGAAGGTGAAGGGTGCCGGCGGCCACACCGCCACGGCGGCCCTGACGGGCTCCGAGGCCGACCCGGCGGCGTCCACCAAGACCGCAAGGTGCACTTTGGAGTACACCCCCGGCTTCGAGGTCTTGCTCTTGGTCGGGGCGATCGTCGTCGCCGCCCTGCTATTCCGGAGGAGTACCGGATGAGGGGAGCCGTCGCCGGGCGCCGGGGATTCGGCCCCCGAAGAATTTCATTGAACACTACATATATATAATGTGAAGATATTTCATATGGTATGAAAACGGATAGGAAAAACAAAGAAGAAAGGTGATAGATAATGAAAAAGAACGGGAAGATTGGAACCCTGCTTATGACGCTGGGATTTCTTCTGAGCGTCCTTGCGGTCGTCGCCCCTGCGGGCGCCGCTGCTGGCAGGGCGGAGCACTTCGCAGTGACCGTGGAGTTCACCAACCCCGACGGGAGCCATGACAACTCCTCGGTGTGGATGGCGACGGAGCCGGTGAACATCACCGCCACAGTGTCCCTTGTCGCCATGATGGAGAACGTGACCGACCTGATGCTGGAGCTCACCATCAACGGAGACATGGAGGGCGACCCGGTCAGCATCGGAGCCCTCAACGAGGGCGAGTCCGTCGATTACACCTGGCAGTGGCACCCGATGGCGTACGGCGAATTCGTGGTCATGGTGGCGGCCGTCAACGCCACCGAGGTCGAGAACCAGACGGTGGTGACCGAGGAATACACCTTCCTGGCCAGCGACATCGTCGTGGAGTCCGTCTCCCTCAGCGCCTCCGAGGCGCTCATCGGCGTCGACACCGTCACCATCACGGCCTCCCTCGTGAACAACGGCAACATGGACGGGACCGCCACGGTCATGTTCGTCGCGGACGCGGACGTCCGGCTCGGCGAGAAGGACATAACCCTCGCCTCCGGCGAGGGCGGCGACATCGCCCTGGACACCGACTTCGGCGGGTTCGACCTCGCCGACGGCGAGCACTCCATAAGGGCCATGGTCCAAGACTGGGGCTACACCGAGGCGAGGGCGGATCCGAACATAACGCTGGCCACCCCGATGGCTGACGTGGCGGTCGACACGCTGACGGTCGACCCGGCCTCCGCCTACGAGGGCGCGACGGTGACCCTCAAGGCCACCCTCAACAACACCGGGACCGCCGACTCCCCCGAGCTGGTGGTCGACTTCTACGAGGGCTCGAACAAGTTGGGCAACGTCACCAACGTGACCGTCCCGATGGGCGAGACCAAGGATGTGACGTTCCAGTGGACATTGCCCGACGTCGCGGCCGACACCGTGAAGAACCTCAAGGCGATGGTCGGAACCTCCGAGGCGATGGCGAACGTGACCGTCAAGGCCAAGCTGCCCCAGATACAGATAACCTCGTTCACGGTGCCCGACGGCCTGAAGGTCGGCGACATGGTCGACTTCACCGCCGTCATCAAGAACAACGGCACCGGCGACGCGACGGGCGTCGTGGTCGAGTTCTACGACGGGACCACCAAGCTCGCCAACTCCACGGCCTTCGACCTTCCGGCCGGCAACACCACGACCGTGACCCTCAAGGTCACGATGATCGCGCCGGCCGACGTCGACCACAAGTTCTTCGCGAAGGCGATGGGCGCCGAGATGAACGTCACGAAGAAGGTCGCCCACGTGCCCATCCCGGCCAAGGTGGCCATAACCACCTTCTCGGTCAAGCCGACCAAGAAGGACGGCCAGCCCAAGGACAGCACCCAGAGCTACACCCTGACCGTGGTGCTGAGCAACACCGGCGAGCTCGCGACGACCAACTGCACCCTGACCATCAAGGAGGGCACCAAGAACATAGCCACCGAGGCCATCACGCTCGGGGGCAACAGCACCGTGACCAAGACCTACACCTGGAAGGTCAAGGGCTCCGGCGGCCACACCGCCACGGCGACGCTGACCGGCTCCGAGGCCGACCCGGCGGGCTCCACCAAGACGGCCAAGTGCATTCTGGAATACACGCCCGGCTTCGAGGTGCTGTTCCTGGTGGCGGCCATATTCGTGGCCGCGCTGCTGATCAGGCGCAGGAAGGACTGAGCGGATTTGCGGCCCCGGGCGAAAGCCCGGGGTCGTTGATTTTTTTTGTGTTAATGTCATGCACCGCTCGCGAATGAATCGGAGCACTCCCGGCCCGCCCTCCGCAGGTCATTGCCATTCCACCCGGGTTTGATGAATCTCTCCATGCGAGGGTGCTTGTCCGCGCGATACTTATAAATATGATATAATAGAATATTAGGTGTTGTAAGAAGTCCGATTGGGTATGTGGAAAAGAGGGTGAGCGAAATGAAAAAGAGCGGAAATATTGGGACCCTGCTTGTGACGCTGGGATTTCTTCTGAGCGTCCTTGCGGTCGCGGCCCCGGCGGGCGCGGCTTCGGGCAGGGCGGAGCAATTTGCCGTGGACGTGGAGTTCACGAACCCGGACGGAAGCCATGACAACTCCTCCGAGTGGATGGAGACGGAGCCGGTGAACATCACCGCCACCGTGTCGATCGCCTCCCTGATGGAGAATGCGACCGATCTTGTTCTGACGCTCTCCGTGGACGGCACACCGGAAGGGGATCCGGTCAGCATGGGCGCCCTGGACGCGGACCAGCCTGCCGAGCACACCTGGCAGTGGTACCCGCCGACCTACGGCGACTACGAGATCATGGTGACCGCCGTGAACGCCACCGAGACCGAAAACCAGACCGTGGTGACCGTCCACTACAGGTCGATGGCCAGCGACTTCACGGTCGAGTCGGTGGCGCTCAGCGCCTCCGAGGCGCTCATCGGCGTCGACACCGTCACCATCACGGCCTCCCTCACGAACGACGGCAACCTGGACGGGACCGTCACGGTGAGCTTCGGCATGGACGCGGACGTCATGCTCGGCGAAAGGGACATAACCCTTGCCGCGGGCGAGGGCGGGGACAGCGCGCTGGAGACCGACTTCAGCGGGCTCGGGCTCGCCGACGGCGAGCACACCGTCTGGGCCAAGATACTGGAAATGGACCCCGTGATGGCCGGCACGAACATCAGCCTGACCAGCCCGATGGCGAACATCACGATCACCGGGCTTGCCGTTTCCCCGGCCTCCGGATACGAGGGCGAGACCGTCACCTTCACCGTGACGTTGATGAACGACGGGACCGCCGCCGCCGACAATATCACCATCGATTTCTCCGAGTTCGTCATACTGGTCTACATGCCCGTGGGCGAGTTGCCAAATGTTACAGTCCCCGAGGGCGAGACTGTCAACGCCACCTGGGACTACGTCCTGCCCGAGATAACGGGGGGAAGCGAGACCAAGACCATCCGGGCGGGCTATGGCGAGGGATTATTCCTTTCGACCTACATGACGGTCAATGTGACCGTCAAAAAGAGGATGCCCGTGCTGGAGGTAACCTCGTTCTCGATGCCCGCAGACAAGCGCGTCAACGACTTCGTCGAGGTCTCCATCTCGGTGAAAAACAACGGCACCGCCAACGCCACGGGCGTCGTGGTGAAGCTTCGGCAGGGAGGCTGGGAATACACCAATGTGACCGAGCCGTTCAACCTCAGCATCGGCGAGAGCAAGACGGTGACGCTGGGGATCAGCCTCAACGACGAAGTCATCGACGGCAACCAGACTTACACCGCAGTGGCAATTGTCGGCGGGGTCGAGTCGAAGAAGGACTCCACGGTCTTCGTGGCGCGCCAGATATATGCCGCCATCGGCATCCAGTCCTTCAAGATATCCCCGGCAAAGAAGGACAACCAGCCCAAGGACAGCTCCCAGTCCTTCACCGCCACCGTGACGCTGAAGAACATCGGGGAGAAGGCCGGCTCGGTCCAGCTGATGCTGATGGAGGGCACCGGTGCGAGCGCCAAGCTGCTCGCCAACCAGACCGTCAGCGTCGACCCGCTCTCAACCAAGGAGGTCAAGGTCTCCTTCAAGGTGAAGGGCGCCGGGAAGCACACCATAACCTCGGTCGTCAGCCTGCCCAACCCGGACCCGGGAAACATGACCAAGCAGGCCACCTGCGAGCTCCAGTACTCGTCTCCGGGCTTCGAGGTTGCGATACTGGTCGCGGCGATTCTCGCGGTCGCGGTGCTGGTCCGGCGCAGGAAGAACTGAGCGACCCAAGACCCCGGGCTCCGGCCCGGGGTCGAAGATTTTTTTCCTCTTCCTAGTAGGAATTTCAACTCTTTTTCCAGCAAGGAGGAAGGCGCGGGGCGCAGGGCGCAAGGCTCAAGGGGAAAGGCGCAAGGGAAAAGGGACAAGGGGGAAGGGTGGCGGGGACAGCGCAGCCCCCCAGGCCCCTTTCCCCTCGCGCCATGACCCTTGCGCCCTGCGCCTCCGAAGGCGAGCCATGCTCGCCGAGGCGAGGAGGACCGAAGGTCCTCCGGGTGCGCCTTTTCCCCCGGACCCTATCTCCTCGCCGGCAGCACCCTGGCCTTTCTGCCGGTGACCTGGAGCCTTCCCTCGGCGAAGAGCTGGATGGCCCGCGGGAACGCCCGGTGCTCCTGCTCCAGTATCCTCCCCGAGAGGGTGTCGGCCGTGTCGTCCTCGCGGACCTCGACCGGTATCTGGACGATTACGGGCCCGGTGTCCACGCCCTCGTCCACGAAGTGGACCGTGCAGCCCGTCACCTTGACGCCGTAGGCGAAGGCCTGCCCCTGGGCGTCCTCCCCGGGGAAGGACGGCAGCAGGGCCGGGTGGATGTTCATTATCCGGTGCTTGAACCGGCGGATGAAATAGGGGGTGAGCACGCGCATGAAGCCCGCCAGGCACACGAGCTCCACGCCCCGCGACTCCAGGGCCTCGGCCACCTCGCGCTCGAAGTCGGTGCGCTCCTTCCCCCTGGACGGGATGACCAGCGCCTCTATGCCCGCCTTGCGGGCCCTCTCCAGTCCGTAGGCGTCGGCCTTGTTGCTGATGACCACCGCCACCCGGCCGGTGATCTCGCCTCGCCCGACCGCGTCGATGATCGCCTGGAGGTTCGAGCCCTTGCCTGAAATCAGGACGCCGATGGTGAGCATAGGAAACCCAAGACCTCAATGCGCTTTGTGATTTTTGCACTTTGCGGTGGGGGGAAGAGGCAGCGGGCAGCAGGGGGGCATCGGGCATCGGGGAGCAGGCAGCGGGGACGACGGACGCCCCCCTGCAGCCGCTGCCCGCTGCCCGATGCCCCACCACTGCCCGCTGCCCGCTGCCCCACCGCTGCCCGCTGCCTGCTGCCCCCTAATGCTTGAAGCTCCTCAGCCCCGAGAACACCATGGCGATGCCGTGCTCGTCCGCCGCCGCGATGGCCTCGGCGTCGCGGAGGCTTCCCCCCGGCTGGAGGATGGCGACCGCCCTGGCCTTCGCGGCCTCGTCCACGCCGTCCCGGAACGGGAAGAAGGCGTCCGATGCCATGACGCTGCCGGGAATCCGGTCGCCGCCCTTCTTGACCGCGATTGCCACCCCGTCCACGCGGCTTTGCTGGCCGGCCCCGATTCCCGTGGTCGTCAGGTCCTTGGCGAACACCAGCGCGTTGGACTTCACGTGCTTGACCACCAGCCGGGCGAAGAGCAGGTCGGCTATCTCCTTCTCGGAGGGCTTCTTCTTGGTCACGACCTTGAGGTCGGAGGCCTTGAGCACCGCATGGTCGCGGTCCTGCACGAGGTAGCCGCCGACGACGCGCCGGACGTCGAGCTCGTCGCGCTCCCGGAGGCCCTCCAGCGGCCCGACCCGGACCAGGCGCACGTTCTTCTTGCTCTGGAGCACCTCCAGGGCATCGTCCTCGAAGTCGGGCGCCGCCACCGCCTCGATGAAGGTGGCGTTGATCCGGTCGGCGGTGGCCCGGTCGCAGCGCCGGTTGAGGGCGACCACGCCTCCGAAGGCGGACTTCGGGTCGGCGGCGCGGGCCGCCTCGTAGGCCGCCGATATTGCGGGCCGCACTGCGACGCCGCAGGGGCTCGTGTGCTTGACGAGCACGGCCGCCGGCTCCCCGAACTCCTTGACGAGCTCGAGGGCGGCGTCCAGGTCGAGGTAGTTGTTGAAAGAGAGCAGCTTCCCGTGGAGCACCTCCCCGAAGGCGGCGCAGGGCTCCTTCCGGAACGGGTCGCGGTAGAAGGCGGCCTTCTGGTGGGGGTTCTCGCCGTAGCGCAGGTCCAGGGCCTTGCGGGCGCCGGCCGTGAAGATGTCCGGGAACTGCTCGGCCACGCCCATCATGCCGGGCAGCTGGGACGAGATTGCGGCGTCGTAGGCGGCCGTGTGGCGGAACACCTCCGCCGCCAGCCGCTTGCGCGTACTACGGGAGACCTCGCCGTCCTTCTTGAGCTCCTCGATTATCTGCGGGTAGCGGGCCGGGTTGCAGACCACCACCACCCCCTCGTAGTTCTTGGCGGCGGCGCGCAGCATCGACGGCCCCCCTATGTCTATGTTCTCCACCGCCTCCTCGAGCGTGCAGCCGGGCTTGCTGACGGTCGCCTCGAACGGGTATAGGTTCACCGCGACCAGGTCCACCTTCCGGATGCCCCGCCCGTCGAGCTCGTCCATGTGCTCCCTGATGTCCCGGCGGGCCAGTATGCCGCTGTGGAGCACCGGGTGCAGGGTCTTGACCCGGCCGTCGAGAATCTCGGGGAAGCCCGTGAGGTCCGACACCGAGCGCACCTCGAGGCCGGCCCCCTTCAGGGCCTTGAGCGTCCCGCCGGTCGATACGAGCTCGGCCCCCATCGCCGAAAGCTCCCGGGCGAACTCCACTACCCCCGTCTTGTCCCACACGCTGAGGAGCGCCAGCCCCATCCTGCCTGCCATTGCACACCCCCGCCGGCAACGGTCAAACAGGGCATAAAGCTTTCCAGCGCTCACTCCCCGCGGGGCCGGACCGCCTCAAGAAGGCCCCGGCCCGCCAGCGCCTCCTTGCGCAGCCGGATGATGTTGAGCGAGACCTTCTGCTGGTCTATGGAAGCGGTCATCTGGGGCGACAGGTAGATCTTCTTCATGGCGCCGATGCAGTCCGGGAACCGGCTGTCGTAGCTCGCCTCCCAGTTGAAGGAATCCTCTACGTTGGAAAGGGCGCCAAAGAGCAGAAGGTTGTAGCGGCCGATGTTGGCCTCCAGGGCCAGCGGGATGCTCGGGTCGGCCTTGATGGCCTTCACGATCTTGTCCATGGATTTCTTTACTTCTATTAGATAATATATTAAAATACTGTCGGGGGGAACGAAGAACTTCGGGAACCGGCAGGCGGGATTGGCGACCACTCCCGCCTTCACCAGGTCGGAGATGCGCCGCTCGATTGTCTTGCGGTGGACGTCGAGCTTCTGCGCCAAGAGGTTCTCGTTGGTGCGAATCCCCTCGCCGAGAACCAGCTTCTTCAGGATCTGGAAGCAAAGGTTGTTCAGCCTGAAATCGTTCAGGGTGAGGTCCTCTCCGCTTTTGTAGCGCTCTTCCATCTTGTAGATGGGGGAATAGGGCTGGTACTTGATCATCAGGCGGTTGCTGAAGAGGAGGCTGTGGGATGGATAGCGGGACTCCCTGGGGGGTATCTTGTTCTCGGCGACTATCTTCTTCCTCCACTCCCCGTAGGTATGAAGATCCTTGAAGAACTCTATCAGAAGCGTGTTGTACTCCTCGTCGCGCACGTAAAACGCGCCGAAGATGTGCTCGTCCTCCTTGAGCCAACGGTCGAGCTGGTCGTTCCGGGGCAGGTCCGCCCTCACCACGACGAGCAGCGGGTATTCCTCGTAGAGCCAGATGAAGGGGAAGATGGGGCGGTTCAGTATCTTGTGCTCGAAGAGCGCCTTCACCTGTTCCTTTATCGTGTTGCGGTGGCGCTTGAACGAGTTGGCCAGTGCGGAGATGTTGACCTCCACTCCCGTTCCCGAGCAGATGCTTTCCAGGATTTCGAGGTTGAGACGGTCGTTTAGTAAATCCGTCATGTGGGTGTATATGGGTGTCATAATAAATATTTTTCTATATTAATAATGGCATTCTGGATATGTGAATATAATAGAATTGTACGATAATATTTGCCATTGTTAATATTAATAACCCTCCAGATTTTACCCAATAAAAATCGATTTTTATTATTCCGGCACCATATCAATGCTAATATTGTCATCTCCATATAAATAGTTTATCAATAGTTTGCCGTGATGCCTATGACACAAGGCGGCGATGTGACTCCCATTGGCGGTTACCGGCCCGAGTCCCTGCTCCGGGTGCTGGAGGATACCAACGTTTCCGCCTTCTTCGACGAATGGGGCCCCGTGGAGGTCCTCCAGGTCTATGACCCGGAAGCGAGCATGCAGGGCATCCTGGTCCTCGACAACCTCACCCTCGGCACCGGCCAGGAGGAGATGAAAGCCTTCGCGCACGTGGTCGGGGACCTTCTGGGCGCCACCGGCAAGCCCCCGGAGATGGGCGGGATTCCCTATGAGCTGGGCGTGGCGGGCTTCGGGATGGGGCTCGTCGCCGAGACCTACCTGCAATCCTCCCGGCACTCGAAACCGGCCCCCTCCGATCTGGCCGGCGTCCGGGTGGCCGTCCAGGGTTTCGATATCACCGGTTCGGCCTTGGTCAATTACCTGGTGCACAAGGGAGCGACCGTAGTGGCCGTCACCGACGACTGGGGCGGGGTCCAGGACCCCAAGGGCCTCGACATCTCAAAGATGCTCAAGCACTCCAGGGCGCCAAACGAGAGGCAGTCCCTGGCCCATTTCCGGGGGCCGGCGCGCCTCCACCCCGAGGACATCGTCAAGACGGACTGCGATGTCCTGGCGCTGACCGGTGCCGGCGGCCTCGTCAAAGAGCAAAGCGCCCCCTCGGTCCGGGCCAAGTGCGTGGTGGAGGGCCCGGGATGCCCGGTGAGCCCGGTCGCCGAGCAGCTCCTCAAGAGCCGGGGCTACGTTGTGCACCCGGACCCCGCGGACCCGGAGGTGATCAAGGCCTTCGAGAACGGCTCCTTCAAGGAGTTCGAGCGCCACTCGCGCGTCGGGATGGTGACCAAGGAGGGATTCCTCAAGAGGGTCAAGGAGCTCCGGGACATGGGCGCGAAGTATGTGTTCCTCAAGACCGGCGCCTACCGCCCGGCGGACCTGGCCCGGGCCGTCAAGTTCTCCTCGCTGGCCCGGGAGAAGAAGTACATCCCGGAAATAGCGGTCGCCGGCGGCTTCGCCTTCGAGGACCAGGTGTTCAAGGGGCTCGCCATCGGCGCGCCCTATTTCAAGCTCGTGGGCATGGCCCGCGGGCCGCTCGCGGCGGCGATGGTCGGGAAGACCCTGGGCCGGAAGATGAAGGAGGGCCAGGTCCCGGTGTACGTCAAGCGCTTTGGCACCACCCCGGAGGAGATCTTCGTCACAGCGCCCGAACTTGCCGCCGAGCTCGGTCCGAAGTTCAAGGACGTGCCCACCGGCGCATTCGGCCTGTACACCTACCTGGAGAGGATTGCACAGGGCCTGCGCCAGCTCATGTGCGGGAGCCGCAAGTTCGCCCTCAAGCACATGACACGCGACGACCTCGTGGCGCTGACCCGCGAGGCGGCCGAGATAAGCGGGCTCAGGTATGTTATCGACGCCGACGCGGACGAGGTGGAGAGAATACTGAAGGACTGAGGGCCGCCAGGCGACGGGGCCGGTCCCTTCTCCCGCTCCGCAGAATGGAGGTGGGTCCGGCCGGGATATCAGAAGCGGGATAACGGCCGGGCGCGTTCAGGGGCCTTCCTTCCCCATCCGCTCCCGGACGCGTTTGACCGCCAGGTCCATGGCGCACCGCCGCGGCGGCAGGCCGCGCCCTTTGGAATCCCCAAGCACCGACCGGGTGTTGGAACCCTCGACGATGAGCTTGAAGTGCAACCGCCCGACATCGGACGGCCCGACGAGGTCCGGGACGGCCGCGGTTACGAGGATGTCCGATCTCACATCCAAAATACTGTCACAGCAGGTCTTGTCCGCCGGCTCGTAGCCCGCGACAGTGCCGGTCCTCGCCTTGGCTTCGGCCAGCTTCTCGAAGTCGATGCCGTTGCCGTTGCAGACCACACCCTTGCTGTCCGACACCGCGACCAGCCTGGCACCCGCCCCGGCCAGGAATCTGGCGGCGAAGAAACCGACGTTGCCGAACCCCTCGACGGCGACGGTGGCATCGCCGAGCCTCAGGCCTGCATGGGGGGCGGCCACCCGGGCGGCCTGAAAAACACCCAGGCCCGTGCTTCCCAGTTCGTGCGGGAGGCCCCCAAGGTCTTTGGGTTTTCCGGTGCAGGCGCGCCTGTCCCCGTTGGCCTCGGCGAACCAGCGCATCTCCTGAGAGCCCATTGCCATGTCCGGAGCGGCGACGTACATCCCGGGGCAGATTATTCTGATCGCGCGGGAAAAGGCCCTTACGATCTCTTACTTCTTCTTCCCCGATATCTTCTTGTCGTCGGCAATGATGCCCGACTTCGCCCCGCCAAAGGGCAACCCGGCCAGGGCGTTCTTCCAGGTCATGGTGCGCGCCAGCTTGGCGACCTCCCCCGTGTTGACGGAGGGCGTCATCCGGATGCCGCCCTTGCCGGGGCCGAGCGCCGTACTATCGATGACGACCACCCCCCTCGTTCCGGATTTCGGGTCGTAGACGTTGAGAATCTTCTCCGGGCCGAACTCGTCGAAATCGATCATCTGATATCGCCCTTCCAGGCGGCCCATTCCCTCCGTGGTAGATATCTCTTCTGGCGCCCGCTATGTTCGGCGTCTGCGCCGCAAAAGGCCGCAGGGGAGGTGTCTACGGCCTGGAAGAGCTTCGACCGTCCGCGGCCCCGAAGAGCTCTTTCAGGTTCTCACAGCTCTTCTCCGGTTTGGACAAATCCGGCAGCCGGGCTGTAAAATTGACAAGTCCCGGCTGCCGGATTTGAACCAGCGACCTGAGGATTGCCGCGGGGTACCGGATCTCTCCGGGAACCGACTACAGTCCCCCGCTCCACCAGTCTGAGCTAAGCCGGGACGGCGTGCACCTGGCACGGGCTCAGGGTGTGGCAAGGCGGACGGCGCATAAATATTTTTGGCCGTCCGAGAGGCCGCGGGGCGGGGGCATCATCCCGGAAGGCTGTCCCGGATGGCCTTGATGTTTTGGGCCACCGTCCCCTTGCCCCGGAACACCGAGTTGCCCGCGACCAGGGCCCGCGCCCCCGCCCCCACGACCAGCGGCGCGGTCTCCGGCCCGATCCCCCCGTCCACTTCCAGGATGATGTCCCGGTCCCCGATCAGGGCCGCCGCCTGGCGGATCTTGGGAACCATGCTCCTTATGAACTTCTGGCCCCCGAAGCCCGGGTTGACGGTCATTATCAGTACCAGCGAGATGTCGTCCAGGACGCACTCCAGGGCGCTCAGCGGGGTCGAGGGGTTCAATGCGACGCCCGGCCTAATCCCGGCCTCCCGGATGGCCTGCACGGTCCGGTGCAGGTGCGCGTCCGCCTCGGGGTGCACGGTCAGGTAGGCCGCCCCGGCCGCGGCGAACGCCTTGATGTAATCGGCCGGCCGCTCGATCATGAGGTGGACGTCCAGGGGGAGCCCCACCTTCCCTTTCAGGCTCTCGAGCACCGGCGGCCCGATGGTCAGGTTGGGCACGAAGTGGCCGTCCATGACGTCGACGTGGAGCCAGTCGGCCCCGGCCTCCTCGGCCTCCTGCACCTGGGCGAGCAGCCTGCCGAAGTCCGCAGAGAGAATCGAGGGCGAAAGGAGCACCCGGCCGCGTTCCATGCCCGGGCGACCGGCGTTTTGGCATAAAACCCTTGCCGTGAAAAGGTCAAGGCGCAGGGCGCAGGGCGCAGGGACGATGGAAACCGTCCTTCATCCCCTGTCCCCTGCCCCTTCTCCCTTGACCCTCGTTCCTTGATCCTTTTCCCCTGCCCCCTCGTCCCTTGCGCCCTGCGCCTTGCGCCTTGCGCCTTGAATAACAAAGTGGCGAAATTCATTCATCCACGTAAAAAGCTTAATGAGGGCCGATGGCTTTGGGGCTTCCGGACACCGGAGGTCCGCGGAGGCCCGAGGATGAAGCTATTCATCGACAGCGCCAACCTGGCCGAGATAAGGGAGGCCCTAAGCTGGGGCCTGGTGGACGGCGTGACCACCAACCCCACCCTCATCGCCAAGGAGAGGGCCGAGCCCACCGCCCTCATCGCCGAGATCTGCCGCATCGTCGACGGGCCCATAAGCGTCGAGACCTGCGCGATGAAGGGCGACGAGATGGTGGCCGACGCCCGGGAGCTTTCGAAGGTCCACCAAAACATCACCGTCAAGATACCCATGACGACCGAGGGACTGAAGGCGACCAGGATTCTCTCGAGGGCCGGCATCAAGACCAACCTCACGCTGGTCTTCACACCCGTCCAGGCGATGCTAGCGGCCAAGGCCGGCGCCACGTTCGTCAGCCCGTTCATCGGGCGGCTCGACGACATCGGCGCCACCGGCATGGACGTGGTCCGGGACACGGTCCAGATCTACCGAAACTACGGCTTCCGCACCGAGATAATCGTGGCGAGCATCCGCCACCCCATACACGTACTCGAGGCGGCCCGGGCCGGCGCCCACATCGGGACCGTGCCGTTCAAGGTGCTCGAGCTCCTGACGAAGCACCCCCTGACGACCTCGGGCATCGAGAGGTTCCTCGAGGACTGGCAGAGGGTCCCGAAGAAGCAGCCGTAGCCCCATGCCCGAATGTCCGGTGTGCGGGAGCCCGCTTGCGGGCGTTGCCTGCCCGCAATGCTCGGCCAGCGCCCGCATCCAGGAGACATTGCTCGAGGTCGGCAGGGTCCAGGCCCGGGGCATCAACGTCAACGGGGCCGTGGTCATGGTCCGGAGGGCCCGGGAGCTTCTCGAGGAGAGGGACCACGAGGGCGTGGAGGACTTCCTCTCCGGGGCGCTCGACCAGGCCCGGGAGGCCGAGAGGCTCCAGGGCCCCATCCGCAAGATTTTGGACCGGGCGGCCGAGGCCAAAAGGAGGCTCGAGCGCTCCGGCCGGGACACGCACCGCCTCCAGCAGGCTCTGGGCCGGGCCGAGAGGTTCCTCCAGGCCGGAGACCTCGAGGGCGCCCGGCTTCTCGCAAAGCGGATCCCGGCGTTCCTGCGCGAGCTGCAGGGCCCCGCGGCGGTGCCTGGAGGGTCCATGCCCCGCTACCTCTCCAGCTGCCCGAGGTGCTCCAAGCTCGTGATGAAGGCCTGGAATACATGCCCGCACTGCCTGGTGCCCCTCCCTCCGATTGCACCTATCTCATAGGTATCCGAATGCCGTGCCGGCGGGCGTTGCGCCTGGCCTCCTCGTAGCCGGCGTCGCAGTGGCGGACTATCCCCATCCCGGGGTCGGTGGAAAACACCCTCGCTATGCGCCCCTCCGCCTCCCGGGACCCGTCGGCGACGACCACCATCCCGGCGTGGGTGGAGAGCCCGATGCCCACGCCCCCGCCGTTGTGGATGTGGACCGAATCGGCCCCGGCGGCGCAGTTGAGCAGCGCGTTCAGGAGGGGCCAGTCCGCGACCGCGTCCGTGCCGTCTTTCATCCCCTCGGTCTCGCGGTTGGGCGAGGCGACCGAGCCGCAGTCGAGGTGGTCGCGCGTTATCGCTATCGGCCCGGAGAGCTCCCGGCGGCCGACCATCCGGTTGATGATGCGGGCAAAGCGCGCCCTCTCGCCGTACCCGAGCCAGCACACCCGGGCCGGCAGGCCCTCGAACGGGACGAACTTCTCGGCAAGCTCTATCCACCGGACCAGGGAGCGGTTGGCGGAGAACTCGCGCACGACGACGCGGTCCGTCTTCAGGATGTCCTCCGGGTCGCCCGATAGGGCTATCCACCGGAACGGCCCCCGTCCCTCGCAGAACATCGGCCGGATGTAGGCCAGCACGAACCCGGGGTAGTCGAAGGCCTCCCTCACGCCGGCCTGGAGGGCCTGGCCCCGCAGGTTGTTGCCGTAGTCGAAGACCACCGCGCCCCGCTGCCGCATCAGGAGCATCGCCCGCACCTGGGCCGCCATGGACTCGTAGGAGCGGCGGGTGTACTCCTCCGGGTCGCGCCGCCTGAGCCTAAGCGCCTCTTCGAATGCGAGCCCGCCCGGCACGTAGCCGTTCAGCGCGTCGTGGGCCGATGTCTGGTCCGTCACCAGGTCCGGCACCACCCCCCGCCTGACGAGCTCGGGGTGCGTCTCGGCGGCGTTGCCCACAAGGCCGATGGAGAGGGCCCGCCCCTTCCGCTTGGCCTCCAGCGCCCGGCCCAGGGCGTCGTCCAGGCTCTCGGCGAGCAGGTCGCAAAATCCGCGCTCGAGGCGCCTGCTTATCCGGCTCCGGTCCACCTCGACCACCAGGGCCACCCCGCCGTTCATGGTTACGGCGAGGGGCTGGGCCCCGCCCATGCCGCCCAGCCCCCCCGAGAGCACCAGCCGGCCCTCGAGCGTGCCCCCGAAGTGATGGCGCGCCGCGGCGGCGAACGTCTCGTAGGTGCCCTGGATGATGCCCTGCGTGCCGATGTAGCACCAGGAGCCGGCGGTCATCTGGCCGTACATCATGAGGCCGCGCTCCTCGAGCTCCCGGAAGCGCTCCCAGGTGGACCATTCCGGCACGAGGTTGGAGTTGGCAATCAGCACGCGCGGCGAGTCCTTGCGGGTCCGGAAGACCCCCACCGGTTTTCCGGACTGCACGAGCAGCGTCTCGTCGTCCCCGAGGCGCCTGAGCTCCCTGACAATGGCCCGGAAGCAGTCCCAGTTGCGCGCGGCGCGCCCGGTCCCGCCGTAGACGACGAGCTCCTCCGGCCTCTCGGCGTTCTCGAGGTTGTTTTCGAGCATCCGGAGAATCGCCTCCTGGCGCCAGCCCTTGCACGAGAGCTTCATCCCCCGGGGGGCCCTGACGGGCCTTGCCGGGGGCCTTCCGACGTCCACCAAGTCCATCCCCGCACCCCCATCTGAATACCAGTGAAATAACAGTTGGCATCGGGGCCAAAACCCTTTTGAGGCGGGAGGTTGTAGCGAATGGGGGTGGCAGGATGATCGTGGCCGATGTGAGCGTGGTGCCGCTGGGCGTGGGGACGAGCGTCAGCGCGTACGTGAAGAAGGCGGTGAAGGCACTGGACGAATCAGGCCTCAAGCTCATGCACGGGCCGATGTCGACCTCGCTGGAGGCCCGCACGGTCGAGGAGGTGTTCTCGGCCGTCGGGAAGGCGCACGGGGCGGTCATCGCCGCGGGCGCGAAGCGGGTGGTCACGACGGTGAAGATCGACGACCGCCGCGACAAGGACCACACCATGGCGACGAAGCTTGGGGCCCTGGAGGGCTGAGGCGGTCGCCATGCCAAAAGCCGCGCCCGTGCTGGCAATAGTGGTCCTGCTTGCGGCCCCCGCGCTGGCGAGCGTGCTTTTGGCGGACGGGCCGTCCCCGCGGGCGGGCCGGGCCGAGCCCGCCCCGCCCTGGGCGGTCGGGTGCCGCTGGAAGTGGGCCGCCGACCAGGCCGTCAATTTCTCCATCGACCTGGGGCTGGCGAGCGTGCGCATCACCCGCGTCACGGGCGAGATGGTGGACCGGGTGGCGGATCTTTCGGCCGACAACGGCACGGAGGTCTACGTCGTCCAGGCCGCCTATTCCGAGACCCTCTCGGGCACCCTGACGATAATGGGCTTCCCGACGCCCGTCTCGTGGCCCGCCACGGGCAACGGGACCTTCCTGTACCGCGTCCCGGACCTCGCACTGGTCCGCTCGTACCAGCACATCGTCGTAGACATGGGCTCCGCCATAGGCACGTTCACGGCCGACACCTCCACCACGGCCAGCCCCCCGGTCGAGTACTACCGGTTCCCGCTGTCCGTCGGCGGCTCCTGGCACATCCGGTCGGACCTTTCGGTCTGGACCAGGACATCGGGCGCCGGCGGCGCGTTCGAGACCACTAGCGCCGACCAGGTCGAGTACGACGCCACGGTGCCCCGGACGGAGGACGCCGCGGTCCCCGCCGGGGCGCTTTCGTGCCTGAACCTCACCTACAACGGGACCTACACCACGGGCGGCGGCCAGCCCACGGCCCAGAACCTCTCCGCCCTCTACTCGCCGAAGGCGACCAACCTGGTGCACCGCACGTTCTCGCCGATGGCCGGCCTGGAGGTACTGTTCCGCCTCTCGGAGTACTCGCTCAACCGCGCGCCCGCCGCCGCCTCGCCCGTGCCGGAGGCGAGCTTCCCCGAGGACACGACCGGCTCGCTGGACCTGTACAGGGTGTTCTCGGACCCGGACGCCGGGGACAGGCTGGCCTTCACCGCCGGAAACTTCACGAACATATCGACCACGGTCGACAATTCCACCGGGACGGCCACGTTCAAGACCCCCGCGGACTGGAGCGGTTACGAGAAGGTCGTTTTCACGGCGACGGACCCGAGGGGCGCCCGGGCGAAGGCCGAGGTCAACGTCACCGTCACGCCGGTGAACGACGCCCCGGTGCTCGTGCTCCCGCTCCCCGGGGTCATAATGGACGAGGACACGGTCAACGACACTCTCGTGCTCTCGCAGTACTTCGATGACGTCGATTTCCCCTACGGCGACGCGCTTGCGCTCACGTTCAAGGACAACGGCTCCGTCGCGCTGGGCATTTCCCCGGGCGGCGTGGTGACGCTGCGTCCCGCCGTCAACTGGAGCGGCGTCGAGAACATCACCGTCACCGCCACGGATCGGGCCGGCGCCTCCGCCGACGGCGTCCTGAAGGTCGCCGTGCTCAACACGCCGGACGCCCCGGTGGTGGTGGCCACATCCCACGAGCTCTCGACGCCGGAGGACACCGGTCTCCTCGCGGACCTGTCCGGGAGGTTCTTCGACGCGGACCTGCCCTACGGCGACCTTTTGACCTTCTCGGTGGAGGACCTGACCACCGGCTTCGACTGCGACCTCGACGGCCGCACCGGCCTCCTGGAGCTCGCCGCGCCGGCGAACTGGAGCGGCGCCACCTCCCTCCTGTTCGTGGCCACCGACGGCACCGGCCGCAACGCCACCGAGAGGGTGAGGGTGACCGTTGCTCCGGTGAACGACGCCCCCGTGGTCGTGGCGGTCCAGCCCCAAAACGGGCGCGTGACCATGGCGGAGAACTCCAGCCTGGACCTCTCGGTGACCGTGGAGGACGTCGATTCACCGGCGTTGAGCCTGGTCTGGCTCGTCGACGGGGTGCCCGTGGGTAATTCCCGCAACATCACCTACGTCGCCGGATTCGACTCCGCCGGACCCCACAACGTCACGGTGAGGATCTCTGACGGCGAATACGACCTCGAGCGGACCTGGGCGCTCTCGGTCACGAACGTCAACCGCCCGCCGGGCGAGCTTCGGATACTCTCGCCGGCGAACGGTTCCCGGTCCGTCTCGGGCGCGAGGGTGAACTTCACCGGGGAGTGCTCCGATCCCGACGGCGACCCGCTCTCGTTCACCTGGAGGGACACCGGCGGGAAGGTCCTGGGCACCGGCCGGTCGTTCGAGACCAAGTCCCTCTCGAAGGGAAAGCACGTCGTCACGCTCGAGGTCTCCGACGGGAACGTAACAGTGTCCGCTTCGGTCGCGCTCTCGGTGACCCCGCCGCCGTCGACGGGAACGCCGGGGCTCGGGCCCCTGGCCGCACTGGCCGCCCTGGCCGCGGCGGCCCCGGCGCTCTCGGCCATCCGGGCGCGGCGGCGCCGGCGCGCTAGATGAACGGACCTTCCCGGCGCGACGGGCGAGCCGGTTCCGCGCGCCGCGCCGCGCGTGCGGTCATAGAAAATATTAAATTTCAGCTCGACGATTAGCTTCTTTGGGCAGGGCCGGATAGAAATCGCTCCATTCTGCAAGCATTGCGGGATGGGCTACTCTCGCTCCGGCCCGGCATGCACCACCTAGGTAGGACAAGCCGGACGCAGGAAAGCAGGGCCAGGCTGTTTTGGGGGAAAGGGCCGCCGATGGGCGGGGGTCCCGTGGCCGGGGGCCCGCGGGCAGGGCATTCGATGGCGGTGACCGGATGAACGGAGAGAACCCCCACACAAGGCGCGTCGGGCCACGAGGGCGGCACACCTGCGGCGGCGGGGCGGACCAGAGGTGGTCGTATGGAGGTCCGGCTGGATGAGGGGTGCGCCCTGAAGGTGGCGCGGGCCCTCTCCTACATCGATTTCTCCCGGCTTGAGGGATGGTACGGCGAGCTAGGGTTCATCAAGATCTTCCAGGGCCTCCGGGGCGAGGGCACCGACCTGGGCTGGGCCCTCCTCCTGGGCTCCATCGAGTGCGCGCTGGCCGGCGACCGCCGCCTCCCCTCCGCGATCATCGACCGCATCCTGCGCGACAGCCGCGTCAACGTGCAGCACCTGTGCGAGCTCTATCCCGGGCAGGCGCCGGTCAGGCCCAGCCCGGGCGGGTTCCGCGTCCACGGCATGGACGCCCTCCCACCGGACGCCCTGGCTCCCCTGGGCGCGGCCATTTCGGGCTACGGCCGCGGGGCGCTGGAGATGGGCGCGATGCTCGACGAGATGTACCGGCTCCATACCCCGGAGATGCGCGACAGCCTCTACTACCACGCCCTGCTGTCGGCAAAGAGCATCCGGCACCCAATATCGGCGCACGTCCTTTGGAAGGCGGTGCGCCTCCTGGACGGGACGGGGCTCCCCGCCGGGGGCACGGTGTCCGCGCTGGAGCGGCTCGAGAGGCTCCAGCACCAGCACCTGGGCGCGGCGATGATGAAGGCCCCGGCTGGACAGAGCGCCGCGCTGGAGAGCTTCTCGTCCGGGCAGGCCCGGCCTGCCCCATCAGCCGGGGGGCCGGAGGACGGCTACCGGGCGCGGGCCTGCCGCTTCCTGCGCGAGAGGGGCATCCCCGAGCACCCGGGCCGGCTGGGCCGCTTCCTGGAGCTCTCCGGATACTCCCAGAACCGCCTGGACAAGCTGCTCGAGCCCTTCATGCTCCGATCCTACTGCTCGCCGGACGAGAGCGCGCCCGGAACGGACCTCCTGGTCGCGGTCGGGCCTCCCTCGGCCGATGTCCCGGTCCTCCTCGAGTCCATCGCCCGCGGCCTGGGCTTCCCCTACCTCTCGGCGAGCTTCGGGGAGCTGCCCTCGCGCTGGGCCGGGGAGCTCGAATCCGGGCTTCTCCGGCCGCTGTCGCGCGCCCGGCAGATGGGCGAGAACGGCAAGGGCCTCCCGGCGATGCTCACGTTCTCCGACGGGAACGGCGACCACCGCGCCGGGCCGGCAGCGGCGACCTCCGAGGAGGTGGTCTCCGCACTGGCGGCCCTGCTCACCGGGCCCCGGAGGCGGGAGGTGCTGGGCGGAGGCCCCCGTTCTCCCGTCATGACCGTGGCGGTGGTCCATTCCGCCTCCGCCGTGGACCCCGCGCTGCGCGAGAGGCTCCCCCTGCTGCGCTTCGAGCCGCCCGGCGAACCGGAGCTCGAGCGCCTGCTGATAATGCACGTCGTGGGGAGGTTCCTTCCCTGCGAGCTGGACCGGATCCGCTTCCCGGACCTGGCGCGCCAGGCCGGCGGGCTCAGGCCGCGCCAGCTCGGGAGGGTCGCCGACCGCGCGAAGCTCCTGGCGCTCGACCGACGCTCGCGCGAGCTTGGGACCCGTCTGCACACGGCGTCCCAGCGCCTGAGGGGCCGGATACGCTCCACTTACGTCATTACCCAGGATGACCTTTCGAGGGCGATCGACGAGGAGAAGCTGGCGCACCCGGGCGCGGCGGGCCGGCCGGCCCCGCCGGAGCCGGGACGGTCTCGCGTCCAGCCCCCCCATCAGACCGAGCTTTCCGCATGGGGGGCCGGCGCCGACCGGTGGGGGTGGCGGGGATGACGGGCTCAGGTTCAAAAGGGACTGGAGAACGGGGGTGTGGTCTTGTTCGTATGCATAAGCTGCGGGCACCTTGAGAGGGAGCGTTCGGCGGCATGTCCGGAGTGCGGCACGGTGATGCGGAGCGAGCGGGAGCTCGCCCACAGCTGGGCGGGGCGGCCGGGCCCCAACGAGAACTACGTCCTGCGCTGTCGCGAGCGCCACCAGGTGGCGTACATGGACTACGACATCGCCCGGGAGCTTCCCTACTGCCCGTTCTGCCGAAGGAACCTGGAGTACCGGCCGGCCGACTCACCCCCGTCCCCCGGGATGCCCGAAGGACCCCCCTCCTTCCCGGGGGTGCCCCGAAAGGATTAAAATAGTCGACCCTATTAGGGCGTTCGCAGGTTCTTTGGGGGAATGGAGACGTTGACCACTGCAAGAAGGGCATCTGCGGGCATCGGGTTGGCGTTGGCTGTGGCGTTTCTGCTGGTCCTGCCGCCCGGGACCGTCGCCGGAAGCGGCTGGATATCGGGCACCGTGACCGGGGGCTATCCCGCCCCGCTCGGGGAGCCCATCCAGGGCGCCATCGTGTCCGTCGAGAACACCTCCTTCAGCACCGTCACCGATGTCGACGGGAAGTACAACCTGTCGGTGCCGGTCGGCAACTACACCGTCAAGGTCGGGGCCACGAACTACGTGGACAGGTTCTCCGACAGGCTGAGGGTGATGGAGGGCGAGACCACCGAGCACGACCCCGTCCTCGAGAAGCAGAAGGGCAGCCTCAGCGGGCGGGTGACCGACCAGGACGACGGCGCCCCCATCCCGAACGTCAACATCAAGCCCGCGGGCTACCTCTTCGGGGCCATGACCGACGCCGACGGCAGGTACAGCATCGAGGACATGGACGCCGGCTCCTACCTTGTTGAGGTGACTCCCCCGATGCTCTACTCGGCCACCAATTTCACGGTCACGATTAAGGCCGGCATGAACATGGTCAAGGACCTCAAGCTCCGGGCCAAGACCACCATCATCATGGTCGTGAAGGACGCCGACGGCAATCCGCTGGAGGGCGCCACGGTCACCGCCGGCCAGACCTACTCCACCACCACCGACGCCGATGGCAACGCGGTGCTGGAGGTCCTGCCGGGGCCGTATGTAATCAAGGTCCAGGCCGAGGGCTACAAGACCGCCATAATGGACGACAACCTGCAGAAGGGCGACCTCAAGGCCTACCAGGTGACCATGGTCAAGCCCACCACCGGGGGAACCGGGGGCAACCTCCCGGTGGCCGTCATCGGGGGTGCGGTCGGGGTGGCGGTCCTGGTGGTGGTAATCCTGGCCGTCGTCATGATGCGGAGGAAGAAGGCGGGCGCGGCCGCCGGTGCCCCCGGAGCGCCGGGAGCGGCCGCGGGCGCCGGGGGCCCCGCCGCGCCCGGGGAGAGGACCGAGGCCGACAAGAAGAAGGAATGGGCCGAGTTCGAGCGCATGTACGGCCGGCCCCACCCCGACGCCCCAGGCTGGGTGTCCGCCGGGGCGGCGGCCGCCGCCGGCCCCAAGCCCAAGTGCCCCAAGGACGGCACCGCGGTGAGCTTCGAGCCCTTCTCGGGCAAGTACTTCTGCTCCAAGTGCGACGAGCGCTACGCCGCCGAGGAGGTCTTCAAGCGGGAGGACGAGCTCTTGGAGCTCAGCCGGCCGACCACTGTGGTGGCGGGGCCCCAGGGCGAGGAGGAGCCCCAGAGACGGCTGGGGGGCGAGAAGCTGGAGCTCTCCACGGCCCAGCCGACCTGGGCGCTCGAGCGCGGGGAATCGGTCCACGCGCCGGGCGAGATGCCGCCTCCGCCGCCCTCCCCGCCCGCGGGCGGCGAGCCGCCGGCGGCCGCGCCGATGGAGGCCGCCCCTGTCTCCGACGACGAGCCGGTCCCCGAGGCCGTCCCGGCCACCGCCCCGGAGGGGGTCAACCCCGAGGCCGGCCTGCTATTCAACATGCCCAAGCCGGTGGACCACTCCGAGCTGCCTCCCCCGGCGCCGCCGAAGGAGCCGCCCAGGACTGATGGGTGAAAGGGCAGCGGGCAGCGGGGGGAAGGGGAGCGGGCAGGGGGGAGCGGTGACGATACGGAACCCGTCGTCCACTGCTCCCCGCTGCCTGCTGCCCGCTGCCCTCTCCCCCTCCCCACTGCTGCCTTCTGCCCGCTCCCCGCTGCCCCTTTTTCCCCCTTGATTCCGTGGGCAAAACTAATATATGAGACCATGCTGTATGGTCAAATCCTCAGAGGGATGAGATGGTACAGTTCACGGCGGTCATATCCGACCCGAAGACGGGAAAGTCCTACCAGACGGTGGTGTCCGGGCACCATGCGAACTCGCTCATAGGCAAGAAGATAGGGGACGAGTTCGACGGCATCTTCGTGGGGCTCCCCGGCTACAAGCTGGTGGTGCGGGGCGGCTCCGACAAGGACGGGTTCCCCATGCGGAGGGACCTCAGCGGCCCGCGCCGGCGGAGCGTCCTGGTGGCCCGGAGCACCGGTTTCAACCCCGGGGAGGGGGGCATCCGGCGCAGGCGCAGCCTGCGCGGGAACACGGTCTCGCCCGAGATAGTCCAGATCAATTTGCGCATCTCGGCCCACGGCTCCAAGCCCCTGGAGGACGCCTTCAAGTCCAAGACCGACCAGACCGCCCCGGCGGCCGCGCCGGCCAAGAAGTGAGGGAGCGGTCCCGATGAAGGTCCCGGTCCAGCCGGCAGCCAACCTGGGAATGGTCGGCCACGTCGACCATGGCAAGACCACCCTGACGAAGGCCCTGACCGGCGACTGGACCGACCGCCACTCCGAGGAGATAAAGCGCGGCATCTCGATCAAGCTGGGCTACGCCGACACCGCCTTCTTCAAATGCCCACACTGCAACGAGCCGGAGTGCTACTCCAACAAGAAGGTGTGCCCGGTCTGCGGCCAGAAGACCGAGCTCCTCCGGGCCGTCTCCTTCGTCGACTCGCCGGGCCACGAGACCCTCATGGCGACCATGATATCGGGCGCGGCGCTGATGAACGGCGCCCTGCTGCTCATCGCCGCCAACGAGCCTTGCCCCCAGCCCCAGACCAAGGAGCACCTCATGGCCCTGGACATAATCGGCATACGCCACATCGTCATAGTCCAAAACAAGATCGACATCGTCAGCGCCCAGCAGGCCGAGGAGAACTACCGTGAGATACTGGCCTTCACGAAGGGCACGGTGGCCGAGGGCGCGCCCATAATCCCGGTGTCGGCCCACCACGACGCCAACCTCGACCTCCTGATAATGACCATCGAGAGGACCATCCCGACGCCCAAGGTCGACCCGGCGAAGTCCCCCAAGATGTACATCGCCCGCTCGTTCGACATAAACCTGCCCGGCACCCTCCCCCAGGACCTGCAGGGCGGGGTGGTGGGAGGGTCGCTCATAGAGGGCACCGTCAAGGTCGGCGACGAGGTCGAGATACGGCCCGGCATGAAGGTGCAGGACAAGAAGGTCCGCTGGGACCCCATCCTGACATCGGTCACGAGCCTCATGTCCGGCGGCCGGCCGGCCAAGGAGGTCACGCCCGGGGGGCTCGTCGGGATCGGGACCGAGCTCGACCCCTTCCTCACCAAATCCGACTCGCTGGTCGGGAACATGCTGGGCGCGCCCGGGAGGCTGCCCCAGGTGTGGGACTCGTTCACCATGAAGGTCCACCTCCTGGAGCGGATCGTGGGGGCCCAGGAGGACCTCAAGGTCACCGAGATAAAGACCAAGGAGCCCCTGATGCTCAACGTCGGCGTCGCCACCACGCTGGGCGTGGTGACCACCGCCCACGGTGACTCCGCCACCGTTTCGCTCAAGCTCCCGGTCTGCGCCGACAAGGGCCAGAGGGTCGCCATCAGCCGCAAGGTGGGCGGCCGGTGGAGGCTGATAGGCTACGGCGAGATCAGGTGAACCCGGCCCTGCGGGCCGGGCTTCCAATATCGTTACTGTCGTTCTGGACGCCAACGCCTTGATGATGCCGTTCCAGTTTTCCATCAACCTGGACCTCGAGCTCCGTCGCCTGCTGGGGGGCTTCGAGGTGGTCGTGCCGTCGTCGGTCATCGCCGAGCTGGAGACGGTCGCGGCCGGGCGGAAGGGCTCGGAGGCGAAGGCGGCCCTGAGGCTTGCGGCCCGGTACCGGACGTATGAAAACGAGGGCAGCGGCGACGACGCGGTCCTGGCCTCGGCCGTCGAGCTGGGCGCCGTCCTTCTGACCAACGACGGCGGGCTGCGCCGGCGGGCCCGCCGGGCGGGGCTGCAGACCATCTGCCTGCGGGGAAAAAACCACCTGGAGATCGTTTGAAACATCCGCGCCTTGCGCCTCCTTTGGCGAGCTTTGCTCGCCGAGGCGAGGTAGCCCGCAGAAGAGCGAGCAGGGCGAGCTCTTCTAGGCGAAGAAGACCGGAGGTCTTCTGGGCCGAAGGGCTGCCGGGTGCCCTCGTGCCCTGCCCCCTGCCCCCCGCACCCCGTATTCGTCCCCTTGCCCCTTGCCCCCTCGTCTATTTGGGTGGATTCAAAATCCCCCGTTTCGCCTTTATCGCCGCCTGGCCCGCCGCCAGCCGGGCTATCGGCACCCGGTAGGGCGAGCAGCTGACGTAGTCCAGGTTGATGGAGTGGCAGAACTCCACCGCGGCGGGCTCGCCGCCGTGCTCGCCGCAGATGCCGACCTTGAGGTCCGGCCTGGTCTTCCGTCCCCACTCCACGGTTATCATCATGAGCCGGCCCACGCCCTTCACGTCCAGTATCTCGAAGGGGTTGTCCTGCAGGATGCGCCTCTCGTTGTAAAGGGGCAGGAACTTGTTCTCCGCATCCTCCCGGGAGAAGCTGAACGTCGCCTGGGTGAGGTCGTTGGTGCCGAAGCTGAAGAACTCGGCCATCTCGGCGAGCCGGCCCGCCCTCATGCAGGCCCGGACCACCTCTATCATCGTGCCGAACTTGTAGGGGATGGCGACCTCCAGCCGCTCGGAGACCCGCTTCTCTATCCGCTTTATCATGCCCTGGACGTACTTGAGCTCCTGGCCGGTGCAGACCTGGGGCACCATTATCTCCACATGGACGTCCACCCTCTCCTTGATGAGCTCCCCCGCCGCCTCCAATATGGCCTCCACCTGCATCTCGTAGATGTCGGGGTAGGTTATCCCCAGCCGCACCCCGCGGTGGCCCAGCATGGGGTTGACCTCCTTCATGGCCCGGACCTTTCGCAGCACCTCCGCCTTCCTCTGCGCGGCCTTCTTGTCCAGGCCGAAGCGCTGGAGCTTCTCGAGGTTCTTGACCATCACCGTGTCCATGGTGATGACCGAGCCCAGGTGCGGGTCCACCGCCTTCAGTATATCGGGGAGCTGGTTGATGTTCTCCAGGGCCGACTGGAAGCGCTTGAGGTTTTCGATGTCGCGCTCGACCTCGTCCTCGGAGGGCAGGAACTCGTGCAGGGGCGGGTCCAGCAGGCGGACCGTTACGGGCAGCCCCTCCATCGCCCGGAAGATGGCCTTGAAGTCCTGCTTCTGAAGCGGCACGAGCCTCTCCAGGAGCCTTTGCCTCTCCTCCTTGCCCTCCGCCAGTATCAATTCCTGGAAGACCGGCAGCCGGTCGGCGGCGTTGAACATCCTCTCGGTGCGGCAAAGGCCAATCCCCTGGGCCCCGAACTTGCGCGCCCGGAGCGCGTCCGCCGGCGTGTCGGCATTGGTCATCACGGCCAGGGTGCGGAACCCGTCGGACCAGCGCAGCACCATGTTGAGCTCCTCGGACATGTCCGGCTCCCTCGTGGGCACCTCGCCGAGCCATACCCGCCCGGCCGTCCCGTCAATGGTGAGCACGGTGCCCTCCTCTATCTTGTGCTCCCCGATGGAGGCCGACTTCTCCAGGTGGTTGATCCGGATGTCCCCGCAGCCGCTGACGCAGGGCTTCCCTATCGAGCGCGCCACCACCGCGGCGTGGCTGGTCTTCCCGCCCACGGCGGTCAGGATGCCCTGGGCGGCGAAGAAGCCGTGGACGTCCTCGGGCTTGGTCTGCTCGCGAAGGAGTATGACCTTCCTGCCGGCCCTGGACTGCCTCTCGGCCTCGTCGGCGTCGAAGACCACCGAGCCCGAGGCGGCGCCCGGGGAGGCGCCGATGCCCGCGGCGATGGGCACTATCTTGAACCTGGGGTCTATCTGGCGGTACATGAGCTGCGAGAGCTGGCTGGGGTTGAGGCGCAGTATGGCGTCCTCCTTGGAGAGCACGCCGTCCCTCATGAGGTCCACCGAGGTCTTCACGGCCGCGGCGGCGTTCATCTTGGCGTTGCGGGTCTGGAGCATGTAGAGCCTTCCCTCTTCCACCGTGAACTCGATGTCCTGGACCTCGTGGAAGTACTTCTCGAGCTTCTCGCGCACGCCGAGGAGCTCCTGGAACACCTCCGGCATCTCGGTCCGAAGCTCGGATATGGGCTTCGGGGTGCGGATGCCGGCGACGATGTCCTCGCCCTGGGCCCGGGTCAGGTAGTCGCCGAAGAAGGCGTTCTCGCCCGTGCCCGGGTCGCGGGTGAACGCCACGCCCGTGGCGGAGCGGGGGCCGAGGTTGCCGAAGACCATCGCCTGGACGTTGGCGGCGGTCCCGTTGGCCATCTCAGAGGTGATCTTGAACTCGCGGCGGTAGTCGACGCACCGCTTGCCGTTCCACGAGGCGAACACCGCCCGCACCGCGAGCGCCAGCTGCTCGTAGGGGTCGGAGGGGACCGGCTTCCCGAAGTTCCCGCGGACGATGAGCTTGTAGATGTTGACGAGGTTGCGCAGGTCCTCGGTGGACAGGTCGGTGTCGAACCGGGCCTTCCGGTCGCGCTTGAGCGTCTCCAGGGCGCGGTGGAAGTGGTCGCCGTCGATGCCCAGGGCTATCGAGGAGAACAGCGAGATGAACCGGCGGTAGCTGTCCCAGGCGAAGCGCTCGTCCCCCGAGCGCGCCGCAAGGCCCGAGACTGTATCGTCGTTCAGCCCCAGGTTGAGGATGGTGTCCATCATGCCCGGCATGGACACCGCCGAGCCCGAGCGCACCGAGAGGAGCAGGGGGTTTGGCGGGTCGCCGAAGCCGCGCCCTTGCGCCTTCTCCACCGAGGCGATGGCCGCCCGGACCTGCGGCATGAGCTCGGGGGGGAACTGCTCGCCCTGCTCGAAGTAGTCCAGGCAGGCCTCCGTGGATATGACGAACCCCGGCGGTACGGGGAGCCCGAGCTGCGTCATGGTGCAGAGCCCGGCCCCCTTCCCGCCCAGAAGCTGCTTGTTCTTGCCGTCGCCTTCCGAGAAGAGGAAAACGTACCTGGTTGCCATGCCCTGCCCCCGGGCACCTTCATGACCGCCCGCCGTATATAAATTTCGCGCACGCTTATCTATCGGGAGCGCCATCGGGGGACCATGGGCGGAAAGGAGGGGGCCGAGTCCGAGGTCAACTGGAACGGGATACTGGAGCCCGAGGAGCGGCGGCGCATCCACGAGCGCATCCATTCCGCGTTCGGCGCCGTCGGGGCCCGGATACCGGAGATCGTGGTGTCCGGCGGAAGGAAGCTGCGTCTCAAGGACCTGGTGTTCACGTACCTGAACCGCGAGCGGCTTTCGGCCGAGGACCTGGAGGCCGTGGACGCCGTCACCGAATCGCTCCGGCGGAGGGTGGAGGAGCTGGACCGAAGCATCCTGCACGACGACATCTCGGAGAAGGGGGCGGTGGAGCTCATGAGGGAGGTCTTGGGGATGCTGAGGGCGCTGGAGCACCTCCGGAGCCTGCGGGAGGACCCCGGCCGGGCCGGCCCGGCGCACTCCTCCCTCATGCAGAGGGTGGACGACGAGAGGCGCTGGCGCGATTTCCTAAAGCGGGTCAGATAGGCCCGATACGCGAAAAACCTTAAATTCAGCAAAGTCATTCATATCCCCGAGGATAGGTTGCAGAAACGCAAGGACTACAGGGAGTTCATCTCCCTCCCTCTGTACAACAGGATACTGATGTTCAGCGAGCTTTCCGGCAACGAGAGCCTGCTTTTCATCTACGACAAGAACACCGAGAAGTTCCGGCCGTTCCAGTCGTTCGTGAGGATAGGGCTCGAGAACGGCGAGGTCTGCCTGCACCTCTACCAGAACCACTCCCGCGAGTACACGCTGGGCCGGTTCATCGAGGAGTACGCCGCCCAGAACCGCTACGTGCGCTCCGCCCTGCGCCAGGACGACCACGAGAGCATAAACCTCCCCGCCACCGCGCCCGAGGTGGACAGGCTGCTCAAGGGCATCGACAGGGGCAAGTTCAGCGGCGCCCGGCTGCTCGCCGACTACGGCGAGCTCGTGAAGAGCGCCGAGGCCATGGACAAGGTCCTCGCCTGGGAGGAGAAGGTCCGCACCAAGCTCGCCGCGCTGGGCCCGCTCACCATAATCGGCGCCTTCGACGCAGACTCGCTCGAGGCGGACATGGTCGCGCGGGTCACGAAGAAGTACCGCAAGGTGCTCGTGTCGGCCCACAGCGAGACCACCCTGTACCTCCCCGAGTTCTCGACGGTGGCCAAGGAGGCCGAGGCCGCGCCGGCCCTGAACCTCATCTCCAAGGACGTCGCCGACGAGTACGTCAAGGCCTCGATAGAGACGCTGCTCCTTTCGATGCTGCGCGAAAAAAGCCTCTGCGGCTACGATCTTTTGAAGGAGATCTACCAGAAGTTCGGCGTGCTCCTGAGCCAGGGCACCATCTACCCCCTCCTGCACCACCTGGAGGCCAAGGGCCTGCTCAAGGCCGAGGTGTCCCCCACGACCAGGGGCAAGATCTACTCGCCGACTGAAACGGGCCGTGAGCTAATAGACCGGCGCGTGTCGGAGTTTTTGCGCATGCAGCAGTATGTGGCCCACTTCCTCAGCACTATTGCGGCAATCAGTGGTTGCCAGCCGTCGATAACCCCTGGGGAGCCCTCATGTGCGATTTTGCCAGTTCCAGGCTGGCCTGAGACACCCTGGCGAACCGGGCAGCCATCTGGCC
>VGTL01000002.1 GCA_016874675.1 Methanobacteriota archaeon | reverse complement strand
ACGAGCTGTGGTCGTGGTCGAGGAAGTAGTCCTTGCGCACAGCCCTCATGTCGGTGTTGATGCCCTCGCCGACCGTGCAATTGAACTGCTTGAGGGCCAGCCGCTTCCACTTGGTCGCGGCCTGCACGATCTGGCAGTCCATGCGCTTCTCCAGTCCCAGGCCGCAGGGGAAGCCCACCGGCGTGCGCGAGCCGTCGCGGTCGAGCATGTCGTTGACGCCGCTCTCTACCGTCACGATGAGTGGCACCTCGATGGTGAACAGGTTGAGCTCCTTGTTCAGGCCGTCCATGATGAAGCGCTTGAGCTTGAACAGGGCCCTCTGCGTCTCCTTCCTGTCGAGAACGCTCTCGTAGTCGCTCGGAAGGATCTTGTCCACTGCCTCGTAGGTGCTTATCCCCGGACCCGCAAGGTCCGCCTTCTTGCCCGCTGTGATATCCGCCATATCCAGACCTCCCCAGACGCGGCGGCCGCGCGAACGCCCGACGGGCGCCGCAACCGCCCCGTGCCACCGGCGTGGGCGGTAACCGAATGGTCAGTATAAATCTGTTTAGTGATGCTAGTTACAATGTAGCATTCCCGATGTGACTCTCCCGGGCGGCGGCGTTGGGAAAAAGTATAAGACCTAGAAATCATTCCGACCATAATGGTGCCGCGGGGCAGCATCTCCGGTCTGCTTTCCTCCTACGACCCCAAGAGGCTCGCCGTCGCGACCGTCTGCTCCCACACGAGTCTTCAGATATTCGACGGGGCCCGCCGCGAGGGCTTCCGCACCATAGGCATATGCATCGGCCAGCCCCCCAGGTTCTACGACGCATTTCCGAAGGCAAAGCCCGACATGTTCTTCTCGGTGAAGAGCTACAAGGAGATCCCGGCGAGGGCGGCGGAGCTCGCATCGATGAACGCGGTGGTGGTGCCGCACGGCTCGTTCGTCGAGTACCTCGGCGTGGCCGCCTTCGAGGGCCTCCGGCTCCCAACGTTCGGCAACCGGCGGGTGCTCAAGTGGGAGTCCGACCGGGACAAGCAGCGCGAGTGGCTGGTGGGCGCCGGCCTCTCGATGCCAGAGAAGATAGCAAGGCCCGAGGACATAACGAAGCCCGTCCTGGTCAAGTTCTACGGCGCCAAGGGCGGCCGGGGCTTCTTCATCGCCAAGAACTACGAGGAGTTCATGGAAGTCAACCCGACGGAGAAGCACACCATCCAGGAGTACGTCATCGGCACCAGGTACTACATGCACTTCTTCTACTCGCCCCTCGTGAACCGGGGCTACCGCCTGAGCCGGGGCTCATTGGAGCTCATGAGCATGGACCGCCGAGACGAGGCCAACATAGACGAGATGTACAAGCTCGGGGCCCAGGAGAGGCTCAAGCAGTTCGGCATCCTGCCGACGTTCGTCGTCACGGGCAACGTCCCCGTGGTCCTACGGGAGTCGCTTTTGCCCAAGGCGTTCTGGATGGGCGAGCGCACGGTGGAGAGGTCATTCGAGCTCTTCGGGGGAATCATCGGCCCGTTCAGCCTGGAGTGCATCGTCACCGACAAGCTGGAGTTCAAGGTCTTCGAGATATCGGCGCGCATCGTGGCCGGGACCAACTTCTTCGTGCGCAGCTCCCCCTACTCCGACCTCCGGGAGCCCGAGATGTCCGTGGGCCGGCGCATCGCCCGGGAGATGAGGCTCGCCCGGCGCCTTAAGAGGCTGGACGCGGTGCTCTCCTGAGAGGGAGCGCCGGGCGCCCCGCCGCAACGATCCTCACGGCCGGCGAGACCCTCTGCGCCTGCGCCACAGGGCCACGAGCCCCGCCGCCGCGGCCGAGCCGGCAACGGCGCCTCCCAGGAACGCAGCCCGGGCCGGGCCGGAGGCGTCCGCCGCGCTGCCGCCGTCGACCACCTCCACCTCCACGGCCAGGGGCACCGGGCCGCCCGGCGTCCAGGGCCTGAGCGCCCGCAGGTAGGCCAGGGGGGCCGTGGTGTCGATCCGGACCGGGTACTCGCCGCTCTCGCCGACGTTCCCGGCGAGGTCGCGGCAGCGGAACTGGATTCGGTTGAGCGTCCCGGAGTCCCGGCCGAAAGGGACGTCGGGCGCGGTGAGCGTCTGGAGCCCGGAGGACCCCGACCATCCCGAAAGGGAGGCCGGCCTCCAGGCGCTCCAGGTCGTCCCCCCGTTCTTCGTGAAGCGGTACCCGGCCCCGTGGAGGTCCAGTCCCGAGACCGGGTCGCCCACCCTGACGGTCACCGTCGGCGCCGTCGAGGAGGCGCACCAGCCGGCCGGGGCCATATCGGCCCAACCGCCCGGCGGCGAGGCGTCCACCCGGGCGAGGAACTCGTCGCTCGCACCGGTGTTGCCGGCCCGGTCCGAGACCCAAAACCTCACCAGGAAGAATCCGCCCTCGTCCCCCTCGACGATGGGATACCAGGCCGTCAGGGACCAGGCCCCGGCTCCCCCGGCCTCGGAGGTCTGCGCCGGCGTCCAGGGCGACCATCCCAGGCCGCCGTCGGTCGAGACCTGGAACTTCGCGCTGCCCTGCAGGAGGCCCGAGCACTCCTCCCGGCACCGGACCGTCACCGTCATCAGGTCGGACCGGTTCTGCCAGCCCGACGGTTCCAGTGCCTCCCACCTCCCCGGCGGCGCGGTGTCTATGCGGACGGAGTACTCCGGGCTCTCGGCAATATTCCCGGCGACATCGGCGACGAGGAACTGGATCAGGTTCAACCGGGCGGAATCCTGGCCGAAGGGGACCTTCCGGGCCTCTATCGTCTGGAAGGCGTTGGCGGCGTCGGGGCCGGATTGGGAGGCCGCCGTCCAGTCGCCCCAGCTCTCCCCTCCGTCGACCGAGTAGCGGTACCGGGCGCTGCCGGCCCTAAGCCCCGAGACGAGGTCCCGGACCGACACCGTCATCGTGGGGGTCCTGGTGGCCAGGGTCCAGCCCGAGGGCGAAAGACCCACCCAGTCGCCGGGGCCGGTGTCGTCCACGAGAGCCCGCCTTCCTCCGCTTCGGCCGATGTTGCCGGCGATGTCGCACGCCATGAACTCGACCAGGTCCCGGTCGGCGGAATCGACACCGAAAGGCACATCGGTGGCGATGACCGTGCGGTATCCGGTCGAGAGGTTCTCCTCGCCCAGGAAGGCCGCCTCCCATCCGGACCAGCTTGTGCCGCCGTCTTTCGAGAAGCGGTACCAGGCGCTCCCGGGAGCGACCCCCGAGGTCAGGTCCAGTACGGACACCAAGACCCCCGGCGCCCGGGACCGGTTCACCCATCCCGAGGGCGCAAGGCCGGTCGGTACCTCCTCCTCCCCGGCGTCCGGCTTCAGGTGGGCGGAGTTCTTCTCCCAGTAGGCCTCGTTGACCTGGAGGGGCGTGTCCAGGGAGTCCAAAAGGTCGTCCGCTGAGCCGTCGTCCCTGTAGATGGCGACCCCGGAAACGGCGCCGTCCGTCGAGAGCGCGGCGAGGTCGTCTCGGGAGAATCCCTCCCCGGCCAGTTCGATGCACACCGCAAGCAGGCTGTCATCGGAGCCGGAGGTGCTCGTGGCCCCGAATCCGAAGACGGCCACGGGCCGCCCGGAGGAGCTTATCCCGTCACCGCTTCCGGTCAGGCCCCGAAAGACCCCGGGCACGCAGGCCGCCCCGGCCCTCCGTGGGGCTTTTTTGGGCTCCAATCGCATATTAACAGATTGGTGCGCGCCTGAAGAGCTTATAAGCGTCCCGGCCGGGCGCCGATCACGGGAACGGCGGTACCGCAATTTTGGCACCTGCCGTCCCGCAACCCGGTCACCTCCGCGTGGAACCCGCTCCTCTCGATGAGCAACGAGCCGCACCCCGGGCAAAGGGTGTTGTCGTAGTCGCCGCGGGGGACATTGCCCCCGTATACGTACTCCAGCCCCGCCCGGCGCCCTATCTCCCAGGCCTCGACCACCTTCTTGACCGGCGTGGGGCCCACGTCGCCGAGCCTGTAGTCCGGGTGAAACCGCGAAAAATGCACCGGGACGTCGGGCCCGAGCTCCTTCACGACCCAGCGGCAGAACCGCTCCATCTCGCCGGCGCTGTCGTTTTTGGTCGGGATGATGAGGTAGGTCAGCTCCAGGTGGACCCGGAGCTCGCGGTAGAGCTTGCAGGCGTCGAGCACCGGCTGGAGGCGGGCCCCCGACACCTCCTTGTAGAACTTCTCCGTGAAGGCCTTGACGTCGACGTTGGCGGCGTCCAGGCGGGCCCCTATCTCCCTAAGGGGGGCCTCGCTGATGTAGCCGTTGGTGACGTAGACGGTGTAGAGGCCCCGCTTCCTGGCCTCGATGCTGCCCTCCAGCGCGAACTCGTGCCAGATGGTGGGCTCGTTGTAGGTCCAGGCGACCCCCTCCGAGCCGGTCCTTCCGGCCCACTCCCCGATGTCGGCCGCCCGGAGCTCCCCAAGCTCCCCGAAGTCGGCGTCCCGGGATTGGGATATCTCCCAGTTCTGGCAGTGCAGGCACCTCAGGTTGCAGCCCAGGGTGCCGAAGGAGAGCGCGGTCGAGCCCGGGTGGAAGTGGTAGAGCGGCTTCTTCTCTATCGGGTCCGGGTGTGCCGATGAGTACCGCCCGTAGACCAGGGAGAACAGCCGGCCGGCCCGGTTCTCCCGGACCCCGCATATGCCCCGCTTGCCGTCGGCGATCGTGCAGCCGTGCGGGCACAGCCCGCAGCGGACCTTCCCGCCCTCGAGGGCGGAGTAGTGCATCGCTTCCTTCATGGCCTTCCCCTTGCGCCTTGCGCCCTGCGCCTTGCGCCTTTTCTCATTTCATCTCCACCGTCTCCACAGGCTCGTCCTCCCCGACCGGCAGGGCCTCCGGGGGCGCCGGCCCTTCCTCACGCGCCGGCGGGGCCTCGGCCGTCGCCCCGGGCTCCGGGCGGGCGGCGCCTCCGGCCGGCCCGGGCCGCCGGACCGGCGGGGAGGGCGCGGCGCCACCCCGCCGCCGCCAGTAGAGGTAGATCGCGGCGTTCTCGGCCGCCAGCGCCGCGGCCACGGCGATGACGGCCGGCACCCAGGGCGTCTGGCGGTCCGACGGCGGGCGGTCGCGCACGATGTGCCAGGTCAGGGTCTCGAAGTTCCCCGCCCGGTCCGTGGACCGGATGATTATCGTGTTGTTGCCGTAGAGGAGGGTCAGGTTCAGAACGAATGCCCCGTCGGGACCGGCGACCGCCACGGCGTCCCCGGCGGTGACCGTCGAGAACGGCTCGGTGGTCCCGCACAGCGCGAGGTCCCGCCGCCCGACGTGCTTGCCGTGGGGCGGGTACAGCACGCCTATGGAGGGCGGCACCAGATCGACGTGGACGGTGAGGAGGGTCGTGTTGGAGTTCAGGGCGGTGTCCACTGCGGTGATGTTTATCGTGTTGGTCTCGCCGGGGAGGCTGACCGAGACCGTGAACCGCCCCTCGGGGCTCAGCTGCAGCACGCCTTCCACGAAGAGCCTCGCCCCGGGTTCGGTCCGGCCCGTGACGACGGCCTCGGCCACGCCCAGGTAGGAGCCGTTCAGGGGCGACAGCACCTCGATGAAGGGCGCCTCGGTGTCCAGCACCACCCTCCGGGAGACGGTGGCGGTGTTCCCGGCGTCGTCGGAGGCGGCGACCAGAATGGTGTTCTCGCCCTCGGCCAGGTACACCGTGGTCGAGAACCTCCCCTCCAGCACGGGCACCTCCCGCCCGTTGACCTGGATCCTCGCCCCCGACTCCGTGAGGCCGCCGACCAGGAGGGCAGCGCTCCGCGTCAGGAGCCCGTCGGCCGGGGACTGGACGTCCAGCACCCTTATCCGGGTCTTGACCGTGAAGTCGACCCTCTCCAGGGCCTGGTTGCCCACCGCGTCCGTCGCCCTGACGAGCACCGTGTGGTTGCCGTCCTCCAGGGGAGCGGTCACGTACCATTGTGCCTCGACCGGAAGCGGATCGTAGGGCCCGCCGTCGAGGGACCACTCCAGCCGCTCCAGGCCGGTCTCGGGGTCCGAGGCGAAGCCACGTATCACGACGGGGGTGGCGTTGAGCCGGGCGCCCGGCGGGGGGAAGTCCACCGACACGATCGGCGGGTAGGTGTCCCGAAGCTCGGCCCACCAGGTCCACCACCTGTCGAACGTGTGCTCCTCGAACGCGGTGACGTTGCCCATCCGGGCCGAGAGGTTGTAGGGGTTTTTGTCCACCCGGCCGGTGGATGTCTCAACGTACGCGAGGACCCTGACCCACTGCAGCCAGCCGTTGTCGTCCGTGTAGCCCGCCAGGGTCCGGCCGCCGTCCCGATCCTGGAGCGCCACCTGGGCCCGGGGAATGACCTCCTTGTTCTGCCAGACCGCGTTCACCATCAGGTACCAGTACACCGAGAGCTCGCAGCCCGGGCCCAGGATGCTCGTCCGGCCCGGGTCGATGGTGGTGTTGAGAAGGACCACCTTCGCCTCCTGCCTGAGCTCGATGTCGGTGATTCCCGACGCCCAGACGGTGCAGTTGTCCAGCACGAGCACGCACGCGACCGCCTCGACCGCGACGCCGCAGGCGATGAAGGACAGGTACTGGAACGAGCCCCGGATGCCGTTGGCCACGAGGCCCACGCCGCAGTCCCGGAAGGTCACGGCACGCAGGGTGCAGCCGGAGCTCATCAGGTGGAGCCCCGCCCCTTCCAGGCCGCCCGGGTACTGCCCGCAGCGCTCCACCGCGCTGTCCGAGAGCGTGAGGTTCCCCCCGGCCTCGACGCGGAAGCCGTAGGGCTTCGAGCCCTGGGCCGCCCCGACCAGCGAGCCCAGCACGACCTCCAGCCGGCCCCCGTTGCGGACCACTATGGAGTGCTCGCCATCCTTCTCGAGGAACATGAACAGCGTGGCGTTGGCGAGCCTAAGCGAGCCACCGCCGGAGACCACGAGGTCGCAGGCCAGCCGGAAGCGGTCATCGACGGAGCTTGCGGCCCTCTCCACGGTCCAGGAGCCCTCAGTGTCCGGCCCGAAGTAGATGGCGTAGGCGACGTTGCGCTCGTACACGCCGTCGAGGATGTAGAGGCTCGAGTTTCCGATGTCCAGAATCCCGTCGAGGTTTTGGGAGAAGAAGCAGCCCGACACGGTGACGGCCGTGGCGTCCGCCAGGACGCCCGAGCCGTTGTTTTGGATGAAGTCGCACTCCGAGACGGAGGCGGTGCCGCCCGACGGGACCAGGCCGTCGCCGTTTTGGTCGAAGGTGCAGCGGCTGGCCCGGGTGGTGGAGTTTTGGCAGTAGGCCCCGGCGTCCGAGTTTTCGCTGAAGTTGCACTCCAGGAGCTCCAGCGCCGACTCCCGGGCCCACACGCCGTCGGTGTTGTTGAACACGAGATTGGCGCGCAGGACCACCCTGGCGGGCCCGGGGCAGCCCTGCACCCGGATGCCGTCGCGGCTCCCGGAGACGACGTTCCCGGTGATCTCGGGCCAGGACTCGACCACCTCGATGCCAAAGCGCGTGTTGCTGGCGAACCGGTTGTCCCGCACGCTGGCGTTGGAGCGCAGGTGGCACACCAGCCCGCCCTCGCACCCGGTGATCTCGTTGTCGTGCACCGAGGGCGAGGCCCCCGAGTCGCAGGACACGCCCCGCTCGCTGCCCGAGATCGTGTTGCAGTAGATCTCCCCGTGGGCGAGGATGGCGGATATGCCGACCTGGGCGTTCGCCTCGAGGGCGTTGTGGTGGATCGCGCCCCCCGCCTGCTTGATGAGCGCCACCCCGACGCCGTTGCCCCGGAAGAGGTTGTCCCTCACCTCGGGGTAGGACCGCTTCCCGGCGACGAGCACGCCCGAGCCCCCGTTGGCCCGGAAGGTGTTGTTCGCAATCGTGGTGGTCGAATCCAGGCAGTAGATCCCCGCCGCCTCGTTGGATTCGAAGGTGTTTCGCTCCACGAGGCCGCGGCAGTCCTGGAGCTGGAGGGCGTCGGCGGCGCAGCCGGTGAAGTTGTTCATCCGCAAGGTCATCTTGGACCCGGAGCACATCACGGAGGCGTTGATGCACTTGCGGAAGGTGTTATATTCCAAACGGGCGGTGGAGCCGGCCAGGTTCGCCCCGACGCCGTCCTGCTCGAAGAGGCAGTCCCGGACGAGCGCCCCCTCGCCGCAGTTGTCCATCCGGATGCCGGACCGGCAGTCCCGGAAGGTGGAGTTTCGCACGCTGGTCGAGACGAAGTACTCGAAGGAAGCGCCCACCGGGCTTGCGGAGAAGGTGCAGCGCGCGATCTCGCCCGTGCAGAAGAACTCCAAACGGACCCCGGCGGTCCTCTCGCCCGAGAAGCTGCACCCGTCGACGAGCGGCCCGGACTGGTAGGCCCAGACCGAATAATCGTTCCGGTCGAACGTCACGTTGTCCATCCGGGGGGAGCTGTAGCGGCACTCGACGCCCTGGTAGTTGTGGTGCACCCTCCCGCCGGCCATCGAGAAGTCGGAGCCGAACGCCCCGAGGCCGGTCCCGTAGGAGACGTTGTCCACCGCCGAGTAGCCGGTGTAGGAGAGCTCGCAGCCCACGAGCGCCGGCTCCCCGTAGTAGGCGGACACCGCGTACCAGCTGTTGCGGTCCAGTTTGCAGTCCCGGAGCTCGGCGGAGCTCTTGTAGAGGTAGGCGCCGAACCGGTTGCCCGTGACCGTGCAGTTCCGGAGCACCGGCGAGCCCTGGGCGGCGTAGGCGCCGTAGACGCCGTCGCGGAACGTGCACCCCGAGAACGTCGCCCCGCAGGACACCAGCACGCAGTTGCCCGACGGGTTGGAGACGATGTCGCAGCGGTCGAAGGCGGCGCCGGAGCGGTAGGCGAGCAGGCCGAAGCCGGTGTTCATCGCGAACGTGCAGTTCCCGAACCGCCCCGAGCAGTTGTCGAGGTTCGCGCCGTTGATGTTGTAGGTGAACAGGCAGCCCGCAAACGTCGCCGAGGAGTTGGTGACGCCGGCGCCGTAGGAGTTGGCCTCGAACCGGCAGCGGTCGAAGGCCGGGGAGGCGCCGTCGACCACGACCCCGTAGTACCCGGCGGTGACTAGCGTGCGCGCCAGGGTGCAGCCGTCCGATTCCAAAAACAATCCGGCGGTCTCCCCGCGGGAGCCCCACGCATAGCCGCACCGGCGCACCTCGCTGTCGCTGATGTTCAGGGCGCCCCCCGGCCGGACCGCGAACCGGTAGGCGGCCGAGGAGGAGGTGAGGTTGGCGCCGTTCTGCATCACCAGCCGGCCGCCCGACCGGACCTCGATTCCGTACTGGCCCGATGAGGAGGCGGCCATCACCAGGCGGGCGCCGTCCAGGATTAGCGTGCCGCCGGATTCCACGGTGAGGTTCCCGGCGAGGGTGATGGTGACGCCGTTGTAGGCGCGCCCGTCCGTCACCGTCCAGTCCCCGGCGACGGACCCGCCAGATGGCGGGGGGTCGTTGGTCGCCGAAGCGCCCCCGCAGGCGACGAGGATCGCCACGACGGAACCCACGAAAGCGACGACGGCCGCTGCCCAGAGACCCCTGTCCATGTCATGCACCCCTTCTCTGACGGATGTAGCGTGTGGCGAGATAGCCCTCGGAGGCTCCGGCCGCCGCCGCGAGCGCGAGGAAGCCGATGAACGGCCAGTCAAGGCCGGAGGGCCCCGCGAGGAGCTCGCCCCCGGAGGACGGCAGGCGCCGGACCGTGATATCCGTGGTGTTCTGGTTCCCGGCGCGGTCCTGGGCGCGCACGGTGAAGCGGTTGTCCCCGGCGTCCAGCGCCGCCTGGAGGCTGAACGAGCCCGAAATGCCCGCGGGCACCGGCCGGCCGTTGACCGTGACGAGGGCACCCGGCTCCGTCCCGCCGATGATGAACACCGATGTCCCGGTGGTGCGGTGCCCGCTCTCCGGTGCCGTCACGGCGAGCTGCGGCGGCGAGGTGTCCAGCAGGACGTGCCTCACCGTCGTGTTGAGGTTCCCCGCGGGGTCCTCGGCGCTCACGAAGATGGTGTTCAGGCCTTCCGCGAGCTCGAGCGGGACGGAGAAGTCCGATGGCGTACCCGGCTCTCCCGGGAGCACGAGCGGCCGGCCGTTCACCGAGAGCACGGTCCCCCCTTCCGAGGAGCCCCGGAGCACCACCGAGGACCGGTTGGTCAGGAAGCCCTCCGGGGGGTGCGTGATGACAAGCTGCGGCGGGAGCGTGTCCAGTATCACGGTCCGCGCGGTCAGGTTGTGGTTGCCGGCCGGGTCGACGGCGTCCACCGCCACGACGTTCACCGGCCGGGTGAGGGCGATGGCGGTGCGGAAGGTGCCCGGCGGGCCCGTGAGGGCCACGGGGCGGCCGTTGACGTAGACGGAGGCGCCCGGCTCCATCGTGCCGCAGACGGCCACCATCGGGCTTCCCGTGCGCAGGCCGTCCGGGGGCCACAACACGTCGAGCGACGGGGGCCGCGTGTCGAGGATAACCCAGACCGAGCTCCCGTTCGTGTTCCCGGCCCTGTCGACCGCGGTGGCAGTGACATAATTGGGCCCCTCCCCCAGTATCACCGTGCCCCCGAAGGTGTCGCGCACGGTCTTCACCTCGGCGTCCCCCAGGAGCACCCGGCAGCCCGGCTCCATGTACCCCGACACGCCCTGCACCGAGAGGTTGGTGAGGTGGTCGTCGGGGGGCCAGGCGATGCGGATCCGGGGGGCCGAGAAGTCGACCGAGAAATACACGGTGGCGGAGGCGAAGTTCCCCGACCGGTCGAAGGAGCGCGCCTCGACGGAGTGCGGGCCCTCGCGAAGCTCCAGCGTGACGTTCCACTCGACGAAGCTCTCCCCGGGGCCGTCCGCGGAATAGGCCTGAAGCCTCCGGAAGCCGTCCACCAGGAGCTCCACCCTCTCCACTGCGAAATTGTCCGAGGCTGTGCCGTTCACCGGCACGGTGCCCGAGGCCAGGAAGGATTCCGGCCCCGGGCTGGTTATGTCGATGGACGGGGCCTCCCGGTCCTCGAGCACCAGGTCCAGCCGGCGGCTCCGGTCCATCGTGACGGCGGTCTCGTTGAAGACGGCGCCGCTGGACACGCGCGCGAGGTGGGGCGTGAAGCTCTCGGCGCCATCGCGGCCCAGCGAGGATTCGCGCAGCACGAGGCCCCTCAGCCGGCCGTCGCCGTCCAGCGCCCCGCCTTGGACCTCGTCCCCCCGGGCGTCCCGCACGGAGAGCGAGGCACCGGCGGCCGGGGTGCCGTCGGCCCACCGGGCCCGGACGTCCAGGTACCAGCTGAGGTTGAGGCGGCTTTGGTCGTCGGCGAAGCTCAGGTTGCCGCGGTCGATTGTGGAGTTCAGGCAGTCGAGAAGCGAGGAGCGGTCGAGAACGGCCGAGGGCCCGGCGACATGGCCCAGGGTGCTGTTGAGGGCGCCGGCCGAGGAGTTGTCGAGCACCACGGCCGTCTCGAGGCCCCTCAGGGCGGTGTCCCGGACGCTCGCGCCGGTGGCGCCGCGAAAGACCAGCCCCACCGGGTTGTAGTCGATGGTGCTGGAGCCTATATCGACCGACGCGCCCTCGAAGCAGGGGCCGGCCGAATCCGGCCTGGAGGAGTTCCAGCCGCAGTCGCGCAGCACCGTGTCGTTCATGCGGAAAGAGGAGCCGGGCAGGCAGCGCAGAAAGTACGGGTAGGAGGCCCAGTGCATCCGCAGGAGGCTCCCGTTCCCGAGCTCCAGTAGCCCGCCCCCCTCGACGGTCAGGCCGCTCTCCCCCTCGATGTCGCTGTCGAACGTGAGGTTGGAGGCGGAAAGGTCGAGCGCCCCCCCGCCCTTGATGGTGAGGTTGCCGTTGAGGAGGAAGCGGTTGTTTCTGGCCAGGCACGGGCGGGTGACGGTCCAGTGCGTCACGTCGGGGGGCGGGTTCCCGGCGTCGCCGTTGTTCTCCCAGCCCACCGCCAGCGAGTTGTTCAAAAAATCGCAGTCGACGATCTCCAGCGTGCTGCACGCGACGTCCGGGTAGTGCCCTATGCCGATGGCGTTGGCCTCGAAGAGGCAGTCCCGCAGCCGCAGGTTCGAGGGCGGCATGTACCAGTGCATCAGGGCCGAGGCCCACACCCCGTCCCCGGTGTTCTTCTCGAACCGGCAGCCGACGATGTTGCAGGTGGAGTTGTCCGAGGAGATGCCGAAGGAGTTGCCGGTGAACGTGCAGCCGGTGAAGTTGGCGCAGATGCCCAAAAGCTCGGTGCACCGGTACACCCACACCGCGGTCAGCGTGTTGTCCCGAAAAGTGCAGCCCGAAAGCTCCAGGGGCGCCTGCAGTACTATGAGGCCGATGTAGTTCATCACGAATGTTGTGCCGGCCATTCGAAGGGGCGCCGTGGCCGTCAGCGCGATGTGGGAGCTGGCGAATGTGCAGTTGTCGACCGAGAGGGCGTCCGTCCGGCTGATGATGCCCCCGGTTATCTGCTGGGCCACCTCGCGGTACCACATCCCGCAGGCGATGAAGGTCGAGTCGGAGAACTCCGCGATGGAGCCCGGGTCGAGGAAGAACCCGAAGGTGTAGTCGAACGAGGACACCGTCGAGCCCTCCCTGACCCGCAGCGTCCCGCCCTGCATCACGCGCAGTTCGTGCTCCTCCGGGAACGAGGAGTACACGATTAGGCTCGCGTTGGAGATTGTGAGCGAGCCCCCCGGCAGTATGACCAGGTTCCCGGCCAGAAGCAGCGTCCGGCCGGAGAGCGTCTCGTTCCCGTCGACGGTCCAGTCACCGGCCCCGAACGGCGGAGGCGCGGCGGCCGCCGGCAGGGAGGGCGCCCCGGCCGGGACCAGCAGCAGGGCGGCCAGCAGCGCGCAAGCGGGAGCCCGCGTTCAGCCCACCTCCCGTTTCATCGTCTGTTCAGGGTGCCGGGTGCCGGGTGCAGGGTGCGGGGGACGGCGGGAGAGCCTCCGCCAGAGCCACCAGCCCTCGCCCGCGGCCGCGCCCATCGCGGCGGCGACGAACCCGAAGAAGGGCCAGTCGGGGGGAGGGCCGCCCACGACGGTGGTGTCGCCGCGGGCCGGCACGCGCGTGACGTTGAGCTCGAGCTCCCGGAGGTTGCCCAGGGGATCTTGGGCGCGCACCACTATCGGGTTCTTCCCGGCGCCGAGCTCCAGCTCGCCGCTGAACGAGCCGCCGAAGCCCACCTCGAGCTCCACGCCGTTGACCGTCAATGTGGCGTCGGGGTCGGTCCGGCCGACCAGGTAGACCATTGTGGCCGACGTTGTGGACCCCGGCGCGGGCGAAGAGAGCTCCAGGACGGGCGCCGTGGTGTCCAGCACAACCCTCCGGGCCCGCTGGAAGACATTCCCCGCCGCGTCCACCGCCTTTATCGCGATGTCGTTGGTCCCCTCGACGAGGCCGCACCGGAGGCTCAGGTTCGCCATGCCGCCCGGCCCGCCCGGGACTGTGGCCGAAACGTTCCCGGCCGACACGGCGGTCCCTGACTCGGCCAGGAGCAGTATGGCCAGCGAGGGCTCGTTCGTGAGCAGGCCGTCCGGCGGGTACAGCACCTCGAATACCGGCGCAGCGGTGTCGAGCACCATGCTCCGCTCGACCGTGTTGACGTTCCCGGCGGCGTCCGTCGCCTCCACGCGGATCGTGTTGTTCCCCGATGACAGGAAGACCAGGGTGGTGAAGTTGTCCGCCAGGCCGGGCAGCACCACCGGCCGGCCGTTGACGGACAGCGCCGCCCCGAACTCCATGACCCCGGAGAGCGCGACCTGCGGGTCCCGGACGGCGGCGGCGTCGGGCGAGAACGAGACCCAGAGGGCCGGGGGCACGGAGTCCAGCCGGACCGAAACTGAGTCCTCGTCCCGGTTTCCCGCCCGGTCCGTGGCCCGGGCGGTGACGAGGTTCTCACCCTCGGAGAGGCGGACCCGGGCGGTGAACGAGCCGCCGGCCACCCGGGCCTGCACGCCGTTGACCTCGACGGCCGTCCCCGGCTCCGTGCGGCCCTCCACGTCGAGCTCCGCGGCGTTCGTGAGGTGGCGGTCCCGCGGCGAGGTGATGGACACCCTGGGTGGCGTGGCGTCCACCGTGAACCCGAAAGAGGATCTGGCGGAGGTGCCGCCGGCGTCCACCGCCAGGGCCTCGAGCGTGTGGGGGCCCTCGGCCAGCTCCACGACGAGGTCCCAGTCGATTCGCGCGGGCCCGCCGGACGCCTGCTGGTGGACGAGATGCCGGCGGTGGCCGTCCAGGACCAGCGCCACAGTGGCCAGGGCCAAATTGTCCTCCGCAAGGCCCGCAAGCCTCACCCGGCGGGACCCCAGGTGCTCGTCGGGCCGTGGGGAGGTGACCGATATGGACGGCGGCTCGGTGTCCCTGAGCACGAGCTCGACGCGCAGGCTGGACGTGACCGCCACGTCGGTCTCGTTGCAGACGGGGCCCAGGGTGCAGTTCAGGTGGTGGGGCGTGCGGACCTCGTAGCCCGAGGGCGTCACGGAAGTGTCCAGCACCACCAGGTCGTCCACCGACCCACCGGCGTCGGCGGCGGCCACCGCGACCTCGACGCCGTCCACGTCGGTCACCACCAGGGTCGCGCCGGCCGCCGGCCGCCCGTCGGACCACACGGCCAGGACGTCCAGGTACCAGGAGATGTTGGCGCGGCTTCGTTCGTCGAGGAGCTCGATGCCGAAGCGGTCGACCGTCGAGTTGACGCTGTCGAGGAACGAGCCACCGTCCAGCCGGCACCGGGATGGCCCCCGCGCCCCGACCGTGCAGTTCCGGAGCAGGACGGAGGAGCCGTCCATCAGCAGGCCCGTGATGTTCCCGCCGAGAGCGCAGTCCTCGACCAGCACACCCCGGGCGCCGTCGAGGACCAGGGCGGCCGGGCACCAGGCGACCGTCGTGCGGGAAAGGCGCACATCCCCCGTCTCGAGGAGCGGGCCGGCGCGGTAGGGTTCCGACGCGTCCCAGCCGCAGCCGCGCAGTACCGACCGGTCCATCGCGAAAGATGAGCCCGGCCGGCAGCGGAGGGCGAAGGCGTGGCCCGAGGCTGCCGCCAGCGTCGAATTGTCCGAAACATTGAGCCGCCCGCCGGGGCGGACCTCGAGCTGCTGCCAGCCGTCGTCCTCGCAGTCCACCAGGAGCTGGGAGCCGGACACATCAAGCTCGCCCTCGACGATGAGGTTGCCCTTGAACAGCGCCCGGTTGGCCAGCACCTCCGAGCGCCCCCTCACCGTCCAGGTGGAGGAGCTTCTGCGCTTCTCGCCGTCGGGAATCAACCGGTCCCACTTGATGCCCGCCTCCCGGTTTTTGATGAAAGCGGGGTCAACGAGCAGAAGCTCGTGCTCCAGCGGCCAGATGTTGCCGCCCTCGTCGCTGTAGAAGAACACCCCGTCTATGCCGTACGAATTGTTCTCGAACAGGCAATATTCGGCGCGCACCTGGGAGGCGGACGGCACGGGGGAGGAGCCCTGCTCGAGCGACACGTACAGCCCCTTGCGGACGTTGTCCGTGAAATCGCATCGCGAGAACCTCACGGCCGTGCTGTCGGCGGCGGCCCCGATGGCGTTGTCCGTGAACGAGCAGCGCTCGAACGCCGGGTTCCCGCGATAGGCGACCGCGCCGTAGAAGTTGCGGACGAAAGTGCAGCCGGTCCATTCCGTGTCGGCGCCGTAGGAGACGGCCCCGGCCCAGCCGTTCTCGCTGAAACGGCAGTTGGTGACCGCGGCCCGGTCGAATAGCGTGAGGCCTATGTAGTTGCCCGAGAAGGTGCAGTTGTCCACCACCGCCCCGTCGGCGTAGACGCACACGCCCCCGAGCTTCGTCGAGCCCTGCCAGCGGTAGATGATGCCGATCGAGTCGAAGCTGGCGTTCCGGAACTCGGCCCGGGCGCCCCGCTCCACCCAGAAACCGGCGCGGTGGAGGTCCTTCTCGGTGGCGTCGAACGAGGAGGCCGAGGAGCCGGAGAGCATCCGGAGCGACCCGCCCGAAAGCACCCGGAGCTCGTGCGGGCCCGGCAAAAACAATAGCGACGAGTTGACGAGCGTGAGCGAGCCCCCGGCGGCGACGGTCAGGTTCCCGTCAAGGACCAGGCCCCGGTCGATGAAAAGCTCCGTGCCGGTGACCGTCCAGTCGCCGATGCCGAACGGCGGCGGGGCGCCCCCCGCGGCGGCCGGGAGGATCGGCAGCGGGGCTGCCAGGGCGAGGAAGACACCAAGCTGGAGCAGGCGGCGAAACCCGCGGGAAGGCCGCCGCGCCCGGTATTTGGCCATTTACCCGGGACCATCAAGTGTACTAGACCGATAAAATAGTATTGGAGTATCGTTCTAATCATGGCAGGCCCGGCCGGGCATCGCCGCCGCCGACCACGAACCGGTGCCGTCGGGCACCGGGTTCCGCACCGCCGGCGGGACCCCGCCGCGGCCGTCACTCCCCGGGGCCGGCCTGACGGCCCCTCCGGCCCCGGACGGCCAGGAGTGCCAGGGCCGAAAGAAGCACGACCGCCACCTCGAACCCAGGTACGGACCCGCCCGCCGGCCGCGGCTCCGAGCGGTTGTTGACCTCGAACTCGACGTCGGAGAGCTGGGAGTATCGCGACCCGTCGAAGGCCCGCGCCTCCAGGCGGTGCCTGCCGTTGGCGAGCCGGGTGGTGTTGAGGGTGAAGTCCCAGGTGCGGAACCCGGAGCCGGAGCTGTCCCGGGCCTCCGTCCAGGGCCCGGAGTCTATCCGGACCTCGACGCTTTGGACCTCCAGGCCGTCGGCTCTCCCCGAGAAGGTGTACTCCCCGCTGACCGGTATCGCCGGCGGCGTCGAGATCGTGACGTAGAGGTTGTCCACCGTGACCACCAGCCGGTACTCGTAGGAGTAGATGGTCCCGTCGAACGCCCGGGCGGTGACTGTATGCGCCCCGTTCTGGGATGCGGTGGTGTCCCAGCTGTAGCTCCACACGGTCGTGCCGGCGGCGGTCCGGTACTCGCCGGCGTCGATGCGGACATCGACCGACACGACCGTCCCCCTGGCCGAGCTCGCCGTGCCGGTGATGAGGGCGGTGCCGTTGGCCCTCTCCAGAGGGTTGATGTGGACCACCGGCGGGAGCGTGCCGTTGGTGCAGTTCTCCAAGGCCCTCGGCGCGTTCACGGTGCCCCAGCCGTAGTCGTTGTTGGGGGAGGACTGCCAGGGCACGCTCTTCCCGGGCTCGGCGGTGCTGTGGAAGATGTCCTTGAGGTCCTGGGGGCGAAGGCCCGATGAGGCCTCTATCATCAACGCCGCCAGCCCGGACACGTGGGGGCAGGCCATGCTGGTCCCGGTCTTCGTGGCGAAGCGGTCGCCGGAGCCCGCCTCGGCCGAGTAGACGTCCGTCCCGGGGGCGCAGACGTCGGGCTTTGTGTAGCTGCTCGTGAGGCGGCCGACCGGGCCGCGGGAGGAGGTCGGGTTGAGGGTGTGGTCGTCCTCCACGTTGCCGACCGTGATGACGTCGATGGCGTCGGCCGGGGGAGCGATGGAGCGCCGGAGCGGCCCGTTGTTCCCGGCCGCCACGACGCACACCAGGCCATCCGCCACCGCACGGTTGCAAAGCTGGCTCATGGCGGATGTGCCGTCGTTGGATATCCCGGGCGCCGCGAACACCGCCCCGAAGGACATGCTCAGCACCCTTGTCCCGAACCGGTCCTTATTGGTGATGGCCCACTCGATGCCCCGCAGGGCGTCGTCGGTGGATATCAATGCGCTTCCGTTTTCGAGGATCTTCACCCCGACCAGCCGGGCGCCGGGCGCCGCGCCAATGTACCTGAAGTCGGGCGTTCCGTGCCCCGTCCCGGCCGCAATGGCGGCGACGTGGGTGCCGTGGCCGTCGAGGTCGAAGGGCCGGGTGGAGCCATCCGTGACGCCGGTGGAGTCGGTGGCGTCGTAGAATGCGATGACCTTGGGGTCCTTCGTGGTGTTGACGTCGTCGAGGTCGTCGAGGGCCGTGTGGTTGGCGTCGATCCCTGAGTCGATGACGCAGATGGTGACCCCGGTGCCCCGGAGGCCCGAGGTCTCCCGGACGCGGTCGATGCCGACGGAGGGGACGGAGGTGTCGAGAGCGGGCGCGAGCGGCACCGCGGCCTCGAGGCGGGCCACGCCGGGCAGAGACAGCGCCGCGCCTATGGAAGGCTCCGGCAATGTCGCGACGATGCAGGGGACATACCGGCAGGTGTAGTCCACACGGCCCCCGAGGCGCTCCAGGGCGCGCTCCTGGGCGGGGCCGGGGTGCCGGTCGTAGCACACGACCACGGGAAGGGGGCCGTCCCCCGGTCCCGCCATCCAGTGCTCGAGCTCGTCGTCCAGCCGGTCACCGTCGGCGTCGCGGGACCAGGCGGGCCACGAGTAGGTCGCCTCCCCGGCGGAATCCGGAGGGGCGCCGGGGCGGTCGGGAAGGGTGAGCGGGACGGCGGCGGCCTGGGCCACCAGGCAGGACAGAAGGACCATAAGCAGCGCCCTTTGCACCGTTTCACCTCCGATAAGGGTCTAGCCGGTGGACCCTAATTATAGTTTTTGGTTCGATTGGGCAGATTATTTATTCGGTGAAGGCGTTCCACGTTGACGGGGCAGGGGAAGATGCCGGCGGAGGAGGAACCCCGGGAGAGCGGCGGCGCCACGATCCAGACCATTGACGGGAAGTCCATCCAGGTGCTCGCCAGGTCCGAAAACATGGAGGGCCTGCTGGTCACGGTCGAGCCGGGAACCGACTGGGGCGAGGCCTACTCCCACCGGGGCGAGGAGATACGATACCTCCTAGAAGGGACCCTCGAGGTGGACATCGCCGGCAAGAAATACTGTCTCAAGGAGGGGGACTGCCTCTGGCATGCCTCCGAGGTGCCGCACACGCTGCGGAACCCCGGCAAGAAGAAGGCCCGGTACTTCGTGGTCATAATACCGCCAAGTTTTTCCTAGCTCTTGTTGAAAGGGGCAGCGGGGAGCGGCGGGGGGGCAGCGGGGCAGAGGCAGCGGGCAGCGGGGGACGATTGTCCGTCGTCCCACCACTGCCCGCTGCCAGTTGCCTGCTGCCTTTATTCTTCCTCTTTGACCCGGTCCTCCGGGGGCCGGAGCTCGGCCAGCCGCCGCTCGCGCCTGGTGTGCTCAAGGTAGGAGTAGACGGCCGAGTGCTCCGAGCCGTTGAGAATCATGTCCACCGCGGTCCGGGCGATGTCCAGCGAGACCGGGTCGCCGATGATGGCGACGGTGTCGCCGTAGACGGAGAGCTCCGCCTCGGAGAGCTCCTCGATCACCCGGCGGGTCTTGCCGCCGGTGCCTATGACGCGCGCCCGCATCCGGCGGACGTGGTCCACCTTCTTGCCGACGTAGTCCTGGATGTCGATGACGGCGAAGAACTGGTCGTCCTTGAGCAGCCGCATGGCGCGCTGGGGGGAGAACCCCCTGCCGACGGCCTTCACGAGGTCGTTGACCTTTAGCACCAGGGCCGGGTCTCGGGCCGAATCGTAGTGGATGGTGACCTCCCCGGTCTCGGACTCGACATCGACCCGGATGCCCGTCCTTTTCTCCATCTCCCGCTTGACCCTGCCCCCGGGTCCTATGAGGGCGCCGATCCTGTCCCTGGGAATCTTCAGGAAATGTTCCACACTCACTCCTCCTCTTCGCATCGGCGCCCGGCCCGCCGGGTCCGCCGCCGCGCCTTTGACCGGTCCGAGACGAGCCGCCTGCTCCTCGAGAGCACCTGGTTGTGGACGACCTTCCAGTCGAACGGCAGGCCCTTCCTCCCGAACCAGGCGGCCATGTTGTGCAGGTCGCGCACCAAGAGCTCCGCGGCCATCGGATGTTCCAGCACCACCGCCTGGGCGAGGTCGATGAAGACGGTCCTTCCGCGGTCGACGAGTATGTTGTACTCGCTCAGGTCGCCGTGGACGAGGCCGGCCCGGTTGTGGCTGCGGTCGAAGAATGCGAGCACCTCGTGCCTGACGCGCTCGAGGCCGGCGCGGTCGAGCCCGGCGTCGCGCAACATCGGGGCGGCGGCGTCCGGCTGCCCGATGTACTCCATGACAAGCACGTGCTCGCGGCAGGTGATCGGCTCCGGGACGCGCACTCCCGCCTCTCCCAGGCGCAGCAGGTTCTTGTACTCCTTCTGGGCCCAAAGGCCGATGAGGCCGCGGTGGTCCCGGCCGATGCTCCTAAAGCGCGGGTCGCCGATGATGTACTTGCCGAAGCTCTTGAAGGTGGCCGTGGCGACGCGGTAGATCTTGACGGCGACGAACCGGTCGCCCTTGGTCCCCCGGAAGATGTTGGCCTCCTTCCCAGTAGAGATGGGGAACTCGAGCGTGTCGAACACGCCCGTGCTGAGGAGCTTGTAGAGGACCATCAGCGTGCGCTCGTCGAAGATCTCCGATCCGGTGCGGCGCATCTCGTCTTGGTCCTTGTCCCTGTGCTTGAGGGCGTCGACGCGGGTCTCCAGGAAATCTAGAACTCTGGATTGCATGAAAGGTCCCGGGAATACCGCCTCAGAATATGTCGATCTCCTTGGGGAGGAGCTTGCGCCGGCTCAGGTAGCTCGCCTGCGTCTTCGTGTAGCGCCACAGGACGTCGGATTTTTCATCCTGGAACTTCCAGGGCCGGATGATGACCAGGTCCCCCTCCCGAATCCACATCCGCTTCTTCATCTTCCCCGGGATGCGGGCCATCCGGGTCTTTCCGTCGGCGCACATCACCTTTATGCGCGAGGCCCCGAGGAGCTGGTCGGCGATCCCGAAGAGTTCGCCCTCGTTGCGGCGGGGCAGGCGGACCCTGAACTCCTCGCCTCCCTCCGGCGGCTCCGCATCGGATTCGTAGGCCTCCTCTTCGCCCGGCATCCGGTCTCCTTCGTACCCGTATAGAGGGCAGGGGATATTTATACTATCGGGGAACGGGTCAAGGGTCAAGGGTCAAGGGGCAGGGTTGCGAGGCTACAAGGTGCAGGGCGCGGGATGCAGGGGGGTGAGGTGATGGAAGGGTGAGGGAGCTGCAGGCAGCGGGCAGCGGGCAGCGGGCAGGGTGCGGTCCGCCTGAAAGCTAGATGCCCCGGCTCTCATTCCGGGTCGTTTCACCACAGCATAGCGTAGAGCCCCGGACATCAGTCCGGGGTGATGGTGGTGCCGGTCTTCCCGCGGGCTGCCCGCTCGGCGGCGTTCAGGGAGGCTATGATGACCTTGAGCTGCGGGCGGGAGAACCGGGCTCCCGGCGCGCCAAACGAGTCCAGCGTGGGCTCCGGCCTGGGGGCCAGGAACCTGATCGCCGCCTCTATCTTCGGTCCCATGCTCCCCGCCGGAAAGTGGCCCGCCTTGAGATATCGCCCCGCCTCCTCCACGGTCATCCGGTCCAGGAACCGCTCCTCCGGGGTGCGGAAGTTGATGGCCACCTTCTCTATGTCAGTGAGCAGGATCATCGCGTCGGCCCCGACATCGCGCGCCAGGGTGGCCGAGGCCAGGTCCTTGTCGACAACCGCCTCCACGCCGGCGAGCCTCCCGTCGCGCCGCACCACCGGGATGCCCCCGCCGCCTGCCGCTATGACGACCGTCCCCTGGCGCATGAGCTTCCGGATCATCCCCTTCTCCACGATCTCCAGCGGGTCGGGCGAGGCCACCACCCTCCGCCAGTGGCGCTTGCCGACCTCGACGAGCTTCCATCCCTTCTCCTGCGAGAGAGCGCGGGCCTCGGGCTCCCTGTAATATGGGCCGATGGGCTTGCTCGGGGAGAGGAACGCCGGGTCGTCGGGGGACACCACGGTCTGGGTGACGAGCGCCATCACATCGCGCCGGATGTTGCGGCTCCGGAGGACTCCGGACAGGACCTGCTGGATCAGATAGCCCAGGGAGCCCTGGGACTGGGCCCCGCAGACATCGAGCGGGAGCGCCGGCACCTGCGCCCTGGCGGCCTCGTTCTGGACGAGAATGTTCCCCACCTGGGGGCCGTTCCCGTGCGTGAGGACGACATTGACGCCGGGGCGGATGAGCGCGGCGAGGGACTCGCAGGCGACCTCCAGGTTGGCCCGTTGCTCCTCGGCGGTGCCCCTCTGGCCCTCTTGCAGGATTGCATTTCCACCGATGGCGATCACAAGCCGCCGACCAAGGTTCATGCGAACCCTACCAGCTCCCCCTGGCGAAGGGAAACCGGGATGTCCGAACGACAATATAAAGCTCGTGGCCGACCGCAGGGTGCGGGGTGCAGGGTGCAGGGTGCAGGGTGCGGGGGATATCTCGGGGCATGGGGTACCGGGTTCAAGATGGACACCGTACGTTACCCCGCACCCCGCACCCCGCACCCTGCACCCTGCACCCTGCCATCGCGCGAAATATTCAAATCGGTTCCCCCCGATGTGGGATGGACAAGCCGAGGTGACAGAGCGGCTAATGTGACGGACTGCAGATCCGTTTCCTGGGGGTTCGACTCCCTCCCTCGGCACATTCCCTCCAATTGATCCAGCGGGGCAGCGGGGAGCGGTGGACGGACGGATTCGTTCCGTCACCGCTCCCCGCTGCCCGCTGCCCGCTGCCCGCTCCCCTTCCCCGTCCGCCTATCGGGCCAAGTCTCAATACCCGACATGAAAAAGACCAATAAGGATATAAACATTGAAGTCTGTTGTAGGAATTAATGGTTGCCAAGGCCGAGCAACTTGAGCGGATTGTCCGGGAATTGCGCCAGCTCCCAAACGTCATCGGCGCGGTCCTGGTCAGCCGCGGTGGTATAGTCATAACGGCCAGCGCCTCCGAGGAGGCCCACTCCGAGACCTTCGCCGCCATGGGGGCGACCATGAGCGGTGCAGCCAGCGCGGCCCTGTCCGAGTTCAACAAGACCGGCCCGGACCGCATCGTCGTGGAGGGGCACGACTGCGTCCTGGTGGCGGTCGATGCCGGCACGAAGGCCATCCTGGTCGTGCTCAAGGAGGGCCGCGACGGGGTGGAGCAGCTCCTCTCCAGCGCCGAGGTCGCCAGCCGGCTCATCAAGGAGACCCTGAGCTAGTCCTTCGCGGTCGGTCGCATGCTAGTCGGGATGATATCCGATGTCCATTCCAACCTGACGGCCCTCCGGGCCGTCCTTTCGGAAATGGGCCGGCTCGGGGTGTCATGCGTTCTTGGCGCCGGGGACCTTGTCGGTTACTACACCTTCCCCGACGAGGTTTTGGAGCTTCTCGCGGCGCGGGGAGTGCGCTCCATCGCCGGCAACCACGACCGGGCGGTGGCCACGGGCGACTTCTCCCGCCTGAACGAGGTCGCCGCCGTCGCCGCCCGCTGGACCGCGGCGCGGATCGCCCCGGCCTCCCGGGCGTTTCTGGAGCGGCTCCCGCGCCGGCACCGACTGGAGGTGGACGGCCGCCGCGTGCTCCTGGTCCACGGAAGCCCCCGCGACGACGACGAGTATGTGTATCCCCTGGGCCCTGACGCCTGGCCGTTCGGGGAGCTTGACGTGGAGGTCCTTGTCATGGGGCACACCCACGTCCAGTGGGAGGGGATCTTCGGGGACCTGCTGGTGGTGAACCCCGGGTCTGTCGGCCAGCCGCGCGACAGCGACCCCAGGGCGGCCTTCGCCACCTTGGACACCCGCGGTCTGGGGATCCGCCTCCACAGGGTCGACTACGACCGGGCCAAGACGGCGTCAGCCGTGGCAGCATGCGGCCTGCCAGCCCGGCTCTCGGAACGCCTGCACGACGGTTCCTGAGTACGTGTAAAGACCAAAATGTTTATATCATACTCCCGTGCATATACATTTTTACCAAGGTGAAAATGGGGGAAAGGAGCCTATGAACGGCCCCGATAATATGCAGTGCTCGGGCCATCTGCTCTCGGTCGAGGGACTCACCAAAGCGATAAAGAACAGCATCGACCGGAAGGGAATGGAGGAGACCGCCGCCCGGGACATGGCCAAGCACATCATGAACTTCTTCGGCTACAACGACAGGATCATCGACAATGTCTTGGAGCCGGAGGACCGGGACGCGTTCTACATGCTCGAGGACGCCGGCCTGCTGACCACCGAGCGCGAGGAGACCACGCTCTACGACGGCCGCGAGTGGAGGATCCACTACTGGCTCTTCCGGATGGACCGCATCGCGGCGCTCATCGACGCCGGGAAGGAGAAAGACGAGTCCGCCTGTCCGGTGGAGGCGTCGGTCTATCAGGACATCCCCGAGGACGTCTGGACGCGCGTCCAGGAGAACGGCATCGAGGAGATCCCGGACAAGCAGTGACGGCTCGGCCGGGCCGCCGGTTTCACCCATCCCCCCGAAAGGATATACTTCTCCCCGACGATTCACGGGCGGATGGATTCCCACCTCGGGATGTTCCCCTACGAGCCCCGCCCCGTCCAGCTCGAGCTGATGGGGCTCTTCGCCGGTGCGGTGGGGTCGGGGACGAGCGCCCTCGCCGAGGCGGGCTCCGGCACGGGCAAGACGGTCTGCGCCCTCGTGCCGGCGCTCTTCGGTGCCGCCCGGCACGGCAAGCGGCTGCTGTATCTCACCCGGACCAACTCCCAGCAGGTGCAGGTGTTCCGGGAGCTTCGGGCCATCTCGGGCCGCTCCCGCGTGCTGGGCACGGGCATCCAGGGGCGCCACAGCACCTGCCTCCTGCTCGCGACCGAGCGGGAGTGGAGGACGGCCTCCCCCGAGGAGCTCTCGGTGCTCTGCAACGACCGGAAGGAGACCTCCCGCCGTCGCGAGCCGGGCGGCTGCCCGTTCTTCGAGGAGCTCCGGGCCGCCGGGACCGGAGAGCTCCAGTCCTGGTGCGAGCGCACGCTGCCCACGGTGGAGGAGATGGCCCGGCACTGCCGGGAGGCGGGGCTCTGCCCATATGAGGCCGCCAAGCTCCTCGCGCGCTCCGCCGCGGTGGTGGTCGCGCCCTACGTCTACTTTCTCAGCCCGTTCATACGCGCCCGGCTCCTCGACTGGATGAACTGCCCGCTCGAGGACCTCGTGGTGGTGGTGGACGAGGCGCACAACCTGCCCGAGTTCGCCCGCTCGCTCAAGTCGCTCTCGCTGGGCCTGCAGACCCTCAGGCTCGCCTCGCAGGAGGCGACGGAGCTGGGAGGGCTGTACGTCCAAGACGAGGTCCGGGTCAGCGATCTCTGCGCCCGGATGGAGCAGATAGTCCTCCAGCTGCGCGACGAGTACCTCATCGACGAGGACGGCATGGTGCCGCCGGGCGCGGTGGAGGAGGAGCTCATGTACTCCTTCCGCTGGACCTCCAACCGGCTCGAGTCGGCCGTGGCGAACCTGGCCGCCCACGGCGAGGCGATAAGGGAGAACCGGCGCAAGGGGGGCCGCGTGCCGCGGTCCCACCTCCACTCCGTGGGCTCCTTCCTGGCGCTCTGGATGGGCCTGGAGAGCGACGCCTATGTCAAGCTCGTGAAGGACGGGGAGAGCCCCCGCCTCGAGGCCTACTGCATGGACCCCGGCCTCGCCTCCGAACCCCTGGGCCGCTGCCACTCGGGCCTGCACATGTCCGGGACGCTCTCGCCCCTCGAGGAGTACCGGGACTCCCTGGGGTTGGGCGACCGGACGCTTTTACGCGCCTTCCCCGGCATCTTCCCCCCGGAGAACCGCCTCGTGCTCTGCGACCCGTCGGTCTCGATGAAGTACGAGGACCGGCTCACCGACGAGGAGATGTTCTCCGGGATACTTGGCAAGGCCGGGGAGATCTGCCGCGCCACCTCCCGCAACACCGCGGTGTTCTTCCCGAGCTTCGACCTTTTGGAGCGCTCCCTGGCGATGGGGCTGGGGCGGTCCGCCGGCCGCCGGATATTCGTCGAGGAGCGGGGCGCCAGCCAGCAGGACCTGCTCGAGACCGTGGACAGCTTCAAGGAGGAGGGCCGGAGGGGCGAGGAGGGCGCGGTACTGCTCTCCGTGATCGGGGGCCGGGTCAGCGAGGGCATCGACTTCCCCGACCGGGAGCTGGACGTCGCCGTCATCGTGGGCATCCCCTACCCGAAGCCGACGGCCCGCCAGAAGGCGCTCCAGTACTACTACGACATACGGTTCGGGAAGGGCTGGGACTACGCCGTGAGGGCCCCGACCGCCCGGCGCCTCCTGCAGACCATCGGCAGGCTCATCCGCAGCGAGCGCGACCGCGGCGTGGCCGTCATCCTGGACCGCCGCGCCGTCCAGTTCAGGGAATACCTCCCGGACCTTCGCGAATCATCGGACCCCGCAAGGGACGTCGCGGATTTCTGGTCTCCCGGCTGCCGCCCCCCTCCGTCCCCCTGACCCACATCAACAACACGTCCCCCGAACCAATAGGACCAACACGTCCCCTTGACCAGCTGCGCCAGCATGTCCCCCGAACCAATCGCGCCGCGTTACTGCCTCCACCGAGGGTCCTCTACCGGGTGGCGCGAGAACTGCCGGCGCGCGAAATGCCACTCGCGGTCCCGCTCGCCGGCGGCCTTGCTGGCCTTGTCTATCTTCTCCATGAGGTCGTTTATCTTCGGGATGTACCTCGAGCCGGGGTCCTGCTGCAGGGCGTTCCTGGCGTACCAAAGCGCGTACGAGAAGTTGCCGTTGCCATAGCACACCGAGGCCCGGCCGAGCATCCTCTGGATGGTGTAGGCCTTCTCGTAGCAGGTGAGGCACAGCGGCCAGTCGAACTGGTACTCGTAATAGACATCGGACCTCATGTGGCTCTTCTCGTAGCGGCCGCAGGTGGCGCAGTTCTTGCGACCGCAGCCGGTGCATATGAGCAGGTCGTTGCGTTCGGAGATGGGCATTCCGCAGGAGGGGCAGAGCTTGCCCCCCTCGCTCTTCTGCTCCAGGGCCCCTCCGGCCGGCCCCGATGGCGCGGCCAGGGCGGGGACGCCTCCGGCAACGGCCGCCGGCTTTTCGGCCTCCCCGGCCGGCCCATCGGTTGCGGCCTGGCCGGTGGCAGGGCCCTCCGCCTCCCCTTCTCCATCGGGAGCCTCCGGCGCGGGCACCCGCGTCTGCCCGCCCGCCGCGGCCGTCCTCCTGGCCAGCTGCTCCCGCGTCTCGACGCCCTCCTTCACGACGCGCAGCCTGGCGATGAGCTCCTTCGCCGAGACCCTCCCGGGCAGCGGCGGGAGGCCGGTCCTCCTCTGGGGGAAGGTGTCAGCCTTCACGAATGGCTTGCGGAAAGAGACGGGCCGCGCTCCTTCGGGCTGCGTTTCGGGCGCGGCCGGCGCCTCCTCGGCCCTGAGAGCCCCGGTGACCCTCTCCACCGCCGCAGGCAGCCGCTCGTCGGCCGCCTCGATCACATTGGCCGCCCAAGAGGGGGCCGCAACTGGCTCGGGGGCGGGCTCCTCCGGTTCAGGGGTGCGCTCCTCAACCCGAGGTGCCTGGATCGTGCCCGATGGCGCGGCCGGTGGCCCGTCGGATCGCTCCAGGGCCCCGGCCTGCAGGTGCGCAAACGCCCTGGGCATGCCGGGCTCCGCATGCCGCGGGGCGGTCGTCTCCGTCGGACGCCGGCCCGGCCCGGCCTCGACCGGCTGCGGTTTCGGTGCCGGCGGGGCTTCCGCCGGCTTTTGGCTCTCACCGTCCCCGGCCGGCCTCCGACGCATTCCCTCGAGCTGGCTTTCGGGGTCCTCGCCGATGGGAGCGTAGTAGATTGTCCTGGTCCCCTCGATGCGCTTGATGGTGAACGGGGGAACGTGGAACCGGGGCCCGGAAGCGAGCTCCTCGCGCTCCGTCAGGTAGTCCTTTATGAGCGCGTCCTCCCGCTTGCGCCTGCCATCCTGCCCGGTTTCTTCGTCCACGCCGGGGCCCCCGGAACGTACCGTCGCTTCGGAACGGCATCTGGAGTATTAATCCTATCGTTGGGCGGGCCCGTCGTACGAAATCTATTAAAAGGGCATAGTGCTTTTACGGTCGGGGATGGGGATGAAGACCTACCTTACGGTTACGTTCAACAGCGAGGGGGCGAAACCCTCCGAGATAGTGGACCGCCTCTGCATGATCGGCTTCCGGCCGACGCAGGGGACGTACGACTTCATCTACGAGTGGGACAAGAAGGCCACCGTCAAGGACGCCATATGGTTCGGCGACAAGATCCACTCTGTCCTCAAGGGCTACAACGTCCTCTTCAAGCTCGAAACGATCTGAGGCCTCCTCCCTTCCCAGCACCCCGCACCCCGTACCCCGACCCCTGCCTCGCATGCCCCGAACCCCAAACCCCAACGCCAGATATCCCCAGCTCCGTGCGGTTGTAGTCTAGTGGTTAGGACTGGAGCTTCCCATGGCGCCACCGCGCGCCGGGACCAGCTTCAAACCGGGGTTCGAATCCCCGCAACCGCAATGGCACCGGGGGAACGCCATGGAGTTCGAGAGCGGCTGGGTGCTCGGCTACACCGCCGAGAAGTGGCCCCTCGTGCGGGCCCAGATAGAGCGGGTGCTGCCCCGGGACGGCCCCTACGCCCGCCACCTCAACGGCCCGGTCTGGTACCACATCGGCGACGACTGCATAGACCCGGCGACCGGGAAGGGCCCCAAGCGCTCCCGCCCGATGTTCTGCCTGCTTTCGGCCGAGTGCCTCGGGGTGCCGCTTGCGGACGCGCTCCCGTTCGCCGCGGCCACCGAGCTCGCCCACAACTACCTGATATGCCACGACGACGTGATGGACGGCGACACCTCGCGGCGCGACCTGCCGGCGGTGTGGGTGAGGTACGGCACCGACGCCGAGAGGCGGAAGGGCGACTACCGGCGCTCCATAACCCGCGGGCTCAAGCTCGGTGACATCGGCATCGCCAACGGCATCAACGCCGGCGACTACATGATGGCCAAGGCCTTCGAGGCCGTCACCTCCTCGCACCTTCCTCCCGGGAAGCGGGCGGCGCTCTGCGGCATCCTGGCGACCACGCTCGTGAAGACCGGCGAGGGCCAGTCGCTCGACGTCAACCTCCGGGCGGACGCCGGCTTCACCGTGGACCGGTACGTCGAGCTCGCCACCCTCAAGACGGGCTACTACCTCATCTTCGGCGTGGTGGGCTCGGCCGTGCTCGCCGGGCTGGACCGCGCCTCCATCGACACGCTCTGGAAGCTCGGCGGTAACGTCGGCGTCGCCTTCCAGATGCTCGACGACGTCATCGACCTCACCTCCGGCAAGGGTCGGGTCGGGAGGGACGGGAGGCCGGAGCTGGGCAACGACATCCGCGAGGGCAAGCCCTCGGCGCTCTTCGCCAGGGCGCTCGACTGCGCCTCGCCTTCGGAGAAGGAGAGGCTCGTTGCGATATTCCGCAAGCCCCGCGAGCGGACCACCGGAAAGGACATCGCCTGGGTGGCGGGCCTGTTCCGGAAGCACGGCATAGTGGACTGGGAGGTCGTCGACGGGAAGAAGAAGGTCTCCGGCTGGGCCGTGGAGGCGGCGGCGGCGCTCTGCAGGCAGGCCGTGTCGATGGTGGACGAGATGAGGGGCTTCGGCAGCCGGGAGCAGGCCGAGAAGTTCAAGGCCCTCATGAGGTTCATGGCAAAGCGCGAAAGCTGACCGGACCCTTCGGCCTGCAACAATCTATTTCTACCTGACCCCGTTTCCCGCCCGTGGAAGAGTCCACCCGCCAGAGGATCGAGCTCTGGGCCTTCCCCGCCGGCACCTTCCTGGGCACCCTCTTCGGCCTGCTCGTACCCTCCTTCGGAGACCGGACCTGCTGGCCGCCGGGTTGGTGTTCCTCTACGGCCCCGTCCCGCTCTCGATCTGGGGCGCGGCCCTGGCGGCGGGGCTTGCGCCCGACATCCTCTTCGGCGCGACGCTGGCCGCCCTGTCGCCCGCCATAGTGCTTGCCCCATTCTTCACGGACATGATCGGCGGCAACCGGGTGCTGGCGGCGATGGTGTCGGTGGTGTCCACGCTGCTTTCTCCCCTGCTCGTGCCGGCGATGCTGGAGGCGCTGGTCGGGAGGGCCGTGACCGTGCCCGTCTGGACGATAGCCCTCAACGCCGGCGCGCTCGTCGGGCTCCCGGTGCTCGTAGCGCTCGCGCTGCGCAGGGCCCGCCCCTCCCTAATAGAAGGCCCGCTCCCCGGAGAGAGGATCGCCACTTCGATACTGTTCTTCTTCTTCATGTGGGGCGTGATCGCCTCCAGCCTCGGGGGGGTCGACCTCCTCTCCGTCCCGGTCCTGGTGGGGCTGGCCCTACTCCAGGAGTACGCCTTCTTCTTCGGCCTCCGGTGGGCCCTCGGGAGGATGGCGGGACGGGGGCTCCTTTCGCTGCCAAACGCCAAGGCGCTGGCGGTGTGCATCGGGATAAAGAACGGGGCCCTGACGGCCGGGATAGCATTGACCTTCTCCGAGACCGCGGCATTGTCCTCCGGGCTCATAACGCTCTTGTCGGCGCCGCTCTTCGTTCTGTTCGGGATCCTCCGGGAGCGGGCCTGACCGCCCTCAGAGGAGGCGCCCCATCTCGCCGCACCGGTCGCAGACGATGATCCCCTTGACCGGGGGGTTCCGGATGCTCCACCCGCAGGCGGTGCAGATGAACTCGGCAAAGAACTGGGGCGGCACGTACTCCAGCGAGGAGCGGCGGGGGTCGGTCGCCCGGGATGCGGCCGCGGGAGGGGCCATTGTCGGCGGGGCGGCCGGCCCTGAGACAGGCCCGGCTGCGACCTGTGACACACGCAGCGAATCGCGCTTTCGGAGCACGATCATCGCCAGGGCCCCGATGAGGATGAACGAGGAGATGCCCAGCCCCAGGAGCAGCGCCCCGGGGGCGAAGTACCTCGACTTCTGCTCGATGCGATAGTCCACCGGGTGGTCGGACCCGATCTCCACGATGTACTGGCCGGGCGGAAGCGAGAACTCGTGCTCTCTGGTCACGACGACCGTTTCCTCGGTCGCGGAACCGCTGAATGCGTGCTCCTGGGGGGCGTGGAGGCGCGAGAAATCCTCCGCGACCAGGCGGCCGTTTCCGTCCTCGATTGTGAGGTTATAGCTGATCTCCTCCACCCCGTCGTCGACGGCGAAGTAGCCCGAGAACGGCACCGTGACGAGCCGGAAGCCGTGGGAGATCTGGATCTTCATGGGCGGCTCGGCATGGTCCGGCACCTCGATGGGGACATAATCGCGCTCGGTGGTCCCCGCGCGCTGCGGCGGACGGATGGGGACCATCGAGGCCCCGGCGACCGTACCGGCGACCGCCAGGACTGCCAGCAGGATGAACGCCTTCTTGTAGGCGCCCTTCCACGCTATGGAGGTGAAGGTCACCGTTTTCTCCGCAGAAGGCGCCGACACGGGTATGTGGACCAGGCTCCGACATTATCAACCTTTTGCCGGGACGGTCCAGGGTCCGGACGCCGGAATGGGCGATGCGGCAGCCGTCGTTTGCGCGGGCGGGCCGATGGCGCGGGCGCCCGGTTCGAGGCGCATGGCGCGAGGCTTGCGGTCAAAAAGTTTCATCAAAATCTTGAAATCTCTGTGCGCTGAGGCGCCTGCATCCCCTTCGGGGATGCATGGGCCCAGAGAGATTTGAACGAAACTTTTAATTCCTTCCTTTGTTCGCAATTAAAAGTTTCATCAAAATCTTGAAATCTCTGTGCGCTGAGGCGCCTGCATCCCCTTCGGGGATGCATGGGCCCAGAGAGATTTGAACTCTCGACCGCCCGGTTATCAGCCGGGCGCTCCAGCCAGTCTAAGCTATGGGCCCGTTGCGGGGCACTAAATAACACCGGGGTATTTTAATATATTTCCAGTAGGGAAGATCGGGCAGCAAGGGAGAAAGGCAGCAAGGCAGCAAGGGAGGCAGCAAGGCAGAAAGGCAGCAGGGCAACAAGGGGACGACGGTTCGTTCCGTTCCCCCTTGCTGCCTTGCTGCCTTCCTGCCTTTCTGCCTTTCGCGAATCGTATAGTAATTTTCCGGCATAGTTTAATTATTCATATGCCCTATCCACCTGGTGGAGGACGAAGACGGTTGGCCACTGAGATTCAGTTCGGCAGCAGGCCGGTCAAGATAGCGTTCGCCGCCAATATCCTCGGGTTCATCATCAAGGCGGTCTCGACCCACATCACCGGTTCCGCGGCCCTTTTCTCGGAAACCCTCCACAGCCTGGCCGACGCGATGAACAGCGTCTTTCTCCTCATCGGCCTCTATCTGGCCTCGCGCCCGGCCGACCGGACCCACCCTTTCGGGTACGGCAAGGAGGTCTACTTCTGGGCATTCGTCGCCGCGGTCTTCATGCTGGGGGTGATATCGGTCAGCTCGATATACCGCGGGTTCGACCAGATAACACACGACCAGAGCGTGGATACAATCGAGGTCGCCATCGTGGCCTTGGTGGCATCGGTCTGCCTGGAGGTGGTGTCGGTGTCATTCGCAGTCCAGGGCCTTCTGAGGTATGCCAACAGGCTGAGCGGCCTCAAGACCAAAAACCCCTTCAAGGCCTTCCGCAAGGTCCACGACCCGACCCTCAAGCTCGTCTTCGTCGAGGACACAGTGGCGCTCTCCGGGGTCGCCATAGCGCTGGGGTTCCTCGTCGTGGTGCACCAGACCGACATCCACGTCCTCGACGGCTACGCCTCGATAATCATCGGGGTCGTCCTGGGCGTGCTGGCCGTAATCCTGGCGATGGAGAACCGGGAGAAGCTCATCGGTGCCGCGGCCGACGAGGGCACGGAGCGCAAGATCGCCGACATAGCCCGGGCGGCGCCCGGAATCAAGGACGTCCTGAGCATCAAGACCATGTTCATGGGCTCCAACCGGATAATAGTCCACCTCCTGGTGGAGTTCGATCCCGAGCTTAGGCTGGAGCGGCTCGACGACCTGCTCCAGAACGTCGAAAAGCGCATAAAGCGCGAAATCCCGACGGTGCTGGACTGCTTCATCGAGCCCGTGGCGGACATGGACGAGATCCACGACGAGTACTAGCGCCTGGGCCCGGAGCGGGGCAGAAGCAGTTCCCTGGGCACCGGCCGGTACTCCCGGGGCACCGGTCGCGGCCTCATGGGCCGCCTCACCTTCCGCCTATCCTTGCGCGGCTCGAAGCCCAGCGGCTCGCGCCGCGGCTGGGGCCTGCCGGTCGGCAGGATGTGCTCCTTGCTCATGGGCGGGGCCCGGACCTTTAGGTGGCGATATACCAGCCTCATCGACAGCAACACGCCGGCCAGCAGACCGATATTGACAAGGAGCGCCGCCTGCCAGCTGTACCTCCAGAAGGCTGCCGTCACGAAAAGCATGGCGAGCAGGGACACCGAGACAAGGGTGGCGAAGCGCCCCACCGCGGCCTGGTCCGGCCTGAGGATGTCTTGGTCCTGGAGGTCCACGGCCCCCGCCCGCGGCCCGAAGAAGCGGTGGAGCCCCCGCCACACCAGGAGCAGCAGCACCAGGCTCAGGGAGGCCGACACGATGTGCAGCATCCCCGGGGTCACCAGGGTGACGCAGATGGAGGCCCCGTAGGCCAGCATCGCAAGGAGCAGCCGCTTCTCGGAGCCGGTGGGCGAGAAACCGGACACCATCATCGTGGCGCGCAGCACACGGGAGAGCAGGCTCCCTCCGAACTTGACCGAATCCGGCAGCACCCTGCCGATGAGGTCCGCGAGCCTTATGGAGAGCCTCATCATGAAAGGCGTCAGGATGCTCATCACGAAGCAGAAGACCCCGGTGAACGGGCTGATATCCCCGGCGCGGCTCAGTATGGGCTTCCCGGTGGCGGGGTCCTGAAGCCCCGAGCCCACCGAGGCGAACAGCACGGCGTCCTCGCCCCGCCCCAGGAAGCCGGCGCCGATGGAGACCGCGGCCCGGCGCGTGAATCCGACGATGTAGGCCAGCGCGCCCAGTATGAAGACCTCGTTCATTATGACCAGGGGCACCGCCAGCGCCACCATGGGGAGGACGTCCCCTATCCTTCCCGGGTCGACGAGCATCCCGAACGTCACGAAGAAGATGGCCACGAAGGCGTCCTTCATAGAGAGCATCTGCCGCTCGAGCTTCTCCTTGAGGGCGGTCTCGGCGAAGGCCATGCCCACGAGGAATGCGCCGATGGCCGGAGGTATGCCCAGGAAGTCGGCGAACGCGGACGAAAGGAAGACAACGCTCAGGGCGAAGAGCACGAAGAGCTCGTTGCCCTGTATCCTCTCGAAGTAGTGGAACGCCTTGGGCGCGATGTAGAGCGCCAGGACGAAGAAGAAGGAGTATATTATGACCACGCCGAAGCCCATGTTGACCAGCTGCTCGGGCCGCAGGGTGTTGCCCAGCACGAACGCGCTGGCGAAGGTGAGCAGCACTATCGAGATGAAGTCCTCGACTATCATCGTGCTGAAAAGGTAGCTGTACTCCTTGCGGTAGAGCTGCTTGCCCTCTAGGGCCGACTTGGCGGCCACCGCCACCGAGGTCATCCCGATTATCGCCGCCAAAAAGAGGGTGTCTGGCAGGGGCCAGCCGAAGAGCGAGCCTATGATGAAGCCGACGTAGAGGTTGAGCAGGACGTCGGAGACCGCAAGCAGGATGGCCGGCTTCCAGGTGGTCTTGAGCGCCGAGGTGGAGAACCCCAGCCCCGTGAAGAAAAGCAGGAACATGAGCCCCAGGCGGGACATCTGCGTAATGAAGTCGGTGTTGGTTACCAGCCCGCGGTACTCCATGCCGAAGAGGTTGAGGTTCATCGACGGCCCGATGAGGATGCCCACGATGATGTAGCCCACTATGGCGGACAGGCGCGCCCGGCCCGCCAGGAACGCCCCCAGGAAGGCCAGGAAGATGATTATCCCGATGTCGAGGAAGAAGGAGGCCACGCTTCCGCTCTCCTCAGGTCCCCCGGATCATCCTGTCGAGCCTGCGCAGCTGCGCCGACCCGCCCATCACTATCAGGTAGTCGTTCCTCTGGAGCGTCGCCGAGGCCGGCGGGTTGGTCAGGGTGTCCTCGCCCCGCTTTATCCCCACCACCGTCGCCCCCGTCTTGCGGCGCACGTCCAGCTCCCTCAGGGTGCGCCCCACGACCGGCGAGCCCTCGGCGATATGCAGGAGCTCGATGCCGCCGCTCGCCGAAAGGGCCGAGCGCAGCATCTCCATCGGGGCGGGCTTGTAGAACGTGTCGCCGAGCACGGCGCTCAGCCTCCTGGCCTCCTCGTCCGTGAGGGTGAAGAAGGTCGGGCTCCGGTCCTCGCCGGTCGAGTAGTAGACGTCGCGCCTGCCCGAAAGGTGGGCGATGACAGTGACGGTCCCGCCCTCGACGGTGTCCAGCGAGAACCTCTTGCCGATTCCCGGCAGCTCGTTTTCGGTTATGTCGGCCATCCTTGCGCCTCCTCAGCTCAGCAAGAGAGTGTCCACTCTCGGCGAAATCAAAAAAAAAGGGGAAAGGAGCGATCGTGAACGGGTCATTTGCCCAGGTACTTGAGCTCGACGTCCCTGAGCCTGGTAACGTCCCTCTGGAGCCGTCCCAGCTTCTTGGCCTTCTTCATGACCAGCCCGGCGCGCAGGTACACCAGGTCCCGGACCGCCGTCCGGATGGCCTCCGAGCGGGACGGGAAGTCGTCGACCCCGACCAGGAGGTCGAGGGCCTCGACGAACCTCGAGGGGAGCCGTATTGTGATCTTTTCGGTCCGGTTCGGCATCGGTGTCCTTCCGGGGGGATAGTGGAGGTCGAATAGGCCTCTTTTGTCCTCCGCTTGTCCGACAGATATATCCATCCTCTTATATAATCCTTTGGCCTCGGGGGCAGTGTTAAGAATTTTAAACGCGAGCCCCATCACCACCCGATGGGACCGCGTACCGAGCTCCTGCGGCCGGGGAACTCCGTCATGTCCGGGGTGGCCGTCGCCGCCGGGGCGCTGGTGGGGGCCGGGCTCCCCCTGCTCTCCTCGGGCGGGCTCTGGGCCGTCGGGGCGGCGATGCTCGTGGCGTTCCTCTACACCGGCGCCGGGAACGCCCTCAACGACTACTACGACCGGTTCACCGACCGGGTGAACCATCCCGGAAGGCCCATACCCTCCCGCCGGATCAGCCCGGAGGGGGCCCGCCGTTTCTCCGTGGCGCTGTTCGCCGCGGGCATGCTGCTTGCCCTGTTCATCGGCCACCCCCGGCTCAACTGGCTGACGCTGGGGATAGCGGCGCTCAACAGCCTGCTCCTCGCCGGCTACGAGATGGAGCTCAAGGCCCGGGGCCTCCTGGGGAACCTGACCGTCAGCTGGCTGACCGCCTCCCTCTTCGTGTTCGGCGGCGCGGCCGCGGCCCCCTTCCCGGGGCCGGAGCCCTTCCCGGCCCCGGTGCTGGTGCTCGCCCTGCTGGCCTTCCTGGCGTCAATGGGGCGCGAGATAATCAAGGGCATCGAGGACATGGCGGGGGACACCGACCGCCGGACGCTGCCGCGCCTCGTGGGCCCGCTGATAGCGGGGCGGACGGCGGCGGCCTGGATCCTCCTGGCGGTGGCCCTTTCCCCCCTGCCGGTGTTCCCCCTCGGGGCGTTCCGGGCCGAGTGGTATTTCCCGGCGGTGCTTGCGGCGGATGCAATGTTTATATATTCTGTTTGGGTTCTATTCCGGAACCCCGGCGGGGCGCAGCGGGCGGCCAAGCTCGCGATGCTCCTGGCCCTCTCGGCCTTCCTGCTGGGGGCCCTGACGGTGCAACGATGAAGCGTGGCGAGGTCTGGAGGACGCTGACCGCGACGATAGGAAGGAGGCCGGCCCACCTGGGGCTCGTCGACCCCGATAAGCAGGGCCCCGAGCGGGCCGGGGAGCTCGCCGGGGCGTTCTTCCGCGCCGGGAGCGACGGCATCATGATCGGCGGCTCCACCGGGGTGGACCCGCGCATCACGGACGCCACCGTCCTGCAGATACGGAAGAGCTGCCCCCTCCCGACGATCCTCTTCCCGGCCGGGGCCGCCTGCCTGTCGAGGCACGCCCACGCCCTGTTCTTCATGAGCCTTCTCAACTCCCGGGACCGGCGCTTCCTGATAGAGGAGCAGCGCCGGGGGGCGCCCTACGTGAAACGGTTCAGGCTCGAGCCCATATCGATGGGCTACATCGTCTTCGAGCCGGGCATGCGCGTGGGGGAGGTGGGGCACGCCGAGCTCGTGGGGCGCGACGACATCCGGCTTGCCGTCGAGTACGCCATCGCCGCCGAGCTCTTCGGCATGGCCTGCGTGTACCTCGAATCGGGCTCGGGGGCGCCCGAGCCCCTTCCGGCCGGGACGGTCCGTGCGGTCAAGCGCAGCGTCGGGATACCGGTGATAGTGGGCGGTGGCGTGACCTCGCCCGAATCGGCGCGCGCGGTCGTCCGGGCCGGGGCCGACATTGTCGTGACCGGCACCGTGGCCGAGTTCAACCAGGGCCGGGGCGACCTGCTCTCCAGGATAGTGGCCGCGGTGAGGAAGGGGTGAGCCGTTGCCCGCCCCGACGACCGAACAGGGCGTCGTGCAGGCCACGCGCGTGGCCGATTATGTCTTCACCTCGCCCAGGCCGTGGAAGACCTTCCCGGTGCTCTTCGTGCTGTCGCTCGTCCTGGGCGCGGTCGCCGTGCCATCGTACCCGTTCCAGATCTGGATTGTGCAGACGATCGGATTGTTCTTCGTCCCGGCGGCCATCGGCGCGCTTGTCGCCGTCCCGCTGGCCCGGGGGCTGGGCGGGACCATCTATCTGCGCCGGAGCACCCTCCTCGCGCTGATATCGCTCATGGTCCTCTTTCCGATGGTCCTGGCGTGGCGCCTGGTCATCGGACCCCACTTTGCCGGACGCCTGTCCGACATCCTGCTCTTCTCCTGGGCGTTGATACTCTGGCTCTGGCACCTCGTGCTCTTGACGACGTCGAACACGAGCCACGGCCGCAGCCTGCCCGTTTCCCTCGGCATGCCTGTCCTCGGAGCATTGTCGGTGGCCTTCCTGCTCCCGCCCTTCGGGGCGAGGGAGCTTCTGCTTGTCGCCGGCTTCTTCGCGATATTCCTGCTCTCCGCCTCCGCCTTCAGGAAGATGGCCGAATCGCCCTTGAAGCGAAACTTCGGCGCGAGCGGCATGGAGCTCGTGCGCAACATGCTGGCCCACTGGACCGAGGGAGGGGACGCCGGAAAGGACGGGATGGAGCGCTTCTTCTCCACCTTCTCGGTGCCGTTCAGGGCCGAGCTCGGTGTGGTGGGCTTCCGCGCCGGCGGGAAGCTCAAGGGCCTCTGGGTAGTCCCGTCAGTGCATCCGGGCCCGTTCGGGACGCTTGGCGGGAGCGATCTCCCGGCGAAGCTCAAAAAGCCGCTTGCTTTCGACAACCTGATGGTCTTCCACGGCCCGGCGACGCACGACCAGAACCCGGCCTCCGACACGGAGGTCGCGAAACTGGCCGCCACGGCCAGGTCGGTCCTCGAGGGGCTCGAATATGCTAGTGGGGCCGGGGCCTTCCGGCGCTTCAGGGGCGAGAGGGTGGCGCTCTGCGTCCAGCCGCTGGGGAAATCGGTGCTCGCGATGCACACCTCGGCCCCGGACCCGACGGACGACGTCGACCACGCCGTGGGCCATCTCGTCTCGCACGCCTTCCGCAGGCACGGCTTCGTCCACCCGCTCTTCATCGACGCGCACAACTGCCTGGAGCGCGGCGGCGGGGCGGTGCACTCCGGGAGCCCGGAAGCGGAGGAGCTCCTGCGCGTCACGGAGGAGGCCGCCTCCGCAACGACGAAGCCTGCCAGCACCTTGCGCGCCGGGTTCGCATCGACCGGCGGCTTCCACAAGGAGAGGGACGGACTGGGCGAGCAGGGAATCCAGGTGGCCGTGCTGGAATCGGAGGGGAGGAAGGCCGCCTACATCCTCTTCGACGGGAACAACATGGTGAAGGGCCTCCGGGAGCTCGTGCTCGACGCCGTCAAGGGGATGGTGGACGAGGCGGAGGTCTTCACCACCGACAACCACGTCGTGCACGCCACGATGGGAGGCTACAACCCGGTCGGGGCCAAGTACTCGCGGGAGTCGCTGGCGCAGAAGGCCAAGGAGACGGTGGAGAGGGCGATAGCCGATCTGGAGGATGTCGAGGTGGGTGTCGGCTCCGGAAAGGTGCAGTTGCGCGTGTTCGGGCACGGGAACACCGCGCGCCTCACGACGGCCATCAACTCGACGGTCGCGATCCTGCGGACATCGGTCGTGTTGAGCCTGATGGGCGCGTTCCTCGGCGCTTTTGCGTGGCACTATGTCGTGAGACTGTTCGCCTGACATACCATTCGACTGCAGACTGACAAAGTCTAAATATTGGCAATTCGAGTATTGATTCGTGCCCCGGACCCGCCTGCTGCCCATTCTGATAGTCCTTCTATCCGTCGCGCCGCCTGCCCTGCCGGAGCCTCCCGATTCGGGCGCTGCAGCGCCGTCGGCGCGCTCGACCCGGTCCGGCCCGGTCCAGCTCACCAACTCGGCGAACTCGTCGTGGGACCCGTCGATTCTTGTCGACGGCTCGGGGAACATCCATCTGGCGTGGCAGGACGGCACGGACAAAACGAGCATACGGTACAAGTCATTTGCGCCTTCGGGCGAGGTCACCGTCAACGACACGGTGCTCGTGAACTACTACGACCCGCAGCCGCCGGTCTATGTCTCCGGCCGGCCCTATTCCCCGCGGCTGGACCACAACAACGGCTCTCTGGTGCTGTTCTGGAACAGCACCGAGAACCATCCCAGCGGGCAGACCGACCACGACGAGAATCTTCGGATGCTCCGGTTCTCGCCGGACCTCAAGACGAGGAGGGAATGCTGGCTCCCGATATATGCCATCGACCGCTTGTATTACGGGAACCCGCTCTACGCCTTCGACTCGAAGGGGAACATGCATTTCGCCTACGCCGGGAACTCGGAGTGGTACGGCGAGCCGTATGTCTGGTATGTCAAGACCAATTCGACCGGGGCGAGGCTCTTTTCGAAGTTTTTGGCGAAAAACGAGACGGAGGTGGGGGTGGCGGTGGACGCGTGGGACAATGTCCACCTGGTCTGGCGCAACGAGACCGGAAACCTCACGTATAGCAGGCTTGACCAGAACGGTACCGAGACATGCAGGATAGACCAGATACGGGGAATCAATTTCAGCATATTTCATTTCACCATAGTTGCGAAGCGTAATAGTCCCGGTGCCAACATCTTCTGGAACGAGTGGGATATCCATATGTGCAGCATTTCCCTAAACGGGACCGCCAGGACCGTATTTCTGCACCAAGGGCAGGGACAGGGCCAGATATTCAATTATGATTTGCGATATCCATTTGTCGCAGAATCGGATGCCAGGGGTTTGAACCACCTCTTCGGGTATGGCCACATCGAACGCCAGGGCGGCCATACCTTCCCGTATGATATCATAATGGGAATGACCGACGAAGAAGGCACGAGACAGCTGCATTTCCAGACCGTCGAGGGTATGGACCTCGTCGACAAGGGATACTCCGGTGTCGGGCCGCCTTTCTCCGCCCAAGTAACTCTCCCGGACCAGTCCGGAAGCTATGCCCATGTCGCCTACTCGGACGACCGGCTGGCATGGGAGGACCCTCCCGGCGGCATGAACATCTACCTTGACATCCTCGGACCTTACACTGCTGATCTAAGAACCGCCTGGATTGGATTTTCGGACCAAGGCCCGCTCGAGAAGGATAATATCACGATACGGGTAGAGGTTGAATACTTCAGCAGCTACCCGCCGGCGACCTATCCGATGGATTTCGATGTTGAACTGTTCGTCGATGGAGCATTGGCAGGATCCAGCCACGGATCGGTATTTAAAATGGACACTGTGAACTTTAACTGGACCGCCACGGGGGGCCTGCACAACTTCACGGCCCGAATCGTGTCGGGGCTCGCCGAGCTGAACCTTACCAACAACGAGATGAACGCCTCGCTGTATGTCTACGGAAGGCCCGACATCTCTGTCGAGGACATCGTCTGGGACCCGCCCTCGCCGGCGGTCGGCGACCGGGTCAACATCTCCGCCCGCGTCCTCAACTCCGGCGAGACCGCAGGCGATTTCAGCTGGTGCATCGAGCTGAACGGCTCGGTCTTGGAGGGTGCTGCGGCCCGCCTCGGGCCGGGAGAGCGGGCCAACTGCTCGACGGAATGGACGGCCGGGCTCCCGGGCAGCTATTCCGTTGTCGCCGCCATGGACGGGACCGACCCTTACGAGCTGGAGCTTTCCAACAATTCGCTAAAGAGGACGATCACGGTGGCGCCAGCAGTGTTCTCGGTGGAGATCCTGTCCCCGGCCGACGGCTCCAGAGTGAACGGCACGTTCGAGATCGCCGGGCGGGTCGTTAGCGTGTGGGGCGAGCCGGTCCTGCGCCTTGCGCTCGGTGACAGCCCTGCCTTGGAACTGCTCCTGTTCTCCGACGGCAGCTGGCGCCGGAGCTGGGACACGACGGCGGTTCCCAACGGCTGGTACAACATCAGCGCGGCCGCAACGAACGGCTGGGTCGAATCCATGGCATCGGTACGGGTCCTGGTCGACAATCCAATGCCCAAGGTCGCGTTCTCCCCCCCGCAGGACATTGCCGCGACCGAGAGCGCGCAAGTGGAGTTCGTCTCGCAGGTCCTCTGGGCGCGCCCGCTCGAGGCGGACTTCCAGTGGACGGTCAACGGCATCGGGATTGCGGAAAACGAGACGGAATGGCCCTGCGGGAAATTCTCTTTGTATAAAGAACGATATGACGACGGCCCCATCTCCAGCCTTTTATTCTCCACGAACTGGAGCTCCAGCGGCCGTTACACCGTGAAGGTCGTCGTGGGCTATTTTTATTTCGGAAAGGTCGAGACGAGCTTTTGCTGGAATCTCTCGGTGATGAACTTCAACACGCCCCCCGTACTTCGGGAGTGGTCCCCCGTCTATTGGAACAACACGGCCTATCCAAACGAGCGCATCCACTTCTGGGCAAAGGCCGAGGATTTTGAAGATGACGATCTTCAATATTCCTGGTTCGTGGACGGTCAGAAGGCCGCCGAATCCGGGAACTTTGCATTCGTGGCAAAGGGCGGGTCCGGGGCCAGGAACATAAAGGTCGTAGTCAGCGACGGCGAGTTCGAAATTTCTCGCAACTGGACCGTGACGGTCCTTCCGAGGGCACCGGCCCCCACGACCGGGCCGGCCTGTTGGCCCTGGGTATTGGCCGCGGTCATATGTGGTGTGGCGGCTATCGGGGCCTGGATGGTCCGCCGCAAGGGGGGGCGCCCCGGGATCGTCTGATTCTCAGCCCCTGAAAATCGGCCTCCTGCTCATCAGGACCGGCAGCGGAAGGTTGTCGTACGGGTATTCGCCCTGGAGCCGCGCGATCTCCGCCCTCAGCTCGTCGACCGTGAACTCCCTCACCTCGCCCGTCCGGAAACGGACGGGGAACTTGCCGCTCGCCTTCTCCTTTTCGCCGACGACGATGATGAGGTTTATCCACTCCTTCTCCGCGTCCCTTATCTTGCGCCCGACCTTCTCGTCGCGGTCGTCGATGTCGACGCGGGCGTGGAGCTTCCGCGCCAGCGCCTCGCAGTCCTGGACGTGCTCGCCCGCGACCGGGAGCAGGCGCACCTGCGTCGGGGACAGCCAGTACGGCAACTCCGGTTTCGGCATCTTGAGGGCGTTCTCGAGCAGCGTGTATATCCACCGCTCCAGGGAGCCGACGGAGCAGTGGCCGATGATGCACGGTTTCTTCTGGCCGTCGCTGTCCGTGTAGAGGATGCCGTAGCGCTCGGCGTCCTCCACATCGAGCTGGACGGTGTTGAGCTGGACCGCCCCGCCCTGCGCGTCCAGGGCCTGCGACTCGTACTTGACGACCCAGTAGTGCTTGCGCTGGGAGAGTATCTCGATGAGGGCCGGCTTGCCGGCGTATTTCAGGAGCCCCACCAGCCGGTCCTTGTACTTCCCGTAGAACTCGTCCACGATGCGGAAGGCGATGGCGTACTCGGCGCCTATCGCGCGGTGGTACTCCGTGTATCCCTGGAAGAGCTCCATGAACACGTCCCAGCCCTGGTCGAGGTCCTTCGTGAAGTAGTGGATGTCGGGCATGTGGAAGGCCCGGAGGCGCTTGAGCCCGGTGAGCTCCCCGCGCTGCTCCAGGCGGAAGCTTTTGGAGAACTCGTAGACCTTGATGGGCAGGTGGCGGTAGCTCAGCGTGGACTGGGCCATCATCCGGAAGAGGCCGAAGTCGCCGGCGAAGCGCAGCACGAACTGCCTCTTCTCGTCGGTCTTGATGACGTAGTGCCTCTCGTGGAACGACCTGCCCTGCGCCTGGATGTCGGGGAGCGTCCAGTCGTACAGGATGGGCGTGTCGATCTGTATCGCGTTCAGGCGCTCGAGGGCGAGCTGCCGGGCCCATTCCTGGAGCAGGTGGAAAACCAAATGGCCCTTGGGGTAGAGCCGGAAGTGCCCGCTGTCGCTGGCCTCCTCGTAGTCGACGAGCTCCAGCCTCTGCATCGCCTTGACGGACGGGGGCTCTTCTGTCTTTCTCGTCCGTGCCTCCTCCGTCAGGATGAAGCTGCGCAGGGACGGGTGCTTTTCCAGATTCGGGTCGGATTCGGCCTTCTCCATCTCCAGCGGGTACTCCTTGCCCTCGGGGGTGAGCACGACGAACTGTTTCTTGATGCCCTTGACCACCTCTTCGCGGGTCACCTTCTCCTCCCCGGCGGCCACCTCGCGCGAGAGCTCGGAGAGCGGGTGGCCCTTGCACGACAGCTGGAAGGCCTTGTACCACCCGAAGGGCGAGCGCTCGACGTTGATCCCGTCGGCCCGGAGCAGCTTCTCGGTCTCGACGAGCACGGCCATCGCGGAGGCCGGGTCCGCCAGGGACGGGGAGAGGTGGGCGTAGGGGTAGAGCATCACCTTGTCGGCCCGGACCTGCGCGAGCACCTCCTTCACGGAGGCGGCGGTGACGGCCGCCGCAGCCTTGTGGTCGGCCGTGTCCCTCTCCTCCACGGAGGCGAAGGCCACGAGGACCTCGTCCATGGAGCCCTTCTTGTGCCCCCCCGGGATGTCCTCGGCGGCCTTCATGGCCTTGTCCTTGGTCTCGTAGCGCATGTAGTCCGAGTGGATGAGGAGCAGCCGCATCGCTATCGGGCCCCCTAGACGGACGGGCCAAGATAAAGGTTTCCCGAGAACGGGGCGCAAGGCGCAGGGCGCAAGGGAAGGCGCAAGGCGCAAGGCGCAGGGCGCAGGGCTTGAGGGTAAAGGCGCAAGGGTGAAGGCGCAAGGGAGGAAAGGGTTCTTCACCTTGCCCCTTGCCCCTTGCGCCTTTACCCTCAAGCCCTGCGCCCTGCGCCTTGCGCCCTGTGCCTTCTTCTTCCCACCTTTCATTGCGACATCTTATTATACTCGCGCGCGCATGTTCAGGGACGGGGGAAGGTCCTTGTCGAGGAAAGCCGCAGCATTCCTTATGTTCAGCCTGCTCCTTGGCCCGGTCTCGCTCTTCCCGGCCGCGTCGCCGGAGACCGGGATGGAGTGCCCGCGCGCTGCCGCCCGGGAGGACCTCTCCGACGAGTTCGACGGGCCCGTGCTGGACCCGAAATGGAGCTGGTACAACTCCCCCGCCTCCTACGACATGGGCGTCACCACCGCCGGCCACCTGCACCTGGTCGCCCGGCGGAACACCAACTTCGGCCAAAGCTCCGACAGCGGCGCCCTGCTCTACCAGAACGCCTCGGGCAACTTCTCCATCGAGACCAAGCTCTCCTCCGACCCGGCCGCCAACTTCGAAAAATCGGGGATAATGGTCCGGTACAACGCCAGCAACTGGGTCGGCCTGTTCTACCAGGCCCAGAGCGGAAAGAAGGTCGAGCTCACCACCAAGATAGGGGGCAGCGCCAACGACAACATCGTGGACGTCTCGGCAAGCCCCGTCTGGCTGCGCCTGGAGCGCGACGGCCAGACCTTCACGAGCTACTACTCCACGAACGGCACCGGCTGGACGTTCGTGTGGAGCGGCTCGGTGTCATTGAACGATCCTCTGAGCATCGGCCTCATTATCGCCGACGGCAACGCCAACGCCGACTTCGCCACCGACTTCGACTACTTCCGCGTCGGCGCCCCCAACCGCCCGCCCGCCATTACGGACCCGTTCACTCCGGTGTCCGTCAGGGAGGACGAGCGCCTCGGGCTGGACATATCCACCCACCTTTCCGATCCCGACGGGGATGAGCTGGTCTTCGAGGTCACGGACTCGGCCCACATCAAGGGCGCGTTCAACGAGACCCGAAACGACCTCGAGGTCTGGGGCATTGCCAACTGGAACGGCGCGGAGTTCGCCAACATCAAGGCCACGGACCGCTTCGGCCTCTTTATAAAGGCGCAGATACGCGTTACGGTGACGCCGGTCCCGGACGCGCCGTGCCTGCTTGAGCCCATCCCCGACATCAACGTGCCCCAGGCGGGGGCGAACTCCTCCCTGAACCTCTCGGCCCATTTCTTCGACAACGACACGCTCCACGGCGGGACGGACGCGCTAGCCTACTCCTGGGAGGGCACCGGCCGGCTCCAGGTCTCCATCGCGGCCGGCGGCCTCGTGACGGTCGTCGCCCCGATCGATTTCTGGGGCGAGCTCGAGCTTTCCTTCACGGCGACCGACCGGACCGAGCTTTCGGCCACGGCGGAGGCGCGCGTGGTGGTGTACCACGTCAACCAGGCCCCGCAGGCCAGGTCCGGCCCGCCCGACACCTCCGTCCGCGAGGACGAGAGCGTCACGGTCTTTTTGGGCCCGGTGTTCTGGGACCCCGACGGGGACCCGATGACCTTCGAGGCCTCCGGGAACGAGCAGCTGGCCGTGGCGTTCGAGCTCCAGAACGCCACCTTCACCCCGCGGCCGGACGCCTCCGGCTTCACCGAGAGGGTGACCATCCGGGCCCGGGACGACAAGGGGCTCGCCAGCGGGCCGGTGACGGTGAACGTCACGGTCGTCCCGGTCAACGACCCGCCCCGGATAACCTCGTACAGCCCGCCGGGGAACGTCACGCTCCGGGAGAACGACGGCCTGGACTTCTCGGTGGCCGTCTCCGACCCGGAGAGCGGCGCGGGCGTGACCTACGCCTGGTTGCTCGACGACGTCCAGGTCGCCACCGGCGTGACGGGATACAAGCTCCAGACGGACTACGGCTCGGCCGGCGTCCACAAGGTGAAGGTGGTCGCAAGCGACGGCGAGCTTTCGACCTCCCTGAGCTGGGAGGTGACCGTGGAGAACGTCAACCGGCCGCCCCCCAAGGCCACGATAGTGTCGCCCCGGCCGGGCGCCTCTTTCAAGGAGGGCCTCCCGATAACGCTGGAGGGCGATTCCTCCGACCCGGACGGCGACCTCCTGACCTTCTTCTGGTACGAGGGGCTCATGGAGCTCGGCACGGGCCGCAACCTGAGCATCCGGCTTCCGGTCGGCGAGCACAAGATAACGCTCGAGGTCTCCGACGGGACCGCGTCCGTCCGTTCGGCCACCATCAGCGTCTCGGTCAAGGTCAACGCCAAGCCGACGATTCTTTCGCTATCGCCGGAGAAGGGCCAGAAATTCGCCCGGGGCAAGATCGTTTCGGTCTTCGCCGAGGTCATGGACGCCGACGGCGACGAGCTCGTCTACTGCTGGACCGAGGACGGGCGGCTCATCGGCACCAACGCCTCCCTCACGCTTTCGGGCCTCCCTGTCGGCAAGCACCGCCTCCAGCTCGCCGTGTCGGACGGGACGGCCGTGGTCCAGCAGACGCTGGACTTCGAGGTGGTCGAGCCGGGCGCGGCGGCGGCCGACTACGGCCTGTACATCGTCGGCGGGATAGCGGCCGGGGTGGTGGTGTCCATCGCGATCGCATTGATGGCCCGGGGCCGGAAGAAGGAACCGGCGGCACCGGCGAAGCTCGAGCAGCCCGTGCTCAAGTGGTGAGCGGCCGGCGGACGGGGCGTGGCTGGGGACCGGCGCGCGGCCGCGCGGCCCCGCCGTGACGGGCGGGCCGCGGGAGCGCTCCGCCACCGTTATATACCCGCCAGCCGATGGGCTCGAAGGTGGTCATGATGCCGGCAGAGGGGAACCTTCCAGTGGTGGCGATGGAGACGGACAAGGGCAAGATCGTTTTGGAGCTCTACAAGAACGACGCTCCCGGCACGGTGGACAACTTCCTGAAGCTCGTCAAGAAGGGCTTCTACAACGGTATCAAGTTCCACCGCGTCATCCCGGGCTTCATGATCCAGGGCGGGGACCCCAAGGGCAACGGCACGGGCGACGCCGGCTACACGATAAAGTGCGAGGTGGACCACAACCGCCGGCGCCACCAGCGCGGCTCGCTGTCCATGGCCCACAAGGGGCGCGACACCGGCTCGTGCCAGTTCTTCATCTGCCACGTCCCGACGCCGCACCTCGACGGCAAGCACACCGTCTTCGGCCAGGTCCTCGAGGGCATCGAGGTCGTCGACCGGATACAGATGGGCGACAGGATGAAGAAAGTGTATATGGTGAAGGAATAGACGAGGGGAGCAAGGGAGCAAGGCAGCAAGGCAGCAAGGGAGCAGGGGACGACGGCGCAAGGCGCGATGGGAAGGCGCAGGGCGCAAGGCGCAAGGCGCAAGGTTGAAAGCTAGATACCCCGGACTTGAGTCCGGGGTCGGTCAACATAGGAAAGCGTTGAAGCCCCGCACTTCAGTGCGGGGTTAGGAAGGCGCAAGGCGCAAGGGAAACTCAGGGTGCAGGGTGCAGGGGACATACGGGCGTCTGGGACGCACTCCGGGTCATAGACGGGGTGCCCGTTCCGGTGCCTGGGCTCTGAACGCCGACCGCCCCGCGCCGGAGCGCTCAGGCCGAAAGACGCGCCGTCCTGTCCTTCCAGCTCGCGCTCAGGCCCATGCCGGCTTTGAGAAGGAGGTCCACGCCGAGAACGGACGGCATCCCGTAGACCACCAGGTCCTTGCCTTTTCCCCTGACCGCGGAGAATGTGCAGTTGACCTGGACACTGTCCAACGGCACGGTGAACGCGGTCCTGTCCACGGTGAGAAAGACCAGGCACGCCTCCGGGAGCCTTCGCACATCCATCCTGCCGCCGTAGCCGTAGTTCGTTCTTCCGCTCGGGCGAAGGCTCCCGGCATCCACGCCGAGCTCCTCGGCGTCCTTGAGGGAAAGGGTCGTCGAGCTTGCCCCGGTGTCGAGGTGCATCCTGAGCGGTTTCGGCCGGGGGATTCCCGGGCTGAATACCTGCGCGTAAAGGAACAGCTTCCCTGCCTCGTCGAAAAGGAGCGGGATGTCCATGCGGCCGCTCCCCCTACAACATCCAGTCGGGCTCTACGGCCAGGACGAGCCTGATGACGCACCTTCGGGGGTCCATTCCGGCTGAGACCAGTTTCCGCCGGACCTCCAGCAGGGTCCTCCCGGAGGCGACCACCCTCCTCTCATGGACGGCGATGAACATTCCCGGGAAATCCTTCCGCAAAAGGCCCAATTTCTCCCGGAGCCAGCGGTCATCGCGCCCGAAGCGCTCTATGTCGCCCGCTATCTCGCCGAGGTCGACTTCTTGAAGCAGGCGTGCGGCCCAGGCGGGCTGACCGCCGGGGCTCAGCATGGGACGACCCCTTCGGGGCATCGGGTCTTCATTCGTGCGTCGGGTATAAAACTTGTTCGGTGGGACGGGATTGGGATCGGGCTGATGGACATTTTCTTCACCGGAATCGTATCCGGTCGGACGTTGTATATTTCGGCTCTGTGGTCATGACCATTATTATGGTCGCTTGCGCCCTGCGCCACCGCCCCTTGCTGCCTTGCTGCCTTTCTCCCTTCCTGCCTTCTTATTACATAGTATAGTTTATATAGGGGAACTTCTATCGACCGTTCCCCGGAAAAGCCGGGGAGCGAAATGCAAGGCGGGGCGCAAACCCAACGCCAAAGGGTTAACCGGAAATTACCCCTGTGGCGCGGCGGCCACCCGTTATGGCCGCGGCGCTAAGCGTTACGGTTTGTGTCGCAAAGTGCCGCGGCGGACCGACGGTCCCCGGCGCCACAGGCGCACGCGGCCGGACCCGTGAACCCCCGCGGAGCAGTTCGAGGCGGGCCTACGCAGGCCGGAGAGCGCTTGCCCAGGCGGCTGGCGCCAAAAGCTCCGAAAAGCGCGCCCGCTCACGGCAAAGGAGGAAACGACATGGCGCAGAAGAGCCATCCGAAGCGCGGATCGAGGGGCTACTGGCCCCGAAAGAGGATACAGAGCCACCGGGCCCACTTCAACGCCTGGCCCGAGCGCGGGGCCTCCCAGCCGCCGCGCCTGCAGGGCTTCGCCGGCTACAAGGCGGGCATGACCCACGCCATCGTCCGCGACCCGAACAAGAACAGCCCCACCGCCGACCAGGAGATTCAATCGCCGGTGACGGTCCTCGAGGTGCCGCCGATGCGGGCCGTTGCGGTCCGCTTCTACTCGGGCTCTCCCTACGGCCTGAAGACCTCGACCGAGATATGGGCCGACCGGCTGGAGAAGCACCTGGGGCGGCTGCTCACCGTCGATACGGAGGGGGCGGGGAAGGACGAGGGCAGGAAGGGAGAAAGGCAGACCTTGAAAGACCGGCGGGCCGGTCTTTTAGGCCGAGACGAGCGAAGCTCGTCTACGGAAGGCAGAAAGGGGGAGGAGGCGGAGAGGGCGGAGACGGAGGCGGAGGAGAAGGGCGGCAAGGGAGAGAAGGGCGACAAGGAAGGGAAGGGCAAGAAGAGGAAGCACGAAGAGTCGCTTTCAGGCGGGACAATCGAGAGGTTCAAGAAGCTGGACCGGGCCGCGATCGAGGATGTGAGGCTTCTGGTGCACACCCAGCCGCATCTCGTCTCGGGCGTGCCCAAGAAGGTCCCCGACCTGATGGAGGTCCGGATCGGCGGCGGGACCGTCGACCAGCGCGTCGAGTTCGCGAAGGGCCTCCTGGGAAAGGAGCTCAAGGTAGAGCAGTTCGCCGAGGACGGGCTCATGGTGGACGTTGCCGGGGTGACGAAGGGCAAGGGCTTCTCCGGCACGATAAAGAAATGGCACCCCAAGCTGCTCTCGCACAAGAACAGCAAGCACCGGCGAATGATAGGCACGCTGGGCCCGCACTTCCCGAGCTACGTGCAGCGCACGGTCCCCCAGTCGGGGCAGCTGGGCCTGCACCAGAGGACCGAGTTCAACAAGCGCATCCTCAAGGTCGGCGACAGGGGCGAGGAGGTGACGCCCGCCGGCGGCTTCCTGGGCTACGGCAGTGTCCGCAACGGCTACGTCCTCATCCAGGGGTCCGTGCCCGGGCCCGCCAAGCGGCTCATCAAGCTGCGCGACGCCATCCGGTGGCAGGGCCCCGAAACCGAGAAGACCGAGGTGCTCTACATCTCGAAGGAGTCGAAGCAGGGTGCGTGAGGGGGTATGGGGAATGGCTGAAAAGGAGCATGCCAGGGAAGCCCGCCCGAAGCCGGGGCACGGTGGCGCGAGCGTCAACATCTACACGATGAAGGGCGAGAAATCCCGCACGGTCGACCTCCCGGAGGTCTTCTCCAGCCCGCTCCGCCAGGACCTCATCCGGAGGGACGTTTTGGCCATCCGGGCGGGCCGCCGCCAGCCCTACGGCCCGAACGAGCGCGCCGGGATGAGGCACAGCGTCGAGTGGTGGGGCAAGGGACGGGGCGCAAGCCGCGTCACGCGCCTCAAGGGCCAGTCCCGGGGCGCCCAGGCGCCCTGCACGGTGGGCGGCCGCCCGGCCAACCCGCCCCGCCCCGAGAGGGTCTGGGAGAAAAAGATCAACCACAAGGAGAGGCTGGGCGCCCGGGCCTCGGCGCTGGGCGCCTGCGTCCGCGCCGATCTCGTCGCCCGCCGGGGCCACCGCTTCAAGGAGGGGCTGACGCTCCCGGTGGTCCTCGAGGACGATTTCGAGAAGGTGGACGCCACCCGCGACGTCATCGAGGTCCTGCAGAAGGTCGGGGTGTACGACGACATCGCCCGGGCCTGGAGGGGCAAGCATGTGCGCGCCGGGGTGGGCAAGATTCGCGGCCGCCGGTTCCGCTCGCCCCGCAGCGTGCTCATAGTGGTCTCGCGCAAGGACGGCGTGGAGAAGGGCGCGCGCAACCTGGCCGGCGTGGACATCGTCACGCCGCGCCAGCTCAACACCGAGCTTTTGGCCCCCGGCGGCGACCCGGGGAGGCTCTCGGTCTTCACCGAGAGCGCCATCGAGGAGCTGCGGAGGTGGAGATCATGAGCAAGGACCCGTACACGGTGGTCTACCACCCGCACGTCACGGAAAAGACCATGAACCTCATGTCCGAGCAGAACAAGCTCGAGTTCATCGTCGACCGGCGGGCCAACAAGAAGGACGTGAAGCTCGCGGTCGAAGCCCTCTTCGAGGTCAAGGTGCAGTCCGTCAACACGTTCATAAACTCGGAGGGAAAGCACGCCATAGTCAAACTCACGAAGGACTACTCGGCCGAGGACCTCGGCATGAGGATAGGGGTGTTCTAGGGGGACCGGATATGGGGAAGCGCATCATAGTCCGAAGGAGGGGCAAGGGCGGCGTGTACGGCTCGCCGGGCCACCAGCACAGGGGCGACATCCGGCACATACCCTCCGCAAGCTGCACCGGGACGGTCGAGGAGCTCTTCCACGCCCGCGGCCGCACGACGCCCCTTGCGCGCGTCGTCTTCGAGGACCGGGGCAGGACGGCCGAGGCGCTGGTCATAGCGCCCGACAGCGTCCAGGTGGGCCAGCAGGTCCGCGTCGGCTCCGACGCCCCCGTGGAGGTGGGCAACACCCTGCCCGTCGGGAGGATACCGGTCGGCGTCCAGGTCCACAACGTCGAGGCCAGGCCGGGGGACGGGGGCAAGTTCGCCCGTGCCGGCGGCGTGGGCGCCACGATCACCAGCCAGGGCCGGCTGACCGTGGTGCAGCTCCCCTCGGGGGCGTTCAAGGCCCTCAGCCCGCTCTGCCGGGCCACGGTCGGCTTCACCGCCGGTGGCGGCCGGAAGGAGAAGCCGTTCGCGAAGGCCGGCAAGAAGTTCTGGGCCCTCCGCTCCACGGCGGTCATATTCCCCAACGTGAAGGGGCTTTCGAAGAACCCGATCGACCACCCGCACGGAGGCGGCGGCCACCCGCATGTCGGGAGGCCCTCGACCGTCGGGCGCGGCTCGTGGCCCGGCCAGAAGGTCGGCCGGCTGAGCCCGCAGCGGAAGAAGAGGAAGAGGTGAGGTGTCCACCATGGCTGACGAGAAGTTCGCAGGCTCGGGGAAGGCGAGCCGCAGGAGGGCCCGGAAGAAGGTCGGCAAGCTCCTGGGCCGCAGGAAGAAGGAGTTCACCTACCGCGGCTACACGCTCGAGGAGCTCCGGGCGATGCCGCTCGAGGAGCTTGCGCCCCTGCTCACCGCCCGGGCGCGCCGCTGCCTGCGCCGCGGCCCCAGCGAGGACGCCCGCAAGTTCTGGGAGGCCGTCCGCAAGGGCGGCCGCGAGGTGGTCGAGACGCACTGCCGCGATGTGATAGTGCTCCCGGAGCTCGTCGGCAAAAGAATCGGCGTCCACAAGGGCAACGATTTCAAGATCGTCGAGATAATCCCCGAGATGATCGGGCACTACCTTGGGGAGTTCGCCCTGACCCGCAGGTTCATGAAGCACGCCGGGCCCGGCGTGGGCGCCACGAGGTCGTCCAAGTTCATGCCGCTCAAGTGAGCGCGCGGGGTGCGGGGCGCAGGGCGCAGGGTGCGGGGAAGAAGGAAGAAAGGAAAGGGGAGAGAGGGAAGGACGGGAAGGGGAGAAGAGGAAGGAGGGTGCAAGGATGGCAAAGCACGCCGGATACACGGTCCAGACCGACCCGGAGAAGACCGCCCGGTCGATAGGCAAGGAGATGCCCATCTCGCCCAAGGGCGCCGTGGAGGTCTGCCGGGCGATAAGGGGGCTGCCGATAGAGAAGGCCCGCAGCCTGCTCGAGGGCGTCATCGCCGGGAAGGTGGCGGTGCCGTACAGGCGCCACCTTTACCAGATCGTCCACCAGAAGGGCGGCGTCGGCCCGGGGAGGTTCCCCCGGAAGGTGGCCAAGCACGTCCTCTACGTTCTCACCGACGCCGAGAGCAACGCCGAGTACAAGGGCTTCGACACGGAGGCGCTCCGGGTGGCGGTGGCCGCCGCCCACCACGGGCGGACCTGGCACCAGAGGATGCCCCGGGCCCACGGGCGCTGGACCCAGAAGGACCGCCAGACGGTCAACGTCGAGATAGTACTGGAGAAGCTGGAGGAATAGGATGGTCGCAGAACGCAAGCTCGTCACCGAGAACATCCGGAGGGTCCTGCTCAAGGAGTACATAATGAAGGAGACCGAGAAGGCGGGATTCGGCGGCCTGGACATCCAGAGGACCCCCATGGGCACCCGCATCACGCTGGTGGCCGAGCGCCCCGGCATGATAATCGGCCAGCGCGGGGCCAGCATCAAGGACCTCACCGAAGTCGTCGAGAACCGGTTCAAGTTCGACAATCCCCAGATAGAGGTCCAGGAGGACCGCGACCCCAACCTCAACCCCCACATCATGGCCCAGAAGCTCGCCTCGGCCATAGAGCGGGGCTGGCACTTCCGGCGGGCCGGGCACTCCACCGTGAGAAGGATAATGGAGGCGGGGGCCCGCGGCTGCCAGGTCATAATCTCGGGGAAGCTCACCGGCGAGAGGCACCGGACCGAGAAGTTCCGGGAGGGACACATCAAGTACTGCGGGGAGCCCAAGCAGCTCTTCATGAAGACCGGGTTCGCCGTCGCCAAGAAGAAGCCCGGGATAATCGGCATAAAGGTCCAGATAATGTGGCCGGACGCCCGGCTTCCCGACGAGATAAGGATAAAGGAGCAGGCGGGGGCCGAGGGGGCGCAGGCCCAGCCGGCGCCGGGCGCGCCCGCGCCCGGGAGGCCGGAGACGCAGCCGGCGGGAAGGCCGCCGGAGCCGCCGGCATCCGAAAGGAAGCCCGACCAGGTGCAGCAGCCGCAGAAGCCCGAGGCGCCCCCGCCGGCCGCGAAGAAGGGCGCCGATGGTCAGGGGGCGTGATTGGAGATGGTCTCGCCGATGAACATCAGGGCCATCCGGGAGATGAGCCCCGAGGAGCGGAAGGTGAAGCTCAAGGAGACCCGCGACGAGCTCATGCACGCCCGCGGGCAGGCCGCGATGGGCGGCGCGCCCCCGAGCCCCGGCAAGATCCGGGCGATGCGCACCGCGGTCGCGCGAGTGCTGACTGTAATGAAGGAGAAGGGCGAAAAGTCCTAGTAGGGGAAAGGAGGATGTGAGCAGACATGGCTGGAATCTGTCCGACGTGCGGGTTGCCCAAGGAGATATGCGCGTGCGAGGAGATAGCCCGGGAGCAGCAGGAGATACGCATCACCACCGCCAAGCGCCGCTACGGGAAGATAGTGACGATCGTCGAGGGCATCGACGCCTCCGACATCGACATCGACGACCTCGCCCGCCAGCTGAAGACCAAGTGCGCCGCGGGAGGGACCGTGAAGGACGGCAAGATCGAGCTGCAGGGGGACCACAAGCGCAAGGTGGAGGCGGTCCTCCAGGAGCTCGGTTTTCCGATATCGGTCTCGTAGGCGGCCGGGCGGGCCGCCCGGGCGGGCGGCCGGGACCACGCGGACGGACAGCAGGGGAGGAGACGGCATGAGGACGCAAGGCAATCTGGCCAGGCACGAGCTCATCGGGCTTTCGGTCAGGGTGTCCCGGAGCCCCGACCCCTCGGTCGAGGGCGTCGAGGGGCGGGTGGTCGACGAGACCCGCAACACCCTGGTGCTAGAGCGCGCCGATGGCCGGCGGGCCATCCGGGTGCCCAAGGCAGGCTGCGCCTTCAGGTTCGCCCTCCCCAACGGGACATTCGCGGAGCTCGAGGGGAGCTTTATCGCGTTCAGGCCCGAGGACCGTGTAAAGAGATGCAGGTGAGTGGGAAAATGGCTGAAGAGAACGAGACTGTCAAGAAGCCGGTCGACAAGGAAGCGAGGCCGCACAGGCCGGCGCATGACAAGGAGGCCCAAAAGGAGCACCGGACGGCCGAGCACGAGCCGGCCAGGGAGCACCGGGCGGCCAAGGCGGCCGCGCCGAATGCCGCGTCCAGGAAGAAGGCGCCCGCCCCCAAGGCGGCCAGGCCCAAGCCGGTCGGCAAGACCAACATCGGGATAGACGTCAGGCCGCCGGCGAAGGCCTGCACCGACCGAAACTGCCCCTTCCACGGGAGGCTCCCCGTCCGGGGCCAGATATTCGAGGGCGAGGTGGTCTCCGACGGGATGGACAAGAGCGCCGTCATAAGGCGGGAGAGGCTGGTCTACGTCCCCAAGTACGAGCGCTACCTCAAGCGCACCAGCCGCATGTCCGTGCACAGCCCGCCCTGCATCGGGGCCCGGACGGGGGACAGGGTGACCGTCATGGAGTGCCGGCCCCTGAGCAAGACCGTGGCGTTCACGATAGTGAGCAAGCACTCCGAGCGGAAGGAGAGGGCCGAATAGGAGGGATGGGCGTTGAAGGCGGTTCCAGCGAATGTCACGAGGGGGTTGCCCAAGGGAGCCCGCCTCGACTGCGTCGACAACACCGGCGCGAAGGTGGTCCAGATAATCGACGTCCCCAAGCTCCACGGCGTTCACCGGCGGTATCCCGCGGCCGGGGTGGCCGATGTCATCGTGGTCGCGGTGAAGAAGGGCACCCCCGAGATGCGCAAGCAGGTCGTGCGCGCGGTGGTGATCCGCCAGCGCCGGCCCTTCCGGCGGCCAGACGGGACGATGGTGGAGTTCGAGGACAACGCCGCGATAATAGTGACGGAGACGGGCGAGGTCAAGGGCTCGGACATCAAGGGCCCGGTGGCGCGCGAGGCGGCCGAGCGGTGGGCGATGGTGGCGGCCAAGGCCGCGATGATAGTCTGAGGTGAGGACGATGAGGTCTTACTCCAGCCAACCCAGGAAGCAGAGACTGGCCCGCTACAACATGAACGCCCACGACCGGGGACGGGCTATGGCGGCGCACCTCAGCGACGAGCTGCTCAAGGAGTACAGCCGCGTCCGTTCGGTGACGGTGCGCAAGGGCGACACCGTGAAGGTCGTGCGCGGCGTGTTCAAGGGGCACACCGCCAAGGTCATCAAGGTCGTGCCCCGCCGGGGGATGATCTCGATAGAGGAGGCCACCCTGACGAAGGCGGACAACAAGAAGGTGGCGCGCCTCTTCCGTCCGTCCAAGGTGATAATCACGAAGCTCGACCTCTCGGACCCCTGGAGGCGCGAGAAGCTCCAGCAGTTCAAGGCCCCCTCCCGCGGGGCGAAGGAGGACAGGGAGGAGAAGGAGGAGAAGGGGACCGAGGAGGAGCTGGAGGAGGAAGGGGAGGCCGTCGAGGGGGAGGACGAGGCCGAAGGGGAGGAGGGGGCGGAGGCGGAAAAGGAGAAGGCCGAAGGGGAGGCGGGGGCGGAGGCGGAGGAGGATAAGGCCCGGGCCGAGGAGGAAAAGGCGAAGTCTTCGAGGATTGGGCCCAAGGAGGCGCCCAAGGCGGAGCACAAGGAGGCGCCGAAGCCCGGTCACAAGCAATCCCATGCGAAGGAGGAAGGCAAATGAGCAAGCACATGAAGCGCCTGACGGCGCCGAGGTCCTGGAGGGTCGAGAGGAAGACCTCGCACTGGATAGCCAAGCCCAGCCCGGGCCCGCACCCCATCGACGAGGCGGTGCCGCTCGCCGTGGTGCTCCGGGACATGCTGCACCACTGCGACACCTACCAGGAGGCCAAGCAGATAATCGGCGGGCGCAACATCCTGGCCGACGGCCGGATCGTCACCGACCCCAAGTTCCCGCTGGGGCTCATGGACGTGCTGTCCATCCCCAAGACCAGGGAGCACTTCCGGGTGCTCAAGGACCGCCGGGGCAAGCTCGTCCTCCAGCGCATCGGGCCCGAGGAGGCCCGCTGGAAGCTCGTGCGCATCGAGGACAAGAAGGTCGTCCCGGGCGGGCGGGTCCAGCTCAACCTCCATGACGGCCGCAACATGCTGGTCGAGAGAAACGAGCACAAGACCGGCGACGTGCTCAAAATCGAGCTCCCCGGCCAGAAGGTCCTCGCCTCGTTCCCCGAGGCGGTGGGGAGCCTGGCCATGCTCACCGGCGGCCACCACGTCGGCGAGCTCGCCACCATCGCCGGCTTCGAGGAGAAGAAGAACCCGATGCCCAACCTGGTCAAGTTCAAGGAGGGCTTCTACACCATCCGGCCCTACGTGTTCACGATAGGCGTCACGGTGCCCGAGATCAAGCTCCCGCAGGTGGAGGTGGACAAGTGAGCGACGACGGCGACGCGCCCGCCCCGGCGCCGGCCGGCGGGCAGGAGGGGGCAAAAGCTACGCCAGCGGCATCGGGCGCCAACCGCATGAGGGAGCCCCGCATAGAGAAGATCGTCGTGAACATCGGCGTCGGCGAGGCCGGCGACAAGCTGGCCAAGGCCGAGCGCGTGCTCAAGATGGTCACCGGCCAGAAGCCCCTGCGGACGATCTCTCGGACCACGAACAAGGACCTGGGCATCCGCTGGGGCATGCCCCTGGGCGTCAAGGTCACGATGCGCAAGAAGGCGGCCGAGGAGTTCCTCAAGACCGCGCTCTGGGTGAAGGAGAACCGGATGCCCTCCTACTCCTTCGACCCCGAGGGGAACTTCTCGTTTGGGATATCCGACTACACCGACTTCCCCGGCCAGAAGTACAACCCCGAGATAGGGATATTCGGCATGGACGTCTCGGTCGTGATGAGGCGCGCCGGGCACCGGGTCGCCCGAAGGGCCCGGGCCCCCAGGAGGATGCCCAGTCACCAGAGGCTCTCCCGGGCCGAGGTCATCGAGCACATGAGGAAGAAGTACGGCATAGAGGTGGTGGACTAGATGGAGCGCAAGAAACTCTACGGGCGCAGGGTCGGCTGCCACAGGTGCGGCCGCAAGCGCGGCATCGTGCGCCGCTACGGGATGCACCTTTGCCGCCAGTGCTTCCGCGAGATCGCTCCCGAGATCGGTTTCAAGAAGTACAAGTGAGGGTGATGCAATGCTCCACGATCCGCTGTCGGACGCCATGTCCGTGATAAGGAACGCCGAGCGGGCCGGCAAGAACGACTGCATGGTCCGGCCGTCCTCGAAGCTCATCGGGCGGGTGCTCAAGGTCATGCACGAGATGGGCTACATACGCGGCTTCCAGCCAATCGAGGACGGGAGGGGCGGCAAGTTCCGCGTGCAGCTCACCGGCCAGATAAACGACTGCGGCGTGGTCAAGCCGCGCTACTCGGTCCGCTCGCAGGAGTTCGAGAAATGGGAGAGCCGCTTCCTGCCGGCGCAGGACTTCGGGGTTCTCATCCTGACCACGACCAAGGGGGTAATCTCGCACTTCAAGGCCAAGGAGATAGGGACGGGCGGCAAGCTCCTGGCCTACGTCTACTGAGGGGGACCGGATATGAGGATAGCCATGGTGAAGGAGGAGGTACCGGTGATGAAGGGGACCACCGTGACCTTGAAGGACAACGTGCTCTCGGTGAGGGGCCCCCGGGGAAGCGTCTCCCGCAGGTTCTTCCACCCGTCGCTCCGGATGGCGGTGTCGGGCGAAAGAATCGTCGTCGAGGCCCGATACGTCTCCCGCCGGGAAAAGGCCCTGGTCGGGACCTGGGCGGCCCACGCCCGGAACATGATGAGGGGCCAGCTCGAGCCGTTCGAGTACAGGATGAAGGCGGTGTACGCCCACTTCCCCATCAAGATGGCGGTCAAGGGCCAGGAGCTCGTCATCGAGAACTTCCTCGGCGAGCACCACCCGCGACGCGCCAAGATACTGGGCGACACGAAGGTGACCGTCAAGGGCCAGGAGCTGGAGCTCTCCGGCCCGGTCCTCGAGATGGTCGGCCAGACCGCCGCCAACATCGAGAACGCCACCCGGGTGAAGGACCGGGACCCCCGCGTGTTCCAGGACGGGATATTCATCACGCACAAGGGCAAGGGGGTGTGAGATTTGGCCGAACGGCACGGGAAGAAGGCGGAGGAGAAGGTGGAGAGGAAGCTGGAGAAGAAGGTGGTCAAGCAAAGGCCCGCGGAGGTTCCCGCCCCGGTGAAGAAGGTCTCCCCCGGGCCGGCCCCCGTGGCCGGGAAGGAAACGGCCGCGCCTGAGGCGAGCCAGCGCGCCGCCGCCGCGAAGGCCGCCCCCGCGCCCCCGACGGTGAAGGAGGGCCCCGAAGAGGCCCCGCGGAAGGCCCCGGAGAGGCCCAAGGGACCGGCCGAGAGGCCCGCCGCCGGAAAGACCGAGGAGGCCGGGTCCCCGCCCGAGGAGGGCGAGGTCGAGGCCGAGATAATGGAGGAGGAGGACGGGGCGGGGGCGGAGGAGAAGGACGAGAAGGCCGAGAAGGGGGAGAAGGGGGCGGGAAAGGCCAAGAAGGGGAAGGGCAGGAAGAAGGCCGCCCCGACTATCAAGCCCACGCTCGGTGCCGACGTGGTCAGGGCGATGGCCCTGCGGAAGGTGCTCAAGGGCAAGACCCCCCGCTTCATCCGCCAGGAGGCCTACAACTACAAGCGGCTGGCGCCGTCCTGGAGGCGGCCCAAGGGCACGCACTCGAAGCTCAGGCACCACATAAGATACCGCATCAACGTGGTCTCGATCGGCTACGGCGGGCCTGCCGCGGCGAGGGGGCTGCACCCGTCGGGCTTCGCCGAGGTGCTCGTGCACCACCCGCTGGACCTCGATCGCGTCGACCCCAAGACGATGGCGGCGCGGATAGCCCGCGGCGTCGGCACCCGCAAGCGGCGCATGATCGAGCAGCGGGCCGAGAGGAAGGGCATCAGGATACTGAACCGGCTTCAGGAGTGAGGAGGGACCCGGCATGGACATATCGAACCAGAAGAGGATGGCGGCCATGATGCTCGGCTGCGGAAAGCACCGGGTCCACATGGACCCCAACCGCCTCGAGGACATCTCCGAGGCGGTGACGCGCAAGGACGTACGCAAGCTCATCGTGTCGGGCGCCATCTCCGCCCGGCAGATCGCCGGCCAGGGCCGGTTCCGGGGCCTCCTCAGGAGGGCCCAGAAGAAGAAGGGCCGCCGGCGGGGCCCGGCCCACCGGCGCGGCGGCACCAACGCCCGCCTCGACACGAAGCGCCGGTGGATGACGCGCATCAGGCCCATAAGGAAGCGCCTCCGGGAGCTGCGCGACGAGGGCACCATCGACCGCACGGTGTACCGGACGCTCTACCGGCAGGCCAAGGGCGGGATGTTCCACAACCGCCACCACCTGGACACCCAGCTTCGGCTCCGCGGGCTAATCAGGACCGAGGCCCGCCCCTCCGCCAAGCGCGCCGAGGAGAGGCGCCGTCGCCGCCGCGAGGCGGCCCGCAGCATCATCATGCCCGGGAGGCTCAAGAAGGCCGACCGCAAGCTGCGCCACCGGGGGAAGAAGGGCAAGAAGGCCAAGAAGGCCCGGCCGGGGGAGAAGCCCGCGCCGGCAGCCCCGGCCCCTCCGGAGAGGGCGGCGGAAGTGGCCGGCGAAGCCGGCCGTAAGGAGGGCTGAGCATGGCGACCGACCCCAGGCACAGGGTGCCCTTCAGGAGGAGAAGGGAGGGCAAGACGGACTACCGGGCGCGGCTTAGGCTCGTCCGCTCGGGCAAGCCGCGGCTCGTCGTCCGCCGCAGCCTCAGGCACACCGTCGTCCAGCTCGTCGGCTACGAGGAGGCCGGGGACCGCGTGCTCGCCTCGTCGACCACCGCGCAGCTCGGCGGGCTCGGGTGGAAGGCGCCCACAGGCAACACGCCGGCGGCCTACCTCGCCGGCCTGCTGGCCGGGCGCAACGCCTCGCGCGCCAACATCACGGAGGCGGTCCTGGACATCGGCCTCATCCGCCCGTCGAGGGGCTCGAAGGTCTTCGCGGCCCTCAAGGGCGTCATCGACGCCGGGGTCCAGGTCCCCCACTCCGACGGGGTGCTTCCCTCGGAGGAGCGGGTAAGGGGGGGCCACCTCAACAAACCGGAGGTGGCCAGGCAGTTCGAGGAGGTCAGGCGGAGGATTCTCAGCGGCTGAGGTTCAAGGGGGATTGAAGATGGAGCAGAGGAGGATGGAGAGGAGGAAGGAACCCGTCACCGACTGGAAGCCCCGCACGAAGCTGGGCCGGATGGTGCGCGAGGGCAAGATAACGTCCATGTCGGAGGCCCTGTCGAGCGGGCTCCCGCTCCGCGAGGCGGAGATAGTGGACATCCTCTTGCCCAACATCGAGGACGAGGTCCTCAGCGTCAACATGGTCCAGCGCATGACCGACTCAGGGCGGCGCATCAAGTTCGCCATCACCACCGTCGTGGGCAACGGCGACGGCTTCGTCGGGCTGGGCCACGTCAAGGGCAAGGAGGTCGGGCAGGCGATCCGCCGGTCCATCGACGACGCCAAGCTCAACCTCATCGAGATAAAGCGCGGCTGCGGCTCGTGGCAGTGCGGCTGCATGAAGCCCCACACGCTACCGTACAGGGTCTTCGGCAAGAGCGGCTCGGTGGAGATAACGTTCATCCCAGCCCCCCGGGGCGTGGGGCTGGCCGTGGGCAACGTCGCCAAGCACGTGCTGCGCCTCGCCGGCGTCAAGGATGCCTGGTCGATAACGGACGGCAAGACCCGCACCACGGTGAACATGGCCCGGGCCGCGTTCGAGTCGCTTCGGGGCACGGCCCGCCAGAAGGTCCGCGAAGAGCAGGTCGCCAGGCTGCGGATCCTCAGCGGCGCCTCCGGCGTGGCCGAGGGCGCGCTGGTGACCGACCCTACCAAGGCGGACCAGTCGGTGGCCATCGAGAAGGAGTCGAACGTGCCCACGCCCGAGGACGCCTCCTCGGTCCCGCCGCCCAAGGCCCCCGACCAGAAGGGCGGCCCGGCCGGGGCCCCCGAGGCGAAGGCCCCCGCGAAGGCCGAGCCCAGGAAGCCCGAATCCAAGCCGGCCGCAGGGGGTGGCGGCAAATGACCGTGGCCGTCGTGAGGATACGGGGGGGCTGCCGGACCAACCAGGACATACGCGACACCCTTGACATGCTCCGGCTGACGCGGCAGAACCACCTGGTGCTCATTCCCGAGGACCCGGGCATGAGGGGAATGCTCCAGAAGGTGAAGGACTACGTGACCTGGGGCCGGCCCGACGCCGAGACCGTGGCGCTGGTCATACGCCTGCGCGGCCGGCTATCAGGGGGAAGGCCCATCACAGATGATTATATCAAGGAAAACAGCGGTTACGGCACCGCCCGGGAGTTCGCCGACGCCATCGTGCGGCAGAAGGCGCGGTTCTCGGACCTCAAGGACGTGACACCGGTGATACGGCTGCACCCTCCCCGCGGCGGATACGAGGGCACGAAGATGTCCTGGAAGGCGGGGGGCTCGCTGGGCGACCGCGGCGGCGACATCAGCGCCCTTATCGCCCGGATGCTCGGCCCCGGCTCGGGCAACTGGCCGGCCAGGAGGCCGCCCGGCCGCAGGGGGCTCGCCGCGAAGGGAGGCGCAGGGCATGCCTAGCCGCACCAGGAAGTTACGGGGAAGCCGCACCCACGGCCGCGGCATGAAGGCCGGCCGGGGGAAGGGCAAGAGGGGCGGCTTCGGCAACGCCGGCCTGCACAAGCACAAGTTCAAGTGGATGCTGAAGTACGACCCCGACCACTTCGGGCGGCACGGCTTCAAGCGCCCCCGGCCGCTCGTGGCGTCGGACAGGACCATCAACATCGGCGAGGTCGAATCCAACCTGGGCAGGTACCTGCTCTCGGGGGCGGCAAAGCAGGTCGAGGGGAAGATACAGGTCGATCTGGGGGCGCTGGGCTTCGACAAGCTCCTGGGGGCCGGAAGGGCGACCCTCCCGCTTGCGATAACCGTGCCCAAGGCCTCCGCCAGCGCCGTGGAGAAGATGAAGGGCGCCGGCGGCGTCGTGGTGGCAGAGGAGGTCACAAGCGACGAGGGCAAGCGGAAGGCCCGGGCCGCCCGCGCGGCGCCCGCCTCGCCCGCGGCGATAGCGGGCAAGGGCGCGCCGCCGGCCGGACCGGCGAAAGAGAAGGCCAAGGCGCCCCAGGGGCCTAGAGCGGGACAGAAGACGCAGCAGTAGAGTGGAGACACACCACCGGAGAGGCTGAAGGATGCCTGAGGACGAGGAGGAGGAGGGCGGGAAGAAGAAGAGCCGCCTCTACAAGCTCAAGCCGATCCTGGACAGGCTGCCCGCCGTCAAGAAGCCCGAGATACACGTCAGGTTCGGCACCAAGATGTGGTGGACGTTCGGCCTTCTTGTCATCTATTTCATCCTGACCAACGTCATGATCTACGGGCTGGACCAGCAGAAGGCGGTGGACGTCTTCGCGGGGTTCCGGGCGATCATGGCGGGCGCGAGCGGCTCGCTGATGCACCTGGGCATCGGCCCCATAGTCACGGGCTCCATCATAATGCAGCTCTTCACCGGCGCCAAGATAATAGGCCTGGACCTCACCAAGAAGGAGGACAAGGCCATCTACCAGGGCACCCAGAAGCTCCTGGTCATAATCATGATATTCGTGGAGTCGGTGCCCCAGACCTACGGCCTGCTCGTGCCCTCTGTCTCGTTCGACGCCCAGCTCAACAACCTCTCGCCGGGCAACGGCGAGAACCTGGCGCGGTTTGCCATCGTCATGCAGCTTTTCGTGGGCTCCTACCTAGTGTTCCTGATGGACGAGGTGGTCTCCAAGTGGGGCATAGGGTCCGGCGTCTCGCTCTTCATCGCCGCCGGCGTCGCAGAGTCGATATTCATCGGGTCGGTGAACTGGGCCCCGGTGTCCGACAGCCTGCCGATGAGCCTCACCAACCCGCCCTCGGGCACCATCCCCAAGACCATCTACCTCGCCACCACCATGAGCTCCTCGGACCTGACCCGGGGCGGCTACGAGATAATATTCATACAGAACCCCAACCCGATGATCGCCTTCATCGGGACGATATTCATCTTCCTCATAGTCGCGTATGCCGAATCCTCGAGCATCGAGCTGCCTTTGGCCCACGGCAAGGTGAGGGGCGCCCGGGGCCGCTACCCCATACGCCTCATATACGCCTCCAACATCCCGGTCATCCTGATGGCGGCGCTTTTGGCCAACATCAACATGTTCGCGCTGCTCTTCTGGCAGCACCCGACCCTCAGCCAGACGCCCATCCTGGGCCACAACCCGTACATCGGCGCCTACACCGACCCGTTGAATCCCACCGTGCCGACCATGGGGGGCGCATACTACACCTACCAGATCGCCGGTCTATCCGAGTGGCTGCTGCCGCTCATGAACCCGGTCCAGTACAGCGCCTACATGCGCGGGCACTCGCACTTCCAGGTCTTCATCCACCTCATCGTCTACCTGGCGATGATGATCGGCGGCTCGATACTGTTTGCAAAGTTCTGGATAGACACCACCAACATGGGCCCGGAGGCCGTGGCCAAGCAGATAGAGCGGTCGGGCATGCAGATACCGGGATTCCGACGCGACCCGCGGGTGCTCAAGCGGGTGCTGGAGCGCTACATACCGATGGTCACGGTGCTCTCGGGCGCGATGGTGGGGGCGCTCGCGGCCTTCGCCGACATGATAGGGACGGTGGGCAACGCTTCCGGGACAGGCGTGCTCCTCATGACCGGCATCATCATCCGGATGTACGAGCAGATAGGCAAGGAGAAGGCCATGGAGATGCACCCGATGCTCCGGCAGTTCTTCGGCAAAGACTAATAAGCGGCCCCACGGGGGGCAAGGGGCAACGGGCAAAGGCAGGAAGGCAGGAAGGCAGAAAGGGACTGACGGTCGACCCCCCGTTCTCCCTTTCTGCCTTTCTCCCTTCCTGCCCTTCTGCCTTGCTGCCTTTGACCAACCTCAACAACCGTTATGTACTCGTTCGTGCATCCCAAGCAGGGCAGGCAGGGTCCGACAGTGCCGGATGACAAGGCCCCAGCACCGGGCGCTCCGCCAAGGAGCAACCCCTCGTCCATGATGATACTCATGATGCTGCCCATCCTGCTCATCGTCATAATGGACCCCAACGCCCGGACCGCCCTGGGCGGGGCCGTGGGCGGCCTCTTCACGCCGCTCTTCGGGTTCGGGGGCGAGTTCCCCGTGTGGACGCTCTTCGCCTGCTCCCTCGTGCTCATAGTATTCACCACGACCGTTCGGCACTTCTTCACCAACTGGGTGGACCAGGGCCGGCAGAAGCACCTCTCCTCCTGGGTCCAGTCCCAGGCCCGGGAGGTCCGGCTCAAGGGCAACGTGACCAAGCTTAGGAGGCTCAACCAGTACCAGTCGGAGATGATGAAGAAGTCCACGGACACCATGGGCTCCCAGATGAAGACCACGCTCGTCACCATAGTCATCGCCATGGCCATCTTCCTTTGGCTTGGCGTGTTCATGTACACGGGGACAGTCACCCATTTCATCTCGACCCCCTGGGACACGACCGTGGACTACAACCAGCCCGGGCCGTTCCTCCACATAATACCCAACTGGATCCTCTTCTACTCGGTGCTGTCGATACCACTGGGCCAGGTCCTCGGGGCGCTTTTGAAGATATGGAGCTTCCGCAGGAAGCTTCGGTCGCTTTCGACGGTTTCGCTGAACGCGCTGGGGGAGGGGACCTCATGACGGTGGTCACGATCGGTGGATTGCCCGGTAGCGGAAAGACCACGGTGGCAAGGATACTGGCCGAAAAGCTCAAGCTCGAGTACGTGAACGCCGGGGACATATTCCGGAATCTCGCGTCGAAGAAGGGCCTGACGCTCGAGGAGTTCGGGCTGTTCGCCGAGAAGAACCCGGGCGTGGACCAGACCATCGACAGGAAGATAGTGGAGATCGCCAAGAAGGACAACGTCATCCTCGAGGGCCGGCTCGCCGGCAGCATGTGCGAGCGGGGCGGCATCCGGGCCGTCAAGGTCTGGCTGGAGGCGCCCCTGAAGGTGCGGGCCCAGAGGGTGGCCGAGCGCGAGTCCAAGTCGTTCGACACGGCCCTGGCCGAGATCCAGGTCAGGGAGAAGAGCGAGTGGGACCGCTACTACAAGATATACAACCTCGACCTCAACGACCTCACCATATACAACGCCGTGATAGACAGCGCCCCGATAAGCGCCCAAGAGGTCGCCGAGACGATAATGCGGGGCATCAAGGAATAGCGACGATGCCCGAGACCACCGACCCCTCGTTCGTCAACCGCCGGCGGCTGGTCAGGGCGGATTTTTCGTCCGACCCGGCCTTCGGCGCCGAGCCCGGGAAGCGCTGCGCCGAGGCCCTGCTCCGCCTGGGCGTGGTCGTCTTGGACAAGCCGGCCGGGCCGACCAGCCACCAGGTGGCGGCCTGGGCGCGGGACCTTCTGGGCGTCCCCCGGGCCGGCCACGGGGGCACGCTGGACCCCAACGTCACGGGCGTGCTGCCGGTCACGCTGGACCAGGCCACCAAGGCGGTGGGCTCGCTGCTATACGCGAGCAAGGAGTACGTCTGCTACATGAAGCTCCACAAGGACGTGCGCGAGGACAAGGTCCGCTCGGTGCTATCGGAGTTCGAAGACGAGATCTTCCAGGTGCCGCCCCTGCGGTCGGCGGTAAAGCGCCAGCAGAGGAGCCGGCGGGTGTACAGGCTCGCGGTGCTCGAGGTGGACGGGCGGGACGTGCTCTTCTCGGCGGCCTGCCAGGCCGGCACCTACATCCGCACCCTCTGCGCCGACGTCGGCGAGGTTCTGGGCGTGGGCGCCCACATGCAGGAGCTCCGGCGCACCAGGACCGCCCGCTTCGTCGAGAGGGAGGCCGTGACGCTCCACGACCTCAAGGACGCCTTCGTGTTCTGGAAGGAGGACCATGAGGAGGGGCCGCTCCGGGCGGCAGTGCGGCCCATGGAGGCCCTCCTCTCGCACCTCCCGGCGGTGGTCATCCGCGACGGGGCGGTGGACGCCGTGTGCCACGGGGCCCGGCTGGCGGTCCCGGGGCTCGTGGCCCTCGACAGCGGGATAGCGAAGGGGGACCGGGTGGCGGTGCTCACCGCCAAGGGCGAGGGCGTCGCCCTGGGCACCGCCGAGATGGCCTCCGAGGCCATGATGGAGACCAACCAGGGAATCGCCGTCACGCCCCAGAGAATCCTCATGCCGACGGGGACCTACCCGAAGGGGTGGAAGAGCTCCGGCCCCAGGGCCTCCTGAGGCACCGGCGCGGCCGCTATTTCGTCGCCAGCCAGTCCCGAATTATCATCATCGTCAGCTTGCTGAAGGAGGATTCGACGTTCTGCCCGGTCTTGGCGCTCGTGGGCAGGACCGGTATGCCCCGCTGTGAGGCCAGGGCGTTGACCTCCCTCAGGTCCAAGGCCGGGAGGTCGACCAGGTCGGCCTTGTTGAGCATGAAGACGACCGGGATGCTCCCGGCGTGCTTCTCGACGAGCCGAAGCGAGTCCTTGAGCCGCTCGAAGGTGTTTCGCCGCGAGAGGTCGCAGACCGCCAGGACGCCCTCCATGCCCTTGAGGTACATCTCGTGGAACTGCTGGTACTCCTTCTGGCCGGCGACGTCCCAGATCATCAGGTTGAGGTGGACCCGCAGGTCGTGCTCCTTGATGTCTATGAGCTTCTCCTTCTTGGTCACCTTGGCGCCGATGGTGGACAGGTAGTCGTCGGAGAACTGGTCCAGCACGAAGCGCCGGATGAGGCTGGTCTTGCCCACCCCGGGGTCGCCAATAAGGCAGACCTTCTTTACCAGCTCCACGTTCGTGGGCATCTTCCGTTCCCCCTTGCGGTCTCGGGACGGCCGCCCGCCCGGCCGGGCCGGGCCGGTGCCGTCCGTGCCGGCGGGCCCGGGGGCCCGCCGCTCAGCTGTAGGGCATGACGTCGTCTATGAGGTCGGCGTGGGAGATTATCATCCTGCGGCAGCAGTACCGGTTGATGCCCAGCGAGTCCAGGACCTCCTTGGGCTTCTCGCCGAGCTCCAGGCGCTTCTTGTACGCCTCGTAGGACGACCCAATCACCTTGCCGCAGGTGAAGCAGCGCACCGGTATTATCATTGTCTCCCCTCATCTGTACGATTTCTGGCGCTTCTTCCGTGCGCCCCGGCCCAGCTGGTGCTTGGGCTCCTTCTGGCGCACGTCGTTGACCATGATGCTCCGGTCGAACAGCCGGAAGGTGTCGTCGAGCTCCTTGTCGTCGAGGAAGCGGACGAGGCCGCGGGCAATGGCGGTGCGGGCGGCGGAGGCCTGCCCCATGACACCGCCGCCGCTGACGGCGACCTCGATGTCCACCTTCCTGACGGCGGCCCCGGCGATGTGCAGCGGCTCGGCGATGCGCAGCCTCGCGAGCTCCGGCCGGTATATGTCAAGCGGGATGCGGTTCACCCTTATCCTCCCGGTGCCCTTGGTCACCGTGGCCCGGGCGAGCGCGGTCTTGCGGCGCCCGGTCGCAACGACTGCCTGGACTGTCTTGGACGGCATGCATCGCACCTCAGAACTTCGCTCCCAGCAGGCGGGAGACCTCGCCCAGCTCCATGAACCGGGGGTTCCGGAGGAGGCGGGCGCCCGCCTTCTCCGCCTGGACCTTGCCAAGCTCCCGGGGGACCCCGATGAAAACCCTGAGCCGCTTGTAGGCGCTGCGGCCCCGGTGCTGCCTGAAAGGGAGCATTCCCCGGACCGTCCGCCGCAGGATGCGGTCGGGCATCCTCGGGAAATAGGGCCCCTTGCGGGTGCTCCCGATGAACCTCTGCTCCTTGTAGTGGTCCAAGACGTCTTCCCGGGAGCCGGTGACCAGCGCCTTCTCGGCGTTCACGACCGTTATCTCCTCGCCCTTGAGGATGCGCTTGGCCACCTCGCTGGCGAGCCTCCCCAGGACCGCTCCGTCGGCGTCGATGAACGTCATCCGGTCACCCCAGAATCCTGACATTGGTGCCCTTGGGGTTCGAGTCCGCGGCCTCCGTGAGGCTCATCGCCCTCCCGCCGGCGGCCAGAAGCTTCTCCCGGGCCCCCTTGGAGAACCCGAACGCGGCGATCTGGAGGCCCCTGCGGGCGGAGCCGCCGCCCAGGACGCGGCCGGGGACGACGCCGAGCTCGCCCTCCTTGAGGCTGGCGGAGGCCTTGTCCAGGTTGACCTCGGCCCAGTTCCTGAGGGGCCGCTCGAGCCGGTCCGCCACGGTCCGCCAGACCGGGGCGCCCTTGGCCCTCGAGACGAGCCTGAGCTCCTCTATCGTCGTCCTGACGACGTCGCTGGTCTTGCCCCCAAGCTTGCTTTTACCCATCGGTCGCACTCGCCTTCCCGTTTCTCTCGGGCTTTCTCTCGGTGAAGTGTCCCTAACGCGGGAAGGGTTTAAAAGCATTGCGCTTGGGCAATATCAAGGCGCAAGGCGCAAGGCGCAAGGCGCAAGGCTGGAGGCGCAAGGGTCAAGGTGCAAGGAGCAAGGGGGGAAGCGGGGGCCTATTCCTCCTCAGCCCTTTCCCGAAATCCTCCGTCCATCCCTTGCCCCTTGCCCCTTGCCCCTTGCTCCTTCCCTTGCGCCTTGCGCCCTGCGCCTTGCTCCTTCCCTTGCGCCCTGCGCCCTGCGCCCCGCGCCTTCCCCCCATCGCCCTCCATGCCGTATCCCTTGGCGACAACGTATATCTCCGAGCTCGAGGGGCGGGAGGCCTCCGGGTGGAAGGCGTGGACGTTTCTGAAGTCTTGGCGGACCGCGGCCAGGAAGCGGCCGAAGAGGTCTCCCTGGAAGGCCTTGACCACGAGGTTGCCCCCGGGGCGAAGGGCCCGGCGGGCGAAGGCCAGGGCGGTCCCGCAAAGCTCGATTGACCGGGCGTGGTCGATGGAGTAGTTCCCGGAGATGTCCGGGGACATGTCCGAAAGCACCACGTCCGCCTTCCGGCCCCCGAGGGCCCGGAACAGCGCGGCCACGGTCTCGTCCTTGGTCATGTCCCCGCGCAGGACCAAGACGTCCTCCACGGGCTTCATGCGTGCCCGGTCGATGGCGACCACCTTCCCGTTGCGGCCGGCTATCCCGGCCGCCACCTGGGACCAGCCGCCCGGGGATGCGCCCAGGTCGACGACCAGGAAATCATAGTGAATCACGTTGAACCGGCCCTGTATCTGCTTGAGCTTGTAGGCCGCGCGGGAGCGGTAGTGCTCCTTCTTGGCTAGCTTGTAGAAGTGCTCGCGCTTTTTCTCCCGGAACCAGCGCTTGGACACGCCGCATTGATGGCGGGGTGCATTCTTAAGGCTATCTGTCGGAGAAAGGTCTGTGGGCGGTCTACCCGATTGCCATCGGGCGGGATGGCTTCATCGTCCCGCCTGCTTTTTCTTCGACCCGATAAGATGCCTGAGCCGCTTCGCATCCTCCCGGTCGACCCGTCGGGACGACTGCTCCTTCATGTGAACAAGGTCCATTGGGTTGGGCAAGGGGATCTTTGTGCCCGCGTAGTCGATTTCCAACCTGTATTCCCAGAGGTACTCGAACTGCGCCGAGGGAACGATCAACACATCGACCTCCTTCCTGTTCCTTATGCGGACGGATTCCATCTCCATTATCCTCTCCGGCGCGATATCCTTGAGGACGGCGATTCTCTTTCCCGAGTTGATGTTGACAACCTCCGTATATCCAGCTCGGCGCAAAGCTGAAATCAAGCCGGTGATCGCTGCCGGCTCGGGCGAGATGGCGAGGTCGATGTCGTAGGTCGCCCTCTCCACGCCATAAAGATTGGCTGCGAAGCCACCAGTGACCAGGAACCGGAGCCCCTCTTTCCCAAGCTCGAGAAAGAGCTCTACCGTCCCGGTTTTCGCGCCCGCCGTTTTTTCCATGCCTTTAGCCCCAATCCGTGCAGGTCCCAGTACTCGAACAGGCGGTCCAGCCTTTCCGGCCGGACTAGCATGTAGCCCAGGTCTTGGTCCTTTTTCCGTTGAGCCGGGGTCCTTCGCCGGGCCATGCTCAATTATTCGCCCCCCGCCGTATATACATTGTGGAGGATTATCCGAGGGTTTCCTTGACCTGCCTGGCCAGTTTCGGCCCGATCCCCTCCACCTGCCTCAGCTCGTCCTCGGACGCCGCCCGTATTCCCGCCACGGACGAGAACCGCCGGAGCAGCGCCGCCGCCTTCTTCGCGCCCAGCCCCTCGACCCTGTCCAGCGCCGAACCGGTCTGCCCCCTCGATCGGAGCTTGCGGTGGTAGCCGACCGCAAAGCGGTGCGCCTCGTCCCGGACCCTCTGGAGCAGGAGCCGCGCCTTCGACCCGGGGGGAATCGGCAGGGGCGCCTCCTCTCCCGGAACGAACACCTCCTCCTCCCTTTTCGCAAGCGCGGCCAGGGCCGGCCGGGCGCCCGCCACATTCGCGTCCCCTCCCTTCACGCCCTCGCCCTTCGCTCCGGCCCTCTTCATCGCTCCTAGCGCCGCCCCTAGCTGCCCCTTGCCTCCATCGATCAACATCAGGTCCGGCAAGGGGTCGTCGTCCATATGACCCATCCTCCGTGAGAGGACCTCGCCCATCATGGCGAAATCGTCCTGCCCGGCGACGCTCTTGATCCTGAACCTCCGGTACCCGCTCTTCGCCGGCAGGCCGTTCTCGAAGCGCACCTTCGCCCCGACCGAGCTCGTCCCCTGGATCGTCGATATGTCGTAGGCCTCGATGCTCTCCGGCACACGGGGAAGGCAGAGCCACTTCTGCAGCTCGGCCGCCGCCTCGTCGTAGGCTCCGTCCCTCGGCTTCCCGCCCTCCATCGCGGCCGCCAGCGCGGCGAGGTCCGATTCCATAAGCCCGAGCAATCTCCTCCGGGGGCCCTTCTTCGGCAGGAGCAGGCGCACCCTGCGCCCCGCCACCGAGGAGAGCCAGTCCTCGACCAGGGCGCGCCCCGGGACGGCCGCGGGCATCATTATCTCCGGTGGCGGGGAGGCATTGCCGTAGTACTGCGTCAGGAAGCCCTCGAGGACATCGCCGGGCCCCAACCCTTCGGGCGCGTCGAGGCTGAAGTGCTTCTTCGCCACCACGATGCCGCCCCTTATCGAGTAGTGGAGCGCAAGCGCCCTCTCCGCCCCGGCCCTCCTCACGACGATCGCGTCGCGGTCGGCCGGGTCGAGGAAATCCACCCTCTGCCGCGCCGCGAGCCTGGATACGGTCCTTATCTGGTCCCGGATCGCCGCAGCCTTCTCGTATTCCTGCCGCTCGGAGAGCTCCTCCATCCGTTCTTCGAGGCCGGTCAGGAGGGCGCGGTGCTCCCCCGAGAGGTATCTGGCCGCCTGCCCCACCGCCTCCGCGTACTCCTTCTGGGTGCATTTCCCCCGGCACGGCGCCAGGCAGTTCCCCATGTCCCCGTAGATGCAGCCCCGCGGGAGCAGGCTGGCGCAGGGCCGCAGCCCGAAGAGCCTGCGCACGAACCTCATCGTCCGGTTTATCGGGCCGAAGGTGAAAGGCCCGAAGTAGGTCGCCCCGTCGTCGGCGGTCCGGCGGACATGGATCAGGCGGGGGAACCCCTCCTTCGTGAGCTTGAGGTACGGGAACCTCTTGTCGTCCTTGAGCTTCACGTTGTACCTCGGCTTGTGGTGGCGGACCATCGACGCCTCCAGGATGAGGGATTCGCGGTCCGTCTTCGTAACGGTATAATCGAGCGAGCGCGCCCTTTCGAGCATCGCGGGGATGAGCCACGAGTGCGGCCGTATGTAGGAGTCTATCCGCTTCCGCAGGTTCCGCGCTTTTCCGATGTAAAGGACCTTTCCCGAAGCGTCGAGGAACTGGTAGACGCCGGGCAGCTCGGGCAGTTCCCGGGCCCGTGCCCTCACATCGAACCCCTGCGGGGGCTTTTGCGGTCCTTCCCTGCGGTCCCTCCTGCCCGTCATAACCCTTGCCCCTTGCCCCTTCAATCCTTACGAGCGGTGCTTCTTAAGAACCTTTTTGAGAATCCGGCCGGTCGCCGTCTTCGTTTTCGCCACTGCCTCCGGCGTTCCCCTGGCCACGAGATAGCCGCCCTCGTCGCCGCCTTCCGGCCCGAGGTCCATGATGTGGTCGGCGGTCTTTATGACGTCCATGTTGTGCTCTATGACCAGCACCGTGTTCCCGGCGGTCACGAGGCGATGGAGCACATCCAGCAGTTTCTTGATGTCGGCAAAGTGCAGGCCGGTCGTCGGCTCGTCCAGCAGATAAAGCGTCTTGCCGGTGGCCCGACGGCCGAGTTCGGTCGAGAGCTTCACCCGCTGCGCCTCCCCGCCCGAGAGCGTCGTCGCCGGCTGGCCCAGCCGGATGTAGCCCAGCCCCACGTCGTAGATGGTCTGCAGCTTCCGCCTGACCTGCGGCTGGTTCTTGAAGAACTCCAGCGCCTCCTCGACGGTCATCTCCAGCACCTCGGAGATGTTACGGTCCTTGAACTTGACCTCGAGCGTCTCCCGGTTGAACCGCAGGCCCTTGCACTGCTCGCACGGTATGAATATGTCGGGCAGGAAGTGCATCTCTATCCTGACCAGGCCGGCCCCGCCGCATTTCTCGCAGCGGCCGCCCTTGACGTTGAACGAGAACCGCCCGGGCCTGTATCCCCGGAGCTTCGCGTCCTTCGTCTCGGCGAAGAGGTCCCTTATCGGGTTGAACACGCCCGTGTAGGTGGCGGGGTTCGACCGGGGCGTCCGGCCGATGGGCGACTGGTCGATGATGATGGCCTTGTCGACGTGCTCCAGCCCGGAGAGCCCGTCGTGCTTCCCGACCGGGCCGGCGGCGCCGCCCAGCTTCCTCGCCAGCGCCTGGTAGAGGATGTCGTTGATGAGGGTGGATTTGCCCGAGCCGGACACTCCCGTCACGCACGTGAATATGTTCAGCGGGATTTCCACGGTGAGGTCCTTCAAATTGTGCTCCCTGGCGCCCCTTATCACGAGCGTCCGCCCGTTCGGCCGCCTTCGCTCGGTCGGAACCTCTATCCGTTCCTTGCCGGAAAGGAACCTCCCGGTTATCGACTTGCGGTTCCTCATCACCTGCGAGGGCGTCCCCTGCGCCACCAGGTGCCCGCCGTGGATTCCGGCGCCCGGGCCCAGGTCCAGAACGTTGTCGGCGCATAGAATCGTCTCCTCGTCGTGCTCCACGACGATGAGCGTGTTGCCGAGGTCCCTCAGGTCCTTCAGCGTCGCTATCAGCCGGGCGTTGTCGCGCTGGTGCAGCCCGATGGAGGGCTCGTCGAGGATGTAGATGACGCCGACCAGGCCGGAGCCTATCTGCGTCGCCAGCCGGATGCGCTGGCCCTCGCCGCCCGAGAGCGTCCCGGATGCCCTGTCGAGCGTCAGGTAGCCCAGCCCGACGTTGGCCAGGAACCGGAGCCGGGCCATTATCTCCTTGATGAGCTCCTTCGTGATGAGCAGTTCCCGTTTGCCGAGCTGTATGTTGTCGAAGAAGTCGAGCGCCTGGAGGACCGACATCTGCGAGACGGCCGTGATGGACCTGTCCGCGACCGTGACGGCCGCAGCTTCCGGCTTTAGCCTGAGGCCCTTGCATTCCGGGCACTTCGCCATGGACATCGTCTTCTCTATCTCCTCGCGCATCATGGGCGAGTGCGTCTCGATGTAGCGCCTCTGGAGATTGTTGACGACGCCCTCCCACGGCCTGTCTATCTCGTGGGACATGCGCGGCCCCTCGAGGCGCATCTTGATGCACTTGTCGCCTGACCCGTACAGGATTACCTCCTGCACCCGCTTGGGCAGGTCATTGAAAGCCGTATGCGGGTCGAAGCCGTACTCGTCGGCCAGCGCCAGGATGAACTGGTCCCAGAACATCGAGGTGTTCCCGAACCAGCCCTGGAGGGCGCCGTCGAGAAGGCTGCGCTCGGGGTGCGAGACCAGGAGCTCCGGGTCGACCTCCCGCAATTCGCCCAATCCGGCGCATCGCGGGCAGGCCCCGTGGGGCGAGTTGAACGAGAAGTTGCGCGGCAGCAGTTCTTCGAACGAGATGCCGCATTCCACGCAGGCGAAGTGCTCTGAGATCAGCTCGTCCTTGCCATCTGCGTCAAGCACGGTGAGCGTCCCGCCCGAAAGCTGCAATGCCTGCTCCACGGCGTCGGTCAGCCGCCTTCGCAGCTCGGGGTCGCCCGGCTCTTTGAGCTCGACGGCATCGATCACGGCGTCGATTCTGTGCATCTTGAAGCGGTCCAGTTCCACCTCTTCGTCGGTCCGGCAGATCTTCCCGTCGATTCTCACCTTGACGAACCCGCGCTTTCGCAGGTTCTCCATCTCCCTGGGGCGCCAGACCTTCTGGTCCACCACGAGCGGAGCCAGTATCGTGATGTGGTCCTTGCCTCCGGTCAGAATACCGTCGACTATCTGCTGGACGGTCTGCTTCCGGATGACCTTGCCGCATTTGGGGCAGTGCGGCACCCCGACCCGCGCGAACAGGAGGCGGAGGTAGTCGTAGATCTCGGTGACGGTGCCCACGGTGGAGCGGGGGTTCTTCGACACCGTCTTCTGGTCGATCGAGATGGATGGGGAGAGCCCATCGATGTAGTCGACCTCGGGCTTCTTCATCTGGCCCAGGAACTGCCGGGCGTAGGCCGAGAGCGACTCGACATAGCGCCTCTGGCCCTCGGCGAAGATGGTGTCGAATGCCAATGTGGACTTTCCCGACCCCGAAATCCCAGTAATGACCACGAACTTGTTGCGCGGAATCCGCACCGTCAGGTCCTTCAAATTGTGCTGGCGGGCGCCGCCTACTTCGATGTACTCCTCCCCGGTCACGGCCGGAAAAACCAAGACGCACTATATAGGGATTGTGGAGGGGTGGGCGGATACCGCCCCTCAGCCCTCGTTAATCTCCAGCCACTCCCTGAGCCCCTTTATCTCGTCGCGGTACTTCGCCGCCAGCTCGAACTCCTGCCGCCGGGCGGCGAAGCGCATGTCGCGCTCGAGGTCTATGAGCATGTCCCTGGCCATGGCGACCGTCAAACCTTCCTTGCTGATCTCCGCCTTCCGGGCCGTCGCCATGAGCTCGCCCGTCTGCGTTATGGTCCTCGGCGTTATGCCCTTCCTGCGGTTGTGGGCCTCCTGCTTGCGCCTCCGGCCCCTCGTTATCTCGATGGCCGCCTTCATCGACCGGGTGATGTGGTCGGCGTACATTATGACGCGACCGTTCTCGTTGCGCGAGGCCCTGCCAATCGTCTGGATGAGCGAGGTCTCCGACCGGAGAAAGCCCTCCTTGTCCGCATCCAGGATGGCCACGAGCTCGACCACGGGCATGTCGAGGCCCTCCCTCAGCAGATTTATCCCGACCAGGACGTCGAACTCCCCCTTCCGCAGGCCCCGCAGGACCTCTATGCGGTCCAGGGTGTCTATCTCGGAGTGCAGGTAGCGCGCCCGGATGTCCTTGTCCTGCAGGTATTCCGTGAGGTCCTCGGCCATCTTCTTCGTGAGCGTCGTGACCAGCACCCGGTTGCCCCGCCCGACCGTGGCATGTATCTCCTCCAGCAGATTGTCGATCTGGTTCTTCGTCGGCCGCACATCGATTGCCGGATCGAGCAGGCCCGTCGGGCGCAGGATCTGCTCGACCACCTGGTCGCTGGCCTTCAATTCGTACTCGGCCGGCGTCGCCGAGGTATATATGACGGTGTTGACCTTCTTTTCGAACTCCTCGAACCGCAGGGGCCTGTTGTCGAAAGCGGACTCGAGCCTGAACCCGTAATCGACCAGCGACTGCTTCCTCGAAAGGTCCCCGCGGTGCATCCCGCGTATCTGCGGCAGCGTGACATGGCTCTCGTCGATAATGAGCAGGTAGTCTTGGGGGAAATAGTCCATGAGCGTGTACGGCGGCTGGCCCTTCGACCGCCCGGTGAAGTGCCTGGAGTAGTTCTCGATGCCGGAGCAGTAGCCCATCTCGCGGATCATCTCCATGTCGTGGTTGGTCCTCGTCTCCAAACGGTAGGCCTCGACGACCTTCTTCTCCTCCTTGAAGAACGAGAGCCTCTCCTTCAGCTCCTTCTTTATCGTTCCGAGCGCCGCCTCCACCTTCTCGGGCGGGGTGGCGAAGTGCTTGGCCGGGTAGATGTAGAGCGTGTCCTTCGACTTGAGGACGTCGCCCGTGACCGTGTCCACCAGGGAAAGGCGGTCGACCCTGTCGCCCTCGAGCTCTATCCGAAGGTTGACGTCCTCGCCGGGCGGCTGGAGGTCGATGACGCCGCCGGTGACGCGGAACTGCCCCTTCTCCACCCGGGCCCGCGTGCGCTCGTACTGCATCTCCACGAGGCGCGACATGAGCTTCTCGCGCAAGACGCGGTCCCCCTTGTTGAGCACGACGTGCATCGCCTTGTAGTCCTCGAGCGACATCCCCAGGCCGTAGATGCACGACACCGACGAGACGATGATGACGTCGCGCCGCGACATCAGCGCCCCCGTGGCCGCATAACGCAGCTTCTCTATCTCGGCGTTGACATCCGTGTCCTTTTCGATGTAGGTGTCCGTCTCGGGAAGGTAGGACTCCGGCTGGTAGTAGTCGTAGTACGAGACAAAATATTCGACGGCGTTCTTCGGGAAGAAGGAGCGGAACTCGGAGTAGAGCTGGGCCGCGAGCGTCTTGTTGTGCGATATGACGAGCGTCGGCCGGTTGACGCGGGCGATGACGTTGGCCATGGTGAAGGTCTTGCCCGAGCCGGTGATGCCCAAAAGCGTCTGGGCCCCCATCCCGGACTCGACGCCACGGGCCAGCCGGTCCACCGCCTCGGGCTGGTCCCCCGTCGGGGAGAACTGGGATTCGAGCTGGAAACGGTCCATGCCGGCACCTTGCCGGTTGGTATCCGGCGCCGGGTATAAGAACCCTGAGGGGAGGTCGGTGAACGCCCCCTCCCCGCCCGGTTGCGCCATCGCGCGCCCAGTAACGCTTTTATTCAGAGGCCCCGATATGCTCCCGCGATGCCGCCATGGCTCAGCTGGTAGAGCGGCTGCCTTGTAAGCAGCAGGTCGGGGGTCCGACTCCCCCTGGCGGCTCTACAACGACCGAAGGCCGTTGGAGACGAGTGCGGACATCCCGTCCCGGCGAGAGGGATGGTCGCACGAGTCAACAACGAACGGGAGCGTATGCGAGCCGTTCGTTGTTGTGGGAGTGATGAAGGGAATACGGTGATAGAGGTCCTGCGTATCGGCCACCGCCCGGCGAGGGACAAGCGAGTCACTACCCACGTGTGCCTCGTCGCCCGCGCCTTCGGCGCCGGCTCCGTCGTCGTCGACACCGCCGACCGGTCCATCGAGAGGACGGTGGAGGGCGTCAACCGCCGCTTCGGCGGCGATTTCCGGGTACGCACGGGCGTCCCCTGGGCCCGGCACGTCCGCGCCTTCCAGGGAACGAAGGTCCATCTCACGATGTACGGCATGACGCTCGAGGACGCAGTGCTGCGCATCCCCAAGGCCGCGCCGCTGCTTCTCGTCGTCGGCTCCACGAAGGTCCCGGCCCGGGTCTACGGCCTGGTCGACTTCAACGTCTCGGTGGGCAACCAGCCCCACTCCGAGGTGGCGGCGCTGGCCCTTTTCCTCGATCGTTGGTTCATGGGCCGGGAGCTCCGCAAGGACTTCGGCGGGCGCCTCCGGGTGGTGCCCAGCGCCCGGGGCAAGAGGGTCTTGGACTCGGAAGAGGAGGAGTGAGGCTTGGAGGGCCCGCGGCGCTGGCCCACCGGCGAGGAGTGCCTGGCCATCCTGAGGGAGGCCGGGTGCACCGAGAGCGTCGTCATGCACGTGAGGATGGTGGAGCGCGTCGCGGTGGCCATCACCCGGAGGATCATGGAGCGCGGGGGCGGCGGGTCGCCGGGCGGTGGGACGCGGGCGGGGGCCGGAACACGGGTGGACCCGGACCTGGTCCGCGCCGGAGCCCTCCTGCACGACATCGGGAGGACGAGGACGCACGGCATCCGCCACGCCATCGAAGGGGCCGAGCTCGCCCGGAGGCTGGGGTTGCCGGAGGAGCTCGCGCTCATCATCGAGCGCCACGTCGGCGCCGGGGTCGACCGCGAAGAGGCGGAGCGATTGGGCCTTCCGCCGAAGGACTACCTCCCTCGCACATTGGAGGAGAAGATAGTCGCCCACGCCGACAACCTCGCCGGCAAGAAAAGGAAGCTCAGGCTGGCCGAGGTTCTCGCCGACCTCGAGCGGAAGGGCGTCCCAAGGCTCCGGCCGAGGATGGAGGCGCTCCACCGGGAGCTCAGCGGCCTCTGCGGGGCGGACATCGACGAGATTGCCGTCTGACCGCTAGGGGGCCCCCTTTCGGGCGGCCTCCTCCCTGCGGAACGCCCGCACGTATTCGACGGTGGACATTCCCGAGCCGTCGTCCCGGAGAATCGCCTGGGCCCGGGCGAACCAGCCCAGTTCCGACGGGTCCATTATCGCCGCGTCCAGGCCGTCGTTCAGAAGCGACACGAGCAGCACGGCGCGCAGCTCGGCCTTTCTCGGCATGCCGTGGGCGGCGTTGGAGATGCCCACGATGGTCTTGATCAGCGGAAAGCGGCGCTTGAGCTCCCGGTGGTCCTCCAGGAGCTTCCGGGCGTTGGCCGCGTCGACCGAGACGGGCATCACCGCCGGGTCCAGGTAGAGGTCCTCGAGCGGGAAGCCGGCCGCCCCGGCGGCCCTGACGACCTCGTCGGCGGTCGTGTCGTGGAGCATGCCGACGACCTTGACCTTGCGCTCCGCCGCTGTCTTGAAAAGGTCCAGCCGGTCGGCGCCGATGCTGTTGAGGAACCCCACGGAAGGGAACTCGAGCCCCCGGCGTATCATCTCGGGGTCGGGGCTGTCGAGGCACAGCGGGGCGCCGGCCTTCCCGGCGGTCTCGAGCAGCCACTCCATTTCCTCCCGGGACTGAGCGTGGACGTCGAGGTAGCGCGCCCCGGCGTCCAGCTGCGCCCTGGCGATGGCCAGGACCGCCGCCCCGTCGCGCGATTCGACGGCGGCCCTCACCCTCTTCGAAGCGAATATGTTGAGCCTCTCTCCGATGACGAGCATCGCCCCTCACTTCTGGATCTTCCAGCGCAGCCCCTGGGCGCCGTCCTCGACGACCACGCCCAGCTCCCTGAGCCGGTCCCTTATCTTGTCGGAGGTGGCGTAGTCCTTGCGGGCGCGCGCCTCCTGCCTCACCTCGTCGAGGAGCCTCACGAGTCCCCCCACGATGTCGGCGTCCTGCGGGCGGTCCTGGAGGAGGCCGAGGACGCCGCCGAGCTCCCGGAAAGCCCCCAGCAACGCCTCCCGGTCCCCGCGCGAGGTGCCCCCCTTGTGCAGGAGCGCGTTGGAGAAGTTGGCGAGGTCGAAGAGCGACGCTACGGCCTCGCGCGTGTTGAAGTCGTCGTCCATGCCGGCGACAAAACGCGTCCGGGAGGCCTCTATCGCCTTTGCGGTCTCCTCGCCGACGGCGCCGTCCCCGCTGTCCCGGGCCTGCCCGAGCGCGTCGTAGGCGTTGCGGAGCCTCGCTCGGGCCGTCCTGGCCTCGTCGAGCAGGGTGTCGGCGAAGTCTATCTGGCTCCGGTAGTGCGTGCTCACCAGGAACAACCGCACCACCTCAGGCTCGTAGCGGGCCAGCACCTCCCTTATCGTGAAGAAGTTGCCCAGCGACTTGGACATCTTCTCCTTGTTGACGTTGATGAAGCCGTTGTGGAGCCAGTACCTCGCGAAGGTCTCCCCGGTGTGGGCCTCGGACTGCATTATCTCGGACTCGTGGTGCGGGAATATGAGGTCCATGCCCCCGCCGTGGATGTCCAGCGTGTTGCCCAGGTACAGGGTGGACATCGTCGAGCACTCTATGTGCCAGCCCGGGCGCCCCTGGCCCCAGGGGCTCTCCCAGCCCGGCTCGCCCGGCTTGGACCTCTTCCAAAGGGCGAAATCGATGGGGTCGCACTTCTTCTCGTCGGGCTCGACGCGGGCCCCGACCAGCATGTCCTCAAGTTTCTGGTGCGAGAGCCTCCCCACGACGTCCTTCATGCTTGTCACGCAGAAAAAGACGTCGCCGTCCGCGACGTAAGCGTGCTTTTTGTCCACGAGGTCCCTGACGGTGGCGATGATCTCGGGTATGTGGTCCGTCACGCGGGGGTGGAAGTTGGCCCGGCGCACCCCAAGCCGGCCCATGTCCTCGAAGTAGGCGTCGATGAAGAACCGGGAGACCTCCCGGGGGTCCCGGCCCGTCTCCCTGGCCCTCTTGAGTATCTTGTCGTCGACGTCGGTGAAGTTCTGAAGGTAGATGACCGCGTAACCCTTGTACTCGAGGTAGCGCCGGATGGTGTCGAACGCGACATAGGAGCGCGCGTGGCCGATGTGGCAGAAGTCGTATACGGTGGGGCCGCACACGTACATGTGGACGCGGTTGCCGTGGGCGGGGCGGAACTCCTCAAGCTCCCCGCTCGCGGTGTTGTGGACCTTCAGCGCCATATCTTTCGCGGTGCAAAGGCCATTTTGTATTAATAACTGTTGGGGACACATTTATTTGCATCCGAAGCGATTCACACAAGACAGGCCATGCTCGAAGACTGCTCCGCGGGCTTCGCCGTCATGCCGATCATCATGATATTCGTCTTCGTGTCCATTCTCTCGAGGGCCTTGCGCGGCGCCTCCAGGGGCGGGGGCGGCCACACGAGCTACGGCGGGACGCGCTACCGCACCTACGGCAGCGGGTACTACGCCGCGCAGTATCTCGTCCGCCAGGCCTCCTACCGGGCGTCCCAGCCGGCAGGATACTCCTCCCCGAGCCCACCCCACTCCACTCCATCGGCCTACCGGGCGCAAACCTACCAGTCCCCCACGGGCCAGCCCGCCTACGGCCAGCCCGTTTACCGGCAGCCGCCGTACGGCCAGCCCGCCTACGGCCCGCCGGCCTACGCGCAGCCCCAGCAGTACCCCCAGCAGCCCTCCTATCCGGCCTACCGGTCCGGGCAGTACGGCTCGGGCTTTGCGGCGGCCCCGGCCCCGGCCTACTCCACCGGCCAGCCGGCCGCCTTCGCCCCTCCGGCCCCGGTCCCCGAATCTCCCAAAAAGTCGTGCAACTACTGCGGCTCCCTGAACCCGGGCATAGAGAGGAACTGCCTCCTGTGCGGGGCCCCGATAAAATGAGGTGAGAGATTTGTCCCAAGCGCTGTTTGTGAACTATATATATCTGTTGTTGGACTTCGTGATGATCGCCCTCGGCCTGCTCTTCGTTTGGAAGTGGGGCAAGCGCGGCCTGCTTGCGATAACCCTTTGGCTCTTCGTCATCGGCCTGATGGCGCTGACCGCCGGCGACGCCCTGGCCACGCTCTCCGAGAACTACGGCCAGAACTTCGTGCTCAACGAGGGCGGCTACTACGAGGTGAGCTCCAAGGACTTCGCCTACATCCCTGCGGTGATAATATGGATCATCGCGTTCCTCATACCCATCAAGTTCGCCTTCATCGACGCCAAGAAGCAGCCCCGGGGCGAGGAGCCGCCGGAGGCGCCGCCGCCCGGCCAGGGGCCGCCGCAACCCCAAGCGCAAGGTCCGATGACCCAACCCCCGGCCCAGGCTCCCCCGCCTCCCCCGATGCAGGCACCCCCTCCGCCCCCGATTCGGGCGCCCCCGCCTCCCCACATGCAAGCTCCACCGGGCGCCCCTCCCCAGGCTCCGCCACCAATGCCCCCTCAGACCGGCGGCCCGATCCCCCCACCAATGTACCAGCAGCCGCCGCGCAGGTGAAGGACGAAGGGGCGTAATGGACGTTTGGTGCTATTTATAAAACGGGACGGAGAGAGCAGCCCTCCCCGTCCGTCCGTCTGCAACAATAGCACAGACCACTTTCCTTTCAAGGCGCAAGGCGCGAGGCGCAAGGCTTAAGGCGCGAGGGATAAGGCGCAAGGGACAAGGGAGGAATCCACGGTCGCTCCCTTGCTGCTCCCACCTTGTGCCCTGCGCCGTGTCCCTTCCCTTGCGCCTTGCGCCATGCGCCATGCGCCTTTTTTCACTCGCTCTTTTTGTGAACTGGGCAACGCTTGCCCGCCTTGCAGAGCGGGCACTTCTCCTGCGGGACCCTGCCGATCTTGGTGACCATGTGTCCGTATTTACGTCTGGGCATGTTTCTCCGCAACGGCGGACGCGGATAAAATTGTTGCCGTGGAGAACAGGGTGCTGGGTGCCGGGTGCAGGTACGAGGTGCAGAAGCCGGAATCAACAGGTTTTTGCCCAGCACCCTGCACCCAGCACCCTGTCCTCACCCATAGCCCAGATACATCAGCACCACCGCGAGGAAGTTGTTGACCCCGTGGGCGACGATGCAGGGCGCGATGCCCCATCTGCGGAAGAGCAGGGCCAGCCCTACTCCCGCCACGAAGATGGGCAGGAACTGGAAGAGGCTGAGGTGCATCACGGTGAACATGAGCGCGCTGAGGGCGACGCCGGCCGCGGCGCCCCACCTCCGCTCCAGCACGGGGACGGCGTAGCCCCGGAAGAAGAGCTCCTCCGCCACCGGGGCGATGACCACCGTGGCGACGAGGGTGAAGGCGAGCCCCGAGGGCGTCCCGACCTGTATGATGCCCTCCCCCTCGGAGAACCAGCCGGTCCGCTCGAGCAGCCACCCGATGCCGCTGGCCGCCGCGAAGAGCGCCAGCCCGGCCAGGAGGCCGATGAGCGCGCCGCGGGGCAATCTCGCCTCCGCGGTCGCCCCGATGTCCCTGAGCGTCAGGTGCCCCGGCCGGAAGATGGAGATGTAGGTCAGGCCGACCAGCAGGGCGTCCTGGATGGCTACGAAAACCAAAAGGAGGCCGGGCGAGAGCAGCTGCGAGAGCAGTGCCGTCGGGTCCTCGGTCCAGTCCGGGACCTGCGCCGCGATGAGGAAAACGATCGGCAGCTCGACGAAGACCGTCAGCGCCATCGCCGCGACCAGCGTCGCGATCATCCTGCGCACCGCGAACGGCCTGTACCCGGGCTGCGCAGGGGGGCGAGGGCCGGCCGGGTGGAACGGCGGCGGGGGCCATCCGGTCGGGGGTAGCGTCGGCGGCGCTCCGGTCGGGGGTGGCATCCATTGCGATCCGGCCGGGGATGGTGCCGGACGAACCCCGGGGGGCCCTGCCGGGTCGCGGACGCGCGGGTAGGCGTACACCACGGCAGGTGCGGGGCCGGTCCGGTCGGCAGGGTCCGTCGACCGGGGCTCTGGGGGCGTCGGCTGATAGGAATGCGGCGCGCCCGGGGGCGGGGGATAGACGGGCGTGCGGTCGTAGGGCTGCTGCGGCCCCGGGGGCGGGACATACCGGGGCGCCGGCATGTAGGGCTGCGGCGGGTGCCAGCCCGGGTAAGGGTAATACCAGTAAGGCAACCAGACGTAGCGCACCGGCTGCGGCCGGGTGGCGAGCCATATGACCAGTCCGATTATTCCCAGCACGCTGACGATTCCCAGCCAGGTCATGGCGTCCTTGCCCTTGGCCGAGGCGTCCTTGTAGACATAGACGCACATCGCGAACCGCCAGGCGCAGAAACCGGCCGAGATGATCGCAAGCAAGAGCAAAGCCGGGTTCAGGACACCACTCCGGGCTTCGCATGGCGCCGGGCGCAAAAAGACTTTTTGCTCGCGGGATTCGGGCCCGGCGAGGGGCGCCCGCGGGGCGGGTCTCGCCCGGCCCGCGGTGGCCGGGCGGCCCGTCCTTCGGGGTCCCGAAAAGGGGCGTTCCGCCGTCGGAGAATTCGGGCCCTGACCATATAGGTTATATACGGGATACGATATATTGCGGAACATGCGCCGTGCAGCGCGCCTTGTCGCCGCTCTGGGGCTTGCCGCTGTCCTGCTTGCCCGGCCGGTCCTCGCGGCCCCCAACCTCCCTCCCGCCTTCACGAGCAGCCCGCCTCTCACCGCCGTGGTCGGCCAGTACTACCTCTACGACGCCAACGCGTCCGACCCGGACAACGACCCGCTGACATACTACCTCACGTTCAGCATCGACGACATGACCGTCAACCCCACAACGGGCGTGCTCACCTGGACCCCGACGAAGTCGGGGCCCCAGCCGATCACGGTCTATGTCACCGACGGCGTGACCGCCCAGGTCCCCCAGTCCTTCACGGTGACGGTGGCCCCGCGGGCCAACTCGGCCCCGGCCTTCACCTCCCAGCCCATCAAGACAGCCTATGTGGGGAAGCCCTACACCTACGACTCGGACGCGATAGACCCCGACGGCGAGCAGGTCTACTACTCGCTCGATCCCCAGTCGCCGCGGTCCATGACCGTGGAAGAGGCCACCGGAGTGGTGTCCTGGACCCCCGGGAGCGAGTACCTCAACAAGAGCGTGTTCGTCAGGATATTCGCAACAGACATCAACTCCCTGAGAGGCGAGCAGTACTACTCCATCGACGTCAAGGCGCAGCCGGTGGACAAGAACACCCCGCCCAGCACCAACGGCACGCCCGTCATAAGCGTTATCCTGGGCGATACCTACCAGTACCAGATCAACGCCACGGACGCGGACGGCGACCCCCTGACCTATACCAAGTTCATGGGGCCGGAGAACATGCAGGTCAACTCAACCACCGGGCTGATCACCTGGGTCCCCGCAGCTGACCAGCTGGGCACCGTTCCGATACAGATCAACATCTCCGACGGGAAGGACACCATCCCACTTCTCTTCTCGATAAGCGCCAAACCCCGGCCGGAGCCCAGATACTTCTTCACGGACCCCGTGCGGCCCCAGGTCTTCCCGGAGTACATGTGCTTCTTCCTCCCGGCAATCGTCCTGATGCTCCAGTTCGCCCTGGTCCTGCGGGGCGAGCTCCGGAGGCAGGCGATGGCCGCCAGGCGGCCGGAACAGGCCCGCGCGCGTCCGTAGGACGGCCCCCCGGCAGGGCCGGGATTCCCGGCCCGGGCCCATCGACCGGAGAGGGCCGTGGATAAGTGCAAATATTCCCAGGGCGATTAGGATGGCGTGGCCCGAGAATCGCGCGACGACGCCGGCGAGGCGATGCGTTCCCGGGGCCAGCTGGCAGCGCTGGCCGCCTCCTGCCTGCTGCTCTCCCTGGTGGCGGGCATGCTCCCCGACGGCACGGTCCCGGCGGCCTACCGGACCGGCGGGTGGATCTTCTTCGCGGTAATGGCGCTCGGCGTGATGTATTTCGCATTCCCGCACACCTGGATCTACGCCCTGTGGCTCGGGGGCATCTGGGGGGCGACCGTCATCGGGCTCCAGCTCATCCTCCTGGGCGGCGAGAGGCTGTTCCAGCGCTACTGGGCGGCCGCCGGGATCGGCCTGCTCATGGAGCTTGCGGCGCTCTTCCTCGTGTACACGCTAATCCTGCGCATAAGGGTCGCCCGCACTGTGCTGGAGAGCCGGGCCCCCCTGGGGCTCTGGTTGCTCGCGGTCGTGTCCTTCTTTCTGCTGGCCGTCATCTCCGGGGCGGGGCTGGCCCTGTGGTCCTCCGGGGGCTCGACGGCGGCCCTGGGGGTCTACGGCGCGACCGAGGCGCTACTGGCGCTGGCCACGGTGTACATCTGCTGGGCGCCCGAGGAGGCAGTTTGGGCCCGCAGGGAGCGGGCGCCCGCCCCCGGGGTGGCGGTGGCGGACACGGTGCAGGCCGGTCTCCTCAAGATAGTGGGGCCCCGCAGGGAGCCGCCTGCCCCTGAGAAATGCCCCTCCTGCGGCGCCAGGCTCGGCCGCGGCCGGCTCCGGTGCCCCTCCTGCGGGCAGCATTCGGAGCATCCCTGGTGCGCCGTCTCCGAGAGCTTCGTCGTAGCCTGCCCGTCGTGCCGTTCGCCCACCCTATCGGTCGAGGGAAAGTGCATAGCCTGCGGCGCCCCGGTTTCCGGCATCCTGTGCCCCTCGTGCAAGAAGACCTCGCCGGCACGGGAGTGGCGCCAGGCGGGCTGAGCGAAGGCGCGAGGCGCAAGGCGCGAGGCGCAAGGCTTGAGGCGCGAGGGTGAGGGCGCAAGGAACAGGGGGGAATCCACGGACGTTCCCTCGACCATTCCACCTTGGGCCTTGTCCCTTCCCTTGCGCCCTGCGCCATGCGCCCCGCGCCTTGTTTTTTCACCTATCGCAACTTTTTAAATCGAACAGGGCATTCCGGGCTCGCTGGATTGGGGGGCACAGGGAATGGGAATCGTCGACGGCCGCACCGGCGCCGAGGGCAAGTCGACCCCGGAGGAGCTGCGGGGAATCGCCCTCCGGATGAGGCAGGACATAATCCTTTGCACCACCGCCGCGGGCTCGGGT
>VGTL01000001.1 GCA_016874675.1 Methanobacteriota archaeon | reverse complement strand
GCTCCTCGAGTTAAGACATTCTTGAGACAAAATGGAGCTCGGGTGGTCAGCAGGCAGGTGATTCTCACAAGGGAGGATCAGGGCTGCCTTGGCCTACTTGCCGGTTTGTGAGTTTTGTCCCAAAGCCCCCGGCGTGCGAAGATATATAATAGGATAGATGGTTGGGTGATGCGGAGGTATGTCCTTGCCTATTTCGGGATTTCAGAGACCATTGGCGGAGTGGAGACAGGAGTCGATAAACAAGGTCGAGCCCCGGCCGGGCGTCTACGAGTTCTACGACAGCCTCGAGTTCATCATCTTCATCGGCGGGTCGAACAACATCCGCGAGACGCTCCAGAACTACTACAACAGCGGCTTTTCGGCCAAGCCGTGCCTGCGGGGAGCCACTCACTTCCGCTGGGAATATATTGACAAGTGGGAGCCCGCCCTGAACAACCACATGGTTGTCCACAAGGCCACCTCCGGCGGGCAGATGCCCGAGTGCAACAAATGAAACTGCGCAATCGGGAAAGAGGGGCACCGGGGAGGGAAGGGGAGCGGGGAGCAGGGAGCGGGGAGTGGTGACGGAACGGAACCCGTCGTCCCCTGCTCCCCGCTCCCTGCTCCCCGCTCCCCTTCCCTCCCCGCTGCCTGCTGCTCCTCTTCCCCCCTTTCCTCCTATTTCACAAATATTATATATTAATTAGATAAGCGTACCAATCAGAGTATATAACCTCCAGCATGTTTATTAGATTAAAGGGACAGAGGGTAGCCGTGATGCGCGGTCGGGCATTCCGGATGCCAGCAGCACTGCTGGTCGTCGGCTGGCTGCTACTGGTGAGCCTGCCCGCCGCTCCCGCAGAGGGCCCGGCGCACATCGACCCCCGTGCCGGCCTGGAATGGGGCACTCCGGTCGAGGTCGCCTCCTCGTCCAAAGCCCCCTCCCGGGCCACCCTTCTTGCCGCGCCCGACGGCTCGCTGGCGCTCTTCTACGACGCCGACGGGCTCTGGCAATCGTGGCTGGACGCCGCCGGCCGGCCGCTCACCGCGCCGAGGCTCCTCGGGCGGGAAACCCCGACCTTCTGGACCTCTCCGGGAGCGGCCAGCTCCTTTGCGATCGACGGTGCGGGCAACCTCTGGACAGTCTGGGATTCCTCCGGCACGGACATCCACCTTCGCAAGACCTCGGCCCGGGGCGGAACGGTGCTCGTGGACAGGGTCCTTCGCTCCAATCCCGACGGGGCCCACGGACCGACAATTGCGGCCGGCCCCGACGGGCTGGCCGTCGGATACACCTCACGGGAACCCCCAGCCGGCGGCTATGCCTTCGTGCTGGCGGCCGTCGACGGCGAGGGCGCGGTGGTCTCGGAAACGGTGCTGGAATCCACCGGCCATGGCGCCCTCCTCGACGGGACGGTCCAAGTGGCGCCCGACGGCCGCTGCCTCGTCGTCCTGTCCACCACGACGGGCGGCCTGCACATCGAGCTCGACCCCGCCGGGGCCGTGCTCCACCGCACCCCGATCCCTCTGATGCCGGCGGGAGCGATGCCGGTGGTCGCCGCGGGCCCCCTGGGGTCGACGGTGCTCGCCTGGAAGGGCGGGGAGGCCGGGCGGCCCGGACGCATCGTGGCCTGCAGGATATCCGGCGGTATGGCGGATTCCATCCATGTCAGCTCCGGGGAGGACGCCGTGCAGGGCCCATCCATCTCCGTCCAGGCCGACGGCGCGGCCCTGCTGTGCTGGGTCGAGCTACGCAACGGGCTTCCCGAGACCTTCCTCGCCGCGGTGGACACGGCGGCCTGGGAGGCCTACCCACCCGTCTCCAGAGTGGCGGTGGCCGCCTCCGCCTCGTCGGCGCCCTCGACCGTCCAGTCCTCCGGGAGGACCTGGGCCGCCTGGCCGTCGGGCGGGTCCCTGAGGCTCTCCCGCGTCCACACCTTCGGTTTCGAGGCCCGGGAACCGGCGGGTCCGGTCGTGGTCCGGCCCCACGGGACCTCCTCGATCTCCATTCGGCTTTCAAACACCGGCGGACTGCCGGACACGCTCTCCCTGGGGCTCGAGACCGCCGGCCTTCCGGCGGGGTGGGGTGCGTCCCTCACGTCGGGCGAGGCGGAGCTCCCGGCCGGTGACGGCACAGCGGAGCTACTGGTGAGGCTCTCGGGGCCGGAGGACGGCTCCGGGCCCCCGACGGGCTTCCTGCGGGTCCTCGTGACCTCCCTCAACAACCCGCGCTTCTCATCCGAGCTGGTCATACCGCTGGAGCTCAAGGTGCGCCGGGGCATCGAACCCTCGATGGGCCCGCCGGCCCTCCAGGCGGCGCCCGGCACCAGCGTGCACTTCGAGCTGAATCTGCGCAACCTCGGCGACAGCGCCGAGCGGGTCCGGCTGACAGCCACCTCCGGGGGACCGCTCTCCGTCCTGCCGGGGGCCGAGCTAGCGACCGTCCCGTGGTCGGGCAGCGCCACCGTGCCGGTGAGCGCGCAGGTCTTGCCCGCGGCAACCGCCGGGCAGACGCTGGACTTCACGGTTATCGCCCGTTCGCTCGAGACCGGGGCGGTGGTCGCCGCAAGCGGATCGGTGCTGGTCTCTCCCGGCGTGGAACTTTCGGTCCGGACGTCCGAGCCGGCGAAACCGGTGCCGCCCGGCGGCACGACCGATTTCGAAATCGAGATTCAAAACGGCGGGACCTCTCCCGGACCGGCCGGTGTGGTGGTCGAGGTCATCGCGGGCTTTGCGGGCTGGAGGGCCTCGGTGGACCCCTCGTTCCTGGAGCTCGGCGCCGGCGAGACGGCGAAAGCGACCCTCTCGGTCTCCGCGCCGCCGACGGCCAGCGGACGGTTCGTGGTCCGGGTGGTCGCCGCATCCCTGGATGGAAGCTCAAGCGACTCGACGACGGTCACGGCGCTGGCGCTGCCGGCACCGGGGCTGGAGGCCTCCGTGCTCCAGCGGACAGTAAGCGGCCTGCCGGGGGGCCGGATGAGCGCCCTGCTCACCGTCACCAACACCGGGAACGAGCCCGACGACATCGGGCTCGGGCTCGAGCTCCCTTCCGGATGGAGCGGCATCTCGCAGATGGACGGGGCCTATTCCGACCAAAGGACGGTCCTTCCGGGCGGCACGGTGCAATGGACCCTGGTGGTCTCCCCGCCGCCGGATGCACAGGCGGGAGAATACAAGGTCGCGGCGATCCTGACCGGCCGGTCGGGCGCGCGGGCCAAGGCGGACATCACCGCGGTCGTCGAGCGCACGTTCGGCCTGGCCCTGACCGCCCCGTCGACCACAGTCCGGGGTGCCCCGGGGGACCTGGCCGTGGCCGTGCTCCACCTGCGCAACCTGGGCAACGGCGCCGACATCGTCACCCTCGGGACGGAGGCCCCTCCTGGATGGACCGCCTCCGTCGTCGACCCCGCCACCGGCTCGACTGGGCCCCTGGAGGTCCGGCCCGGCCGAATCGCCGACCTGGTCTTGGAGGTCGGGGTCCCGTTCGCGGCGGCGGAGAGCTGGTCGGACATCCAGGTCGTGGCGGCATCCCCCAGCGGCCTCCGGGAGAGGCTGGCGTTCAGGGCGGGGCTCCTGCTTCCCGACCTCTCGCTCGGGGTGTCCTACGCACCGAGGGGATTCCAGGCCGGGAACGCCGTCCTGGCCACGGTCACCGTCACCAACACCGGGGAGGCCCCGGCGCGCAATGTCGTGGTCGGGTTCGCGGTCGACGGGGCCGCGGCGCGGTCCGAGCGCATACTGCTCATACCGGCCGGCTCCTCCAAGACCGCCACGTTCGGCTGGACGCCCACGCCGGGCGACCACCTGCTCCGCTTCGAGGCGGACACGGAGCACTCCGTGCTCGAGCGCGATGAGGGGAACAACATCTTCCTCGAGCGCGTCATTATCGGCGGAAAGGAGGCCCCCGCGGCCGCGCCATTGGCCCCGCTCGTGGTCGCCGTGGCCGGCGGCTCGGCCCTCCTCATGGTCGCCGGCGCGCTGGGCGGCGGCACCGAGTACGGGAAGTACTGGCTCCTGTCGTTCCTCTTCGTGCCCCTGTACACGAAGATAAAAAAGGACGACATACTGGACCACTTCGTCCGCGGCCAGGTCTACGGCTACATAAAGGCCAATCCCGGCGAGCACTACAACTCGATAAAGAAGGCGCTCTCCCTGAAGAACGGCACGCTGGTCTACCACCTCAAGACCCTCGAGCGCGAGGAGTTCATCAAGTCCGTGGCCGACGGGCGCTTCAAGCGCTTCTACCCGCGGGAGATGAAGGTCCCCGAGCCCTCCGAGGAGCTCGTGCTGCGCATGAACCACATCCAGCACGAGATACTCAAGATAATCCGGGAGAACCCCGGCATCTCCCAGAAGGAGATCGCCCGGCGGATAGGCCTGAGCACCCCGACCGTGCACTACCACATCAACATCATGATGAGCGCCCGGGTGATCAACGTCAGGCGCGTCGGCCGGGAGACCCAGTGCTTCGTGGAAGAGGTGGAGGAGGGCCGCGCCGGATAATCAGGGTGCAGGGTGCGCCTTGCGCCTTCTCCATTCCCTCATCCCGGCCGATACCTTTATGGCGCCGCCGACCGATTGATAGGGCCGGTGATTCTTATGACGGAAGCAAGAGACGGCCTGTCCATTCTTGCCGTGGCGATCGTGCTGCTTTCCGCCCTGCCGGCTGCAACGCCGGCCGCGGCCGGACGCGACGGCGGGGGCACCTTCCGGAACAACCTGGCCGCCCAGCCCCTCCCCACCATCGACGGCACCCTCTCTTCCGGGGAGTGGTCGGCGGCTGGACGCCGGGTACTCCGACCGCTACTGGAGCCAGGGGGCCGGGGACTGGCTGGCGGACACCGGCGGCGGCGGCACCACGGACGGCTCCGGCAAGCGCAGCTCCGACACCACGGTGTACGAGGCCAGGAAGCCGCTCTCGTCGGGGGACCAGCGGGACTTCTCCGCCGTTCCCGGCTCCACGATCGGGTTCAGGATAGAGACCTACTCCGGGAACGACTACTACCGCTTTCCCCAAAACACGGTGGACCACGACCTGAACTTCAACGGCAACCTGGGCGACGAGATGTCGGCCTGGATGGACCTCGTGCTGGCCGACTCCCCCAACGCCGCCCCCGCCCTCTCGGACGGGGGCGTTTCCCCGGCCTTTGGCAACACCTCGACAGCCTTCATCTATTCGGTGACCTAAGCAGACACCGACAACAACACGCCCGCCTGCGCCTCGGTGGTCATCGACGGCAGGGCCTTCCCCATGCACACCGACGACACCGGCTACGCGGACGGGTCCCGCTTCACCTACTCCACGAGGCTGGCCGGGGGCTCCCACGCCTTCTCGTTCAATTTCTCCGACGGGCGGGTGTCCGTGCTGCTGCCGGCCTCCGGCTCCCTCTCCGGCCCCGAGGTGGAGCTCCCGGCCCCACCGACGCTGTCCGGCGGGACCGTCGACCCCCCGGTCGGGACCCCAGACACCCTCTTCCGCTACAGCGTCCGCTCCAACGACTCCAACGGCGACGCCCCGATAATGAGAAAGGTCTACATCGACGGCACCTCCTTCGACCTGTCGGCCGGCGGCGACGACCTCCGCAACGGGACGGATTACAGCTACGAGGCCAGACTGCCCGCCGGGACGCACGGTTTCAGGTTCCTGTATAGCGACCTCACCGGGAGCGTGGCACTGCCGGCGAGCGGAAGCTTCGAAGGGCCGGAGGTTTCCCATCCCAACCGGCCCCCCGCCTACAACGAGACCTCCCCGACGTTCCAAAAGACCCTCCCGGGCGGCAGGCATCACATAGTCGTGCTCGAGGTGAACGACGGCAGGGGCGGCGTCACCCGCCAGTACATATACATCGAAGTGGGCCCCTCCCTGGCGCCGATAGCGCAGATAGACGGCCCGGTGAGCGCCATGCGCGGCAAGAGCGTCTCGTTCAGCGGCGCCCGCTCGTCGGACCCGGACGGGGTCATCACGCGCTATTCCTGGGACTTCGGCGACGGGACCACCGCGGAGGGCGTCAACGTCACCCGCGTCTACGCGAAGGCCCGGAGCCAGTACACCGTGACCCTCAACCTGACCGACGACGCCGGGGTGAACGGCACCGCCACGTTCAACATCAGCATCAAGTTCTCGCCGGCGCCCGCGCCGAGGGATTTCATAGACGGCCCCGGGGCGGCCCTCCTGGCGGCGGCGGCCGCCACGGGGATCCTTCTGGGCCGCCGAAGGCGCAAGGTGGGCGGGAAACATTCTTCCGCTTTTGACCTTTGCTCTTTTTTCCTCTCCAATCGTCCCTTGCGCCCCTTATTCTTCCTCTTGCGTCGCGCCAGCCGTTCGGTGGCCGGCCAGGAAGGCCTCCCGGAACGCCCCGAACCGCCGGTGCCGGACGGCCTCCCGCATGTCGCGCATGAGCTCCTGGACGAAGAACAGGTTGTGGACCGAGACGAGGCGCATTCCGAGCAGGTCGTTGTCCCGGCACAGGTGATGCAGGTACGCCCGGGTGAACCGCCGGCAGGTCGGGCAGGCGCAGCCCTCCTCGAGGGGCCCGCCGGCCGAGGAGTGGTCAGCCCTCCCCAGGGCGAAGTTGCCCGAGGCGGTCATCACGGTCCAGTGGCGCGCGTTGCGCGTGGGGAAGGCGCTGTCGAAGAGGTCGACGCCGCCGGAAACGGCCTCCAGGAGCTCGGCGGCCGAGCCCACGCCCATCAGGTAGCGGGGCTTGGAGGCGGGCAGGGCCTCCAGCGCCCAGCCCATCGCCTGGAGCATCCTCTCGCGGGGCTCGCCGATGGAGAGACCGCCGATGCCGAAACCGTCCAGGCCCAGCGAGACCAGGGCGTCGGCGCACTCCTTTCGAAGCCTCTCGTCCCACCCGCCCTGCACTATCCCGAAGAGGCCCTGGCCGTCCGGGTCCGGCCCGACGTCCACCGCCCGCCGGGCCCAGTCGATCGTTCGCCGGGCCGCCTCCCGGATTCCCTCCGGGGAGGTCCCGTAGCGGGGGCACTGGTCCAGCACCATCGCCACGTCCGAGCCCAGCTCGCGCTGCATCCGGACGCTCAGTTCGGGCGCAAGCTCCTCCACGGAGCCCGTCTGGGGGTTGCGGTAGCGTATCCCGCTGTCGCGGACCCGAAGGTCGAAGCCGCTCCGGATCAGCTGGAACCCCCCGCTGTCGGAGAACACCGTACCGCCCCAGCCCATGAACTCGTGGACACCGCCCATCTGGCGCACGAGCGGGATACCGGGACGCAGGTGGAGGTGGAAGGCGTTGCAGATCAGCGCCCGCGCCCCCAGCTCGTAGACCTCCTCGGGCGTGAGGGTCTTCACGACCGCCCGGGTCGCCACGGGCATGAACGCCGGCGTCGGGACCCTGCCGTGGGCCGTCGCCAGCACCCCGGCGCGCGCCTTCCCGTCCACCGCCTCCAGGCTGTACATTCAACCGACCCTCAGAGCAGGCACAGCATCGCGTCCCCGAAACTGTAGAACCTGTATCTTTCCCTCACGGCCTCGGCGTAGGCCGCCAGGAGCCTCTCCCGGCCGACCAGCGCGCTGACCAGCATGATGAGCGTCGAGCGGGGGAGGTGGAAGTTGGTGAGCAGCGCGTCCGGCCGCGCCCGGAACTCGTGGCCGGGGCGGATGAACAGGTCGCTCCAGCCCTCGGATTCGGGCACGGTCCCGTCGGGCCGGGCGGCGCTCTCCAGGGCCTTCACCACCGTGGTCCCGACCGCCACCAGCCTGCCCCGGCGCCCGTTGACCGCGGCCGCCGCCTCGCCGCCGATGCGGTAGTGCTCCGGCTCCATGCGGTGGTCCATGACGTCGCGGGCCCTGACGGGCTGGAAGGTGGCCGGGCCGATGTGGAGGGTGACGAACGCCACGGTCACTCCGGAGGCCCGCATGCAGTCGAGCATCGCGGGAGTGAAGTGCAGTCCGGCGGTGGGGGCCGCCACCGAGCCCGCGTCCCGGGCGAACACCGTCTGGTAGCGCTCCGGGCGCCCGAGCTTCCTGCGGATGTAGGGCGGCGTGGGCATCTCGCCGCGCCTTCGGAGGAAGCGGGCCAGGCCCCCGGGGACCTCGAAGCGCAGCCTGTACCGGGCGCCGGCCACCCGCTCCTCGACGGCGCACCGGCCCTCCCCGAGCGAGAGGCGCTCTCCGGGCCGGAGGGGCTTCGCCCGGACCAGGGCCTCGGCCACCGGCCCTCGCGTGCCCAGCACCAAAAGCTCCACCTTCCCCCCGGTGGCTCGCTTGCCGAGAAGGCGCGCCGGGACGACGCGCGAGTCGTTGAGCACGAGCACGTCATCGGGCCGGAGGAACCCCGAAAGGTCCGAAAAGGCCCGATGGCGCACCCGGTCACCGTCAAGGACCATGAGGCGGGAGCCCCCCCGGTCGTCCAGCGGCTCCTGGGCGATGAGCTCCCGGGGCAGGTCGTAGTCGAAATCGGAAAGCTCCACGGACGGGGAAGAGGATTGGTGCTTATTATACTAATTTGTAAAGGGCAGCAAGGGAGCAAGGCAGCAAGGGAGCAAGGCAGCAAGGGAGCAAGGCAGCAAGGGGGAAAGGGAGAAAGGGAGCAAGGGAGCAAGGCAGCAAGGGGGAAAGGGAGAAAGGGAGCAAGGGAGCAAGGCAGCAAGGGGGAAAGGGAGAAAGGGAGCAAGGGAGCAAGGCAGCAAGGGATGGACTACGTTTCCTCCTTCCTGCCTTCCCATGCTGCCCTGCTGCCCTGCTGCCTTGCTGCCTTTCTGCCTTCCCTTGCTGCCCTGCTGCCCTGCTGCCTTGCTGCCTTGCTGCCTTTCTGCCTTCCCCTGCTGCCCTGCTGCCTTGCTGCCTTTCTGCCTTCCCCTGCTGCCCTGCTGCCTTGCTGCCCGCTGCCCCCAGTTCGCCATTTGCCGTACTACGACTACGACACTTTTTTATACTGCCTCCGGCATGTTCGGCCGATGAGCCAGGACCTGGCCGAGAAGATGGCCGGCGAGATCGTGCTCTCGGCCGAGCCCGGGAAGACCCTGCGCAAGTGGAGGGACGCGTTCAACATCTCCCAAAACGAGCTCGCGCAGGCCCTGGGCCGCTCCCCCTCGATAATCTCCGACTACGAGAAAGGCAGGCGGCGCTCCCCGGGCATAAGGACGCTCCGGCGCATCGTGGGCGCGATACTCGAGATAGACCGGCGGCGCGGCGGGCCGGTGCTCAAGCGCTTCAGCAAGATGGGCCCCGCCGAGGCCATCTTCGCCATCCAGGAGTACCCGATAGGCATCGCGGCCTCCCGGTTCATAAAGACCATCGAGGGCAAGGTGGTCGCCTGCTCCGACCGGGCCGACCGGGACATCTACGGCTACACGGTGCTCGACTCGCTCAAGGCCATCACCTCCTTGAGCGCGTTCGACTACCTGCGGGTGTACGGCTGGACCTCGGAGAGGGCCATCATATTCACGGGGGTCCGCTACGGCCGCTCGCCCATGGTGGCCATCCGCTCCCACCCGATGAAGCCCGCCATTGTCGTGTTCCACAGGCCCGAGCGAATCGACGAGCTCGCGGTCCGGCTGGCCGAGATAGAGAGGATACCGCTGGTCACCACCGGTCTCCACATGGATGTTCTGATAGACAGGTTGAAGTCCCTCTGAAGGTGTCTGCGATGGTTGTCGGCATTGTGAGCTACGGCGCATGCATCCCCAGGTACAGGATATCGAGCGAGGACATCGCCCGCGTGTGGGGCCAGAACCCCCCGCTCATCGGAAAGCAGCTGGGCGTGTTCTCGAAGAGCGTGCCCTCCTCCGACGAGGACGTGGTCACGCTGGCGGTCGAGGCGGCGCGCACCGCGATGAGGCGCTCGCCCGTCGCGGGGGACATGGTGAATGCGGTCTACGTCGGCTCCGAGTCCCACCCCTACGCGGTGAAGCCCACCGCCGGCATAGTCGCCGAGGCCATCGGCGCCACCCCCAACCTGACCGCGGCGGACTTCGAGTTCGCCTGCAAGGCCGGCACCGCGGCGATGCAGAGCTGCATGGGCCTCGTGGGCTCGGGCATGATGGACTACGGGATGGCCATCGGGGCCGACACCTCCCAGGGCGCGCCCGGGGACGCGCTCGAGTACTCCGCGTCGGCCGGGGCCGCCGCCATCCTCGTCGGCAAGAAGAACCTCATCGCCACCATCGAGCACACCTGCTCCTACACCACGGACACGCCGGACTTCTGGCGCCGCGAGGGACAGATCTACCCGCAGCACGGCGGGCGCTTCACGGGCGCCCCGGCCTACTTCAAGCACATCCTGGCCTGCGGCCGGGACCTCATGAAGGCGGTCTCCACGGGGCCGGGCGACTACAAGTACGCCATATTCCACCAGCCCAACGGGAAGTTCCCGCTGAGGGTGGCGGAGGAGCTGGGCTTCAAGCCCGAGCAGGTGAGGCCGGGCCTGCTAGCGCCCGAGATAGGCAACACCTACTCGGCGGCGGTCCCGCTGGGGCTTGCGGCGGTGCTGGACATCGCCGTCCCCGGCGACCGCATATTCGTCACGGCCTACGGCTCGGGCGCCGGCTCGGACGCATTCGATATCACTGTGGTGGAGGCGATCAACTCCATGGACCGGACGGGGCCGTCGGCCGTGCGCTCCATGATCGAGCGCAAGGTCATGATAGACTACGCCACCTACGCGAAGCTGCGCGGCAAGATCACCATGGGGGGTGCCTCCCGATGAGGGACGTGATGGTTGTCGGAACGGGCATCACGCCCTTCGGGGAGCTCTGGGAGCACTCCCTGCGGGACCTGGGCATACGCGCCGGCATGGAGGCCATCCGCGACGCCGGCATCACGAGCTCCGACATAGACGCGCTCTTCGTGGGCAACATGGCCGCCGGGAGGCTCATCGACCAGACCCACATCGGCGCCCTGATAGCCGACTTCGCGGGCCTTGCGGGCCGGAACCTGCCCACCGTCACCATCGAGGGCGCCGACGCCTCGGGCGCGGCGGCCCTCCACCACGCCTACCTCTCGGTCGCCTCCGGCCTGCACGACTGCGTGGTGGTGGGCGGGGCCGAGAAGATGACCGACCTTCCGGACCCGGAGGTCACCGAGATAACCGCGACCGCCCTGGACCAGCAGTGGGAGAGCTTCTTCGGCGCCACGCTCTTTTCGATGTACGCGATGATGGCCCGGCGCCACATGCACGAGTTCGGGACCACCCGGGAGCAGCTCGCCCGGGTGGCCGTGAAGAACCACCGGAACGGGGCGCTCAACCCCGCGGCCCAGTTCCGCCGGCCCGTCCGGCCCGAGTCCGTGCTCGAGGCGGCCGAGGTCGCCGACCCGCTGGGGATGCTGGACTGCGCCCCCATCTCGGACGGCGCGGCGGCGGTGGTGCTCTGCTCGGCCGAGCGCGCCCGCAGGCTCCCCGGCCCCCAGGTCCGGATAGCCGCCTCCGCCCAGGCGGGGGACACCCTCTCGCTCTCGAGCCGCCGCTCGCTCGTGGGGTTCGACGCCACGTCGGTGGCGATGGAGAGGGCGCTCAAGCTCGCCGGCCGGTCGCGCAAGGAGGTGGACTTCGCGGAGGTCCACGACGTGACCACGATCTCGGAGATAATGGCCATCGAGGACCTGGGGTTCGTGAAGAAGGGCGCGGGCGGGCCCGCGACGGCGTCCGGGATGACCGCCCCGGGCGGCGAGCTGCCGGTGAACACCTCCGGCGGGCTCAAGGCCCGGGGCCACCCCCTGGGGGCGACCGGCATCGCGCAGATCATCGAGCTCGTGCTCCAGCTCCAGGGCAAGGCCGAAGAGAGGCAGGTTCCCGAAGCCCGGGTGGGGCTCGCCCACAACGTCGGCGGCTGCGGGGCGACCGCCTTCGTCCACATACTGGAGGTGGCCTGAATGTCGGGACTTGCGGGCGTGCGGTTCTGGCGCGAGACCAAAAGCCGCTACAACCTCACCGGGAACAGGTGCGGCGTGTGCGGGACGGTGTTCTTCCCGCCCCGGCCGGTGTGCACCCGGTGCCACCGCGAGAGCATCGGGCGGATGGAGGAACACAAGCTCAAGGGCACGGGCGAGGTGCTCACCTGGACCTTTGTCCACGAGCCGCGTCCCGGCTTCGAGATACAGGTCCCCTACATCCTGGCCATGGTGAGGCTCGACGAGGGCCCCGCCCTCCTGGCGCAGATGGTGGACTGCGGGCCCGGCGAGGTCCGGATAGGCACCCGGGTCCACTCCGTGTTCCGCAAGATCGGCGAGGAGGGCAAGTCCGGGGTCATCTACTACGGCTACAAGTTCGTGCCGGACTGACGCGGCGGCAAAACGGGCCCCTGCCGACCGCCGCCCCCCGACGGCGGCTGGCGGACCCGTATCACGATTATCCCGATGGGCACGCCGACGAGCAGCACGATCGCCACGACCGCCAGGGGCGAAAGCCACGGCGGGAGGGCGACAATCGTCGTCCCGGTGGGGCCGGTGCCCTTCGCCGTGAAACCTATCCCGAACACGGAGAAGTGGGAGACGTTGGCCCAGAAGAGGCCGCCCTCGGCGTCGTAGCCGGATTCGGCGATGGCCTCCCAGCGCTCGCCCGGGTCCCACATGCCGCTTGGGCGTGTGTAGAGCCTGACATCGTACCTTCCGAGGTCCCTCCCCGAAAGCGAGTCGCGGAAGAGCTGGCCCCGGACCTCGATGCGCAGGCCGGTCATGCAGGTGAACCCGGTGGCGGTCACCTCGAAGAAGCGGTCGAAGCCGCCCGGCGGGGGCTCGGGAAGCGCCGGGGCCCTCCGGATATCCAGCCGGCCGGCACCGGTGAAATCGCCTAACACCCGCACACCCAGGGTCCGGTTGGTGAACACCCGTTCGGGGCGCAGCACGAAGTCCTGGAACGTTATCGAGTTGCCCAGGACCACCACGCCGATCACCGTTTCGGGGGCGAATCCTTCGGCGGAGGCCGTTATGTTGTGCAGGCCCGCCGGCACCGGCCCGATGCTGTAGTTGCCGGCGGCGTCGGTGGTGGCCGAGAGGTTGAGCTCCTCCAAGACCACGGAAGCACCGGCAATGGCCGCCCCGGTCAGGCCCCTCACTGTGCCGGCGACCGACCCGTTGCCCGACGGCTCCAGGTTGAGAACCAGCGTCAGGCCGGCCACGCTCCCCGCGATCACCGTGACGTTCGCGCTCGCCGGCGCGTAGCCGGCCAGGGATGCGGCAACCAGGTGGAACCCGGCCGGCACTCCGGAGAACAGGCAGGTGCCGTTGGCGGGCGTCAACTGGGGCGCCTCGGTGTTACCGTCCAGCACCACCCGGGCGCCCTGGAGCGGCCCGGAGAAGGCATCGACCACCTGGACCGATATGGCGCCGGTGGCGTTGGCGGCCGACGCCACCAGGGTGATGTTGGTCCAGCGCGACCGGCCCCCGGGTGGCACGAACGCCTGCCCGGCCGCGCCCAGATGGCCCGCCTTGGAGGCCGAGAAGTTGACAAAGCCCCCGGGCGCTCCGCTGACGGAGAAGAGGCCTGCCGTGTCCGAGAGGGCCCCGGGACCGCCGGCCACCTGGACGAACGCCCCGGCGACGGGGCCGCCCCGGTCATCCAGCACGGTGCCCCTGAGCTCCCCCGTGGAGCCGGCTGCCGCCTGCATGGTCAGGTTGACATGTTTGGTCACCCCGGCGGTCACGGGCACGACCGGCAGGTGCAGCGGCTCCCATCCCGGGAGCGATACGTCCATCGAGTAGTTGCCCGGCGCCAGGGGAGGGAACAGGTAGCTCCCGTCGGTGCCGGTGGTGGCGCTCATGCCCCCGTCGAGCAGGAGGTCGACGCCCCCTATCGGGTCGCCGACCGGATCGAGCACCACCCCCGAGAGGAAGCCCACCTCGGTCGCAATGAACGCCGCTCCCGTCGGGGCGCGGAGCTGGAAGGTCCTCGGGTTCCACTCGAACGCGTTGACCCCGTCCCACACCTCGGCGGTGGTGTTGATGTCCGTGCGGGCCCCGTACCGGTGGATGGCCCCGGGCAGCACCAGCGGCGCGAAGGCACCCGCGGCGTCCGACACGGGGTCGGTCCCGCCGAAACGAGGCGTGGCGTAGCGGGGCTCGCCCCCGGAGAGGACCCGCATCTGGGCCCCGGAGACGGGCGCGGAGGCCCTGTCCGTCACCTTGACGGAGAGGGTGTAGTCCTCCTCCACCTGCGATTCTTCGCCGGTCTCGATGCTGCCCACGGAGCAGTCGATCGCGGTCGTCCGGACCTCGCTTGCCGTCGACAGGTCCCGGCTGTTCCCCCGCAGATTCGAGCCGTGGAGGGTGATGTCCATCCGGCCGCCGAAGGCCGCTCCGGTGTCGCACCCGGTGATGGTGCAGTTTCGGACCTCCGTCCCGTCGGATTCGAGGACCGAAAGGCCGGTCTTGGGCGAGTTGGTCAGCGTGACGTTATGGAGCCGAAGGCCCGGGCTGCCGATGACCACCGTCCCGCTCGGGGAGCGGTCCAGCACGAGGTCCCGAAGCACGCAGTCGCTTCCGTAGAGCACGAAGATCGCCCCGCCGGTGTTGGGGAACGTGATGTTGCTCACGGTGGAGCCGGTGCACCCGGCGAGCACCACCGCGCCGGCGGCGACGCCGTCCAGGTCGCCCGAGTTGAGGAAACGGACCGGCAGGCCGCCGACGGTGTTGCTGGTCTCGAACGTGTTGGAGGCGAGCTCCGGGCCGCCGGAGAACGAGAGGGGCAGGGGGCAGTCCGTGAAGTTGTTGCCGCGGAAGACGTTTTCGGTGGAGGAGTTCAGGACGAGACCGATGCCGTCCCGCTGGAACGCGCAGCCGTAGACGGTGTTTTGGCCCGAGTTGACGAGCTCCAGTCCCCTGGGGGCGTCCGCGACGGTCAGCCGGTCGATGTGGATGTTGCTGCAGCCTTGGAGCTCCAAGCCGGATTCGGACACGTCGGCCGTGACCTGCACCGACGACACCGAGCTGTACACGCAGTCCGAGAAGGAGACCGACGACGCCGCGCAGCCCGAGAAGGTGCCGGCGAGGATGGAGACGTTGTCCGAGAGCTCGGCCCGGACGCCCCACCCGCCGCTCCCGTTGAAGACGCAGTTTTGGACCATCACCCCGGAGCACCCGGAGAGGTACATGCCGGCCTCGCCGACGCCGTCGAACCGGCAGTCCTGGATGACGGCGCCCTGCACGCCCTCGAGGTAGAACCCCTTCGCGCCCCGGGAGAACTCGGCCCACCGGGCGCTGAGGCTGGAGGGCTTGTCGAGCTGGCTCCTGACGTGGATCCACTGGTAGTAGCCGCTGTACGGGGCGGAGGTGTTGGGCAGGAAGCGCACGGGCGCGGTGCTCGTGCCCTCGATGACGAGCGCCCCGCCCTCGACGGCGATCCAGGTCCCCTCGTCGAAGAGCACCTCCGTGCCCTCCTTGATGTTGAGCGTCCCGCCCACCCGCACGGAGATGTTGCCCACGACGTGGACGGGCGAGGTCGCAAGCGACCAGCTCACTGTCGTGATGATGTCCCCTGAGAAATCGATGGGGACCGCGCCAACTTCCCCGGGCGGGACGGGCAGGAGCAGGGAGCCTGCGACCAGGAGCAACGATAGGACGGCTGTGCGTATCCGCATCGGGCAGCACCCGGTCGGGAATCCACCTCCCGGGTCTTAAAAGTATTGAGTTCAGGCCAGGACGGGCCTACTTGAGCGCCGGCGCGGCCGCCAGTGCCGGCGGTTTTGCCTTGAGGGGGCCCGCCCCCTCGGGGTGCGCGGCGCACTCGTTCCGCCTGCCTGCCCTGACGGTGGCCCTGGGCCTCGCCTCGCTGAAGTCGTCCAGGCTCCTGTTGCGGGTGTCCCGCCGGTATATCATGGAGCTTTCCCCCCCGTGCCTCCGCCTAGCGCGTGTGCAGCACACCGCAAGCGGCCTTGTTTTTTGGTGCTGCTTTTGCCACATGCACGTTGGTGCTTATCTATTTTGTTCATCGCGCACCGCGTCGGGAGTCGCACTTCCGATTATTATTGAAAGATTTACAAAAAAAAGTAAAACGGCGAAATCGGGCCATTCAAAAGGTTTATTTGTTACCAGCTCTGTTATCTGTTCGCTTATCAATTTCCGGGGGAGAGCACATGTTCATCGGCGACAGGACCCTCAGGGCGGCGGTGCTGCGGCAGCTCGGGGAGCAGGACAAGTCCATAAGCCGGCTGGCAAGGGACCTGGAGAAGGAGGGGATGCGGCTGCACCGGCTGGTGCTCGCCGGCTACCTCCAGGCCCTGGCCGAGTCGGGCCTTCTTCGCGAAAAAGACATCCCTCCCTCCAAGGTCTACTCGCTTTCGGCGACGCCCCTTTCGGACATCTACGAGTCGCTGGGCGAGAGGCTGCGCGCCGCCGAGAAGCGCCGGGACCGCCGGTCCCGCATGGGTGTGTTCCTCCTCCAGCGCCTGTTCCGGCGCCCGGTGTTCTACGAGGAGCTGCGGCGGATGGGCCTCTCCGCGCCCAAGCGGTACCGCTCGGTCGCGGCCGAGGAGCGCGCCGAGGCCAGGAGGCTTTTGGAGAGCGCCGGGATAGCCGTCCCGGCCCAGGACCCCTGCTACCGAGTGAGCGAGGACTTCAGCGCAGACCTATACGACCTTCTCTCCGACGAGCTCCTGGAGCGCTCCAACCTTAGGTCCCTGCGCCTGGAGACCAAGCAGGTGAAGCTCATCTAGGCAGGGCGATCGGGCAAAGGCAGCGGGCAGCAAGGCAGCAAGGCAGCAAGGGTGGGCAGGAAGGCAGCAAGGGAGCAAGGGGGCAAGGGAGCAAGGGGGCAAGGGAGCAAGGGGGCAAGGGAGCAAGGCAGCAAGGCAGCAAGGGAGCAAGGGGGCAAGGGAGCAAGGCAGCAAGGCAGAAAGGCAGCAAGGGACGACGACCAGGCCCTTTCTCCCTTTCTGCCTTTCTGCCTTCCTGCCCACCCTTGCTGCCTTGCTGCCTTGCTGCCTTTCTGCCTTCCCCTGCTGCCTTGCTGCCTTGCTGCCTTGCTGCCCTTCCCCTATTGCGCGGATTTCTTCTTGCGCCGGCGCAGAACGAGCAGTGCCGCCGCGACGGCCACGGCGCCGAGCGCTCCGGCCGCGGCGATGGGGACTAGGAGGGCGTTGCCACCGCCGCCCGGCGCCGCGGAGACGTCGACCGCGAGCTCCTTGAGGAACACCTCGCCGGCCTTTCCCTGGGAGCGAACCGAGACCTTGAAGGCCGACGGCCCCCCGGGCTCCCCGGACGGGACCGTGGCGGTGATGTTGATGGATACCTTCTCGCCTGGCTCAAGGGTGACCGTCGAGCGGTCGAAGAGGACCTCCAGCGTTCCCGAGACCCTCGAGAGGGTGAAGGTGTCCCTCGTGTTGCCGGTGTTTTGGAGCGTGCAGGGGAACACCACGCTTCCCCCGGCGGGGGCTTCGGCCTGGGTCCTCTGGAACTGCAACTCGACGGCGTGGATCGCATTGACCGTCAGGCGGAGATCCACTGTGGCGTTCACCGAGGGGTCGTCTCGGGCCGAGGCGGTCAGGATGATGGAGCGGAGGCCCGCCTGGGCGCCGGCGAGGATGCGGCAGGAGAGCCGGAGGTCGACCCTCTCTGAGGGGTCCAGCGAGTAGTCCGGCTCGGAGAACTCCAAGACGAGCCCGGCCTGCTTGGGCGCGGAGAAGAGGACCGAATCGGCAGCGTTCCCCGTGTTGGTCGCCGAGAACTGGAAGCTGACCGTCTCTCCCGGGTCCCCCGATTTCGCCCTCTGGGCCGCCGCCACCGAGACCGTTCGCAGCCGGGCCACCGTGGAGACCAGCTCGAACTCGGTGGTCTCGCCCCCAGTGTGGCCGAACCCGAGGGTGACCTCCCAGCGGGCCCCTGCCAGCGCCCCGGCCGGCGCGGTGACGGTGACGGCCACGGTGGCGTTCTCCCCCGGCCCCAGCCGGAGCGCCCGGGTGTCCAGGCTCTGGGTCCACTGACCGTCCGTCGGGCCCTCGATGATGTCGAGCACCAGGTCGTCGCGGCCGTTGCCGGTGTTTCCGACCGTGAAACGGTACTCGTGGGGAACGCCGGGCAGGACCTCGGCGGAGGTGCTGCAGTCGAAAAGGGCCACGCCGTAGACCTGCTCCACCGTCACCGGGATGGAGGTGGAGTTCAGGTACGCCCCGGCCGCCGCGGTGAGGTTGACGGGCGCCACGGTGCCCGCCGGCGCGCCCTCGGGCGCCGTGACCGAGAGCGGGACATCCTCGGAGCCCCAGGCCGGAATCAGGATGCTTTCGCGGGAGAGGTTGGCGAACCAGCCCGGCGGGGCCTCGGTCGCAAGCGAGAGCACGGCGTCCGCTGTGCCCAGGTTGTCGAGGTGGACCCGGACCGCCGAGGGAACGCCGGGCCTCACGCGGACCTCCTCCAGCGCGCCGAACACGATGTAGGGCGACGGCCCCGCCCAGAGCGAGAGCGTCGCCGGGTCGGAGCGGGAGCCGTCCCGGGAGCGGCCGCCCACCTCGACGGTCGTGCGGGCGTTCTGCTCGGTCCCGAACGGGATGGAGGCGGTGAGCCGCAACGTGTCGTTGGAGCCGGCCGCAAGCTGGAAGGTCTCGGGGCCCTCGTACGATACCCACCCTGCGCCCGGGCCCTGGATGGAGAGGGTTATCGTGTCGGCCAGGTTCCCGCGGTTCTCGACGGCAAGCTCCACGGTCCGGGGCGCGCCGGGCAAAAGCCCGATATCCATGGACGGCGAGAAGGCGCTGTGGAGCTTGGCGTTCACCCTGACGCTGAACTTGATCGTGAACGACCTCGTGCGGTCCGAGGAGGCGGTGGCGCGGAGCGTGTCCTCGAACGCCGTGCCGGCGGGGGCGGTCACCGGCGGCCGCATGAAGACGGTCAGGCCGATGGCGTTCCGGGTGGTGAGAACGGTCCGGGCCGGGTCCGCATTGAACCATTCAGTGAACTTTCCCTCGACCGAGAACGAGTACTCCTCGTCCGAGCCGACATTGTAGGCATCCACCGTGAAGTGGCTGGTCACCCCGGGGTCGATGTCGAACCGGGTCCCGGAGGGCGTCAGGCGAAGGTCGTAGACTGGGGTGTTCAGGACCACATCGCAGCTCATGGTGTAGCTAGCCGGCCCGATGTTTCTCACCGAGATGAATGTGTGGCGGCCGTCGAGGTTGGCGGTGGTGTTGGGGTCTGACGTGGGCGAGAACCCGCCGGCGCTGTTGGACCAGGGGTCCTGGGGGTCGTAGAGCTTGAGCCCGGCGCGGTCGAGGTGCTGGACGCCCCCGTGGGCCTCCTCGAGGGTGACGCGCTTTTTGCCCGGCCGGGTCTCCAGGTCGTTGAGGTTGAGGTTGCCCCGCGAGTCGTCGATATGCCAGATGAGCAGGCCGCTTCCCGGAAGGTGGGAGTCGAACCCGGTCTGGACGCGGCACTCCACGAGGTAGTACTCGTTGGGGATGCCGGGGACGTTGATGCGAAGGACAGTGCCGTTCCGCGCCGCGGAGGCCAGCTGGAGGCCGTTCGTGTTGGAGGTCACGGTCAGGAGGTTCGTCCAGCCCAGGAGGGTGCGGCTCCACGCCGAGGGCAGGGAGGGGACGTCGCCGTTCCCGAGGAACGCGCCGGCCGCCATGATGTCCCAGAGGCCCGCCCCGTCCGTGTCGCCCCCGTTGCCGGGGCCGTCCGTGTCGTAGAGGTCGGGCAGCCCGATCTGGTGGCCTAACTCGTGGGCGAACACACCCATCGGGTCGTACTCGGAGACCATGCTGTAGATGCCCACCCGCTTTCCGTCGACCACGGGGGTGTCGAAGTCGTAGTACATCTCCGACCAGATGTCGTTTGGGCTGCCCGACATCGCCTCGTCCCTTCCGGCGTGCACCACCTGGAGGTAGTCCACCCAGCCGTCGCGGTCCAAGTCGTAGTCTGCGAAGTTGACCTGGGCGTCGGCCGCCCGGACCGCCTCGGTGACTAGCTCGTAGAGCAGGGGATTGTCCTTCTGGCCCCCGCTGGGGGCGCCGTAGTGCTCCATCGTCTGGGTGGATGTGTACCAGCCCTGGCAGTCCGCGGCGATGGTGAACCTTCCCCCCGACGCCTCGTGGAAGTAGGCCGCCATGCTGTTGCCCGGGCCGTCGGCGAGCGCGTCGAAGTAGGCCGGGGTGTGGGCGCCGTTGTGCTTGACGTTGGAGAACTCGATGCAGAGCAGGAGCACCTTGGCCGTGCCGGTCACCCGGGGCGCGACCTCGGCAAGGGGCGATGAGGGCATGGGGCGCAGTGGCTTGTCGCGCCAGGGGAAGACCCCCGGCTCCCCGGAGGGGACGCCGTCCCCCGGCCCGGCCGGCACGGCTCCCGGGAACGCCACCATCACGACCGCCGCCAGGGCCAGCACCTTGTTATACATCATCATCATCAGACAATGTGGATATTTTCATTTTTATATAAAATAATCGGTACTTTGCATACAAAGGCGCAGGGCGCAGGGCGCGAGGCGCAAGGCACAGGGCTAAAAGGAAAATGCGCAAGGGGCAAGGGACAAGGCGCGAGGTTGGTGGAAGGTGCTGTCGCTTTCTTGCCACCCGCTCAATAATATCCATCCCATCGTCCCTCGACCCTTCCGCCTCAAGCCTCGTGCCCCGCGCCCTGCGCCTTGCGCCCTCGTTTTTTCAATCATACCAAATATTTAGTAACTACAAAAAAAATATCAATACCTCCCCATATTAACCACCGGGGGAGGGAAGACGGAAGACGGCGCGGAGCGGGCCCTGGACTCGCTGGCCGGGGGGGATTTCGTGCTGCTCTACGACTCGGACAGCCGGGAGCGCGAGACCGACCTGGTGGCGGCCTCGCAGCACGTGACGCACGATTCGGTCCGCCGGATGAGGCGCGACGGCGGCGGGCTGATATGCACGACCGTCCCCTCCCGCGCCTGGCAGAGGCTCGGCATCCCGTTCCTGGCCGACCTTTTCTCCGAGGCGCGCCAAAGGCACCCCCTTCTGGGCGAGCTGGTCCCCGACGACATTCCCTACGACGCCAAGTCGGCCTTCGCGATAACCATCAACCACCGCAAGACGTTCACCGGCGTCACCGACCGCGACCGGGCCCTGACTATCTCCCACTTCGCCGGGATGGTCCGGGAGGCCCTGGAGTACCGCGGGCCCGACGAGGAGGTGCGCCGGACCTTCGGCAAGCTCTTCCGGGCGCCGGGCCACGTCCAGCTCCTCAACGCCGCCGAGGGATTGCTCTCCACCCGCAACGGCCACACGGAGATGGCGACCGCCCTGGTGTCGTTCGCCGGCCTCGTGCCAACCGCCACGATCTGCGAGATGATGGGCGACGACGGCCGGGCGCTCCCCAAGGCCCAGGCCTCCCGGTACGCCCGGGAGGCCGGGCTGGTCTTCCTCGAGGGCTCCCAGGTGAGGGCGTTTTGGGAGAGCCGGACGGGAACGGGACCGGTCCCGGGCCGCAAGAGGGGCAGCGCGGGGGTGGTCCAGAACGGCAAGTAGGGGAAAGGGAGGCGCCCCGGCGGAGGACCGGAAGCGGCCCGCCGCCCGACGCCCCGTGACGGTGCTCGCCACCGGCGTCTTCGACATCCTGCACCCTGGCCACCTTTATTACCTCAACGAGGCGCGGAAGCTCGGGGACAGGCTGGTCGTGGTGCTCGCCCGGGACGACACCGCCCGCCGGCTCAAGCGTGCGCCGATAGTCCCCGAGCACCTGCGCCTGGAGATGGTCCGGTGCCTCAAGCCCGTCGACGAGGCGGTGCTCGGCGACCGGGATGATTTCTACCGGGTGGTCTCGGAGATGGACCCCGACATCATCGCGCTTGGCCACGACCAGAGGCACGATCCCGAAAGGATACGCTCGGAGCTTGCGAAGCGGGGTCTCCGGGCGCGCGTCGTGAGGCTGCCCTGCCTCAAGCACGACCTTCTGGCAACCCGGCGCATAATCGAGCGTATACTGGAGGCCTTCGGCCGGACCGCGCCGGACGAGAAGGCCCTGGAGGATATGGAGGAATGAAACTCATCGGCGTCGTCGACACCACCTTCGCCCGCTACGACATGGGCGGCGCGGCCGTCTCCGAGCTGAGATCGGCCGGGACCGGCTTCCGGGTTCTACGGCGGACGGTCCCCGGGATAAAGGACCTCCCCGTCGCCGCGAAGAAGCTCATAACCGAGGAGCGGTGCGACATCGTCATCGCCCTGGGCATGCCGGGCGGAAAGGAGATCGACCGTATGTGCGCCCACGAGGCCTCGACGGGCCTCATCCGCGCCCAGCTCGACACGAACACCCACATCATAGAGGTGTTCGTGCACGAGGACGAGGCCCCAGACGAGAAGGACCTCGCGGCCCTGGCCGACCGGCGAAGCCGCGCTCACGCGCTCAACGCCTACCGCATGCTCTTCCGGCCGAAGGACCTGGAGCGGCTGGCCGGCACGGGACAGAGGCAGGGATACGCCGATGCCGGGAGGCTTGGGGAGTGAAGAACACAGGGTGCGGGGTGCGGGGACGAAAGGGAGCAAGGGAGCAAGGGAGCAAGGGAGCAAGGGAGCAAGGGAGCAAGGGAGCAAGGGAGCGAGGATGCAAGTATTGAAGGCTGGATGCCCCATGCTTGAGTCCGGGGTTTCCGAATCGGATGAAATGTAAAGGGAGGTGGAAGACCATGAAGATAGGGATAGTCGTGTCTGAGTTCAACTTCGACATAACGCAGATGATGCTGGAGCAGGCGCGCCAGCACGCGCGCTTCCTCGGGCTCGAGGTCTCCAAGGAGGTCTTCGTGCCCGGGGTGTTCGACATGCCCCTGGCGATCAAGGAGCTCGTAAGGCGAAAGGACATCGACGGCGTGGTCACGCTGGGCGCGGTCATCGAGGGCGAGACCGAGCACGACCAGATAGTGATCCAGCAGACCAGCCGCAAGATAACCGACCTCGCCGTGGAGTACGACAAGCCCGTGGCGCTGGGAATATCCGGCCCGGGCATGACCCGCCTCCAGGCCCAGGACCGCATAGAGAAGGCGAAGTCCGCGGTCGAGGCGGTCTTCAAGATGTACAAGGCGCAGCAGGGAGCGCGGAAATAAGGGGCGGCGGGCAGCGGGCAGCGGGCAGCAGGGGGGCAGCGGGCAGCTGGGCCCGGAGGATCGCGGCCTCGGGCACCAGGAGCGGCCGGTGGATCGCCTCTGACGCTCTGCGCGAGCTTCAGTCGGGCGCGGTGGAAGCGCGGCTGCGGGAGAAGACCCGCAAGGCCGCCGGCCGATGACCGGCGCGCCCCTGGTTTTGGCCAAATAATATATACGCCTACACCTTTTGCGGACCGCCAAGGCGAATCGGGGGCAAGATCATGTCCGGGGCTGGCAAGGGGGGAATCGGGCTTCCGCCCGAGGGTCATCCGATACACACGCTCATGGAGGAGCACGCCATCATACTCGATTTTGCGGCGAAGCTGCGGCTCGCCGCGGAGAACCTGCAGAAGGCCAGGGGCGGGGGCACGGCCGAGAAGATAATGGAGAACATCGGCCACCTCCTCGACCACTTCCGCGAGTCCGAGAACCATTATGTGCGCGAGGAGAACGTCCTGTTCCCGCACATGGAGAAGCACGGCATCGAGGGCCCTCCGGCCCAGATGTGGAACGAGCACAACCAGATACGCGAGGTCAAAAAGAGGCTCTACGCCCTGTCGGCGGAGGAACGCCCGAAGGACCCGGCAAGATTCCGCCGGGAGATGCTGGAGGGCGCAGTCGGGCTCTCGGACCTGCTGGCGATGCACTTCAACAAGGAGAACTCCGTCCTCTTCCCGATGGCCCTCCAGGCCATCGGGGCCGCCGGGTGGGAGGAGATCTCCGAGGGTTTCGACGACATCGGGTACGGAGTGTTCCTCCCGGTCGGCGCCCGTGGCACTGAGAGGCCCAAGGGCAAGGCGGGCCGGCCGGCCGCCCTGGAGGTCTCGGGCGACCGCATCGTCTTCGAGACCGGGAGCTTCACCCGGCAGGAGCTGGAGACCCTGCTGGACACGGTCCCCTTCGACCTGACCTTCGTCGACGCCAATGATGAGGTGCGCTTCTTCTCCAACTCCAAGGAGCGCATCTTCCCCCGAACGAAGGCGATTCTGGGCCGGAAGGTCCAAAAATGCCACCCCCAGAAGAGCTACGCCGCCGTCCAGAGGATACTCGACGACTTTCGCGCCGAAAAGCGCGACATCGCCGAGTTCTGGCTCAACGTCGGGGAGAGGCTGGTCCACATCCGCTACTTCGCCTTGAGGCGCGACGGCAGGTTCCTGGGAACCGTCGAGGTCTCGCAGGACATCGCGCCGCTGCGGAAGCTCAAGGGCGAAAAGAGGCTTGACTAGCTAGGAACAGGGTGCGGGGTGCCGGGTGTGAGGTGCCGGGTGCGGGGTGCCGGGTGCGGGGTGCCGGGTGCAGGGTGCCGGGTGCAGGGTGTCGGGTGTTGGGTGCAGCGTGCTGCAGTCTCCGTACCCGGCACCCTGCACCCGGCACCCGGAAATGCAGCGAGGGATGAGAATGAACATGGACGCCTTCTACAAGATCCCGTGCGGGATGTACATAGTGAGCACCGCCCACGGGGGCAAGCTCAACGGGCAGGTGGTGAACGCCATCGTCCAGGTGACCGCGACCCCGCCCAAGATAGCGGTGAGCCTGAACAAGCAGAACCTCACCTGCCAGCTGTGCGCAAGGAGCGGGGTGTTCACCGTCTCCGTCCTGGACCAGGACGCCCCGATGACCTTCCTGGGCCGGTTCGGCTTCAAGTCCGGCCGGGACCTGGACAAGTTCGAGGGCGTCAACCACCGTCTTGGCCGCAACGGCGCCCCGATAGTGCTCGACCACGCCCTCGCCTTCTTCGAGGCCGAGGTGACCTCCACCCTGGACCTGGACACCCACCTGCTTCTCATCGGCAAGGTGACCGAGGCCGAGGTCCTTAGCGACGTCGAGCCCATGAGCTACGCCTTCTACCGCGATATTAAAAAAGGCCTCACCTCGAAGCTGGCGGCCACCTATCAGGCGAAGGAAGGGGCGGCGGGCAGGAAGCCGGGGGCAGCGGGGGACGGGGGAGGAAGGGTGGAGGTGCCGCCGCTCGTGGCGCCGGCGCGCTACCGGTGCAACGCCTGCGGGTACATCTACGACCCGGCCGTCGGAATACCAGATGCGGGCATAAAGCCCGGGACGCCTTTCGAGGCACTTCCGGGGGACTGGAGGTGTCCGGTTTGCGGCGCCCGGAAGGACCGCTTCACCGCCCTGCCCACCTGAGCCCGCCCGGTTGAATCTGGCAAGAATTGTTGATATCTTTAAATAACCCGACCCGATAGCCCGGGATGCTCATCCAATGGAGGATGGGGACGCATCGGAGGTACGGACATGGCAGCCAAGAAGGCGAAGGGAGCGAAGAAGCCTGCGAGGACGCAGAAGAACAACGAGCTAGTGTGCAACGACTGCGGCATGGTCGTCGTCGTCGAGGACCAGTGCGGGTGCGGGTGCGTCCCGACCTGCTGCGGCTCGCCGATGGCGCCGAAATGACCGGGGGGACCGGTTTGAAGAGCCTGAAGGGTACCAAGACGGAGCACAATCTGCTGGCCTCCTTCGCCGGGGAGTCCCAGGCGAGGAACCGCTACACCTATTTCTCGTCGGTTGCGAGGAAGGAGGGCTACGAGCAGATCTCGGCGATATTCGCCGACACCGCGGACAACGAGAAGGAGCACGCCAAGCGCTTCTTCGGCCTGCTGCAGGGCGGCGAGGTCATGATAAGCGCCGCCTACCCGGCCGGGGTCATCGGCACGACCGCCGAGAACCTCAAGGCGTCCGCGGCCGGCGAGAACATGGAGCACACCAGGCTCTACCCCGGTTTTGCCGAGGCCGCCGACAAGGAGGGCTTCCCCGAGGCGGCGCTGCTCTGGCGCAACATCGCCAAGGTCGAGATGGGCCACGAGGCGCGCTACCTCGCCCTGCTTGCCAACCTCGAGAAGGGCTGCGTGTTCAAGCGGGACACGAAGGTCAGGTGGCGCTGCCGCAACTGCGGCTTCATCCACGAGGGCAGGGAGGCGCCCAGGACCTGCCCCGCCTGCGCCCACCCCCAGGCCTACTTCGAGGTGCCAGGCGAGGGATACTGAGCCGGCAGGGGGACGGGCCGGGGCTCCCGGCCTGTTCCCTTTCCCCTTTTCTATATTCTATATATTAATATATATTCTCAATCGAGCATCTATAAGTGAATAGACCTCTATTTAGCCTTCGGCGGTCTATGGGGCTCAAGGCGTGGCTGATCCCGCAGGAGAAACAGTTCTTCGACCTGCTCGAGAAGCAGATGTCGATCGTCAAGGAGGGCACGGCCGTACTGCGCAAGATGGTCGAGGATAGGGAGAGGATGGGGCCGGCCCACTACCAGCAACGGCTCGAGGAGGTGGAGCACCGGGGCGACAACCTTGTTCACGAGATCTACCACGCCCTCAACCAGACCTTCATCACCCCCATCGACCGGGAGGACATAATCGCCCTCACATCCGCCATGGACGACGTGCTCGACCACATCAACGACGCCACCCGGCGCATGGTAATCTACGGCGTCGACCCGCGCCAAGACGAGGTCATCCGGCGCCTGTCCCGCATCCTGTGCGACAGTGCCGAGGACATGACGAGGGCCCTGCGGACCATCCGCCACCTCCCCGCCGGCGAGGAGACGGACCGGCACATCCGACACCTACACCAGCTCGAGAACGACGCCGACGACGTCCACCTGGACGCGCTGGGCGGGCTCTTCAACGGCAAGAGGCTGGACCCGGTGACGGTCATGAAGCTCAAGGAGATATACGACATGCTGGAGGCAGCCACCGACATGTGCGAGGACGTCGCCAACGTCATCGGTGACATCGTCGTGAAGCACGCCTGAGGTCTTGTCATGCAAAAGGCCGCACTGCCCTCGCATGGCGAGGTGAGCTGAGATGGAAGGGCTCACGATGGTCGTAGTTGCGCTGGCCCTATCGTTCGATTTCGTCAACGGCTTCCACGACGCCGCCAACGCCATCGCCACCATCGTGGCCACCAAGGTGCTCACCCCGCTGCAGGCCGTGACCATGTCGGCCGCGGGGAACTTCACCGGCATGCTCTTCGGCACGGTCATCGGGGTGCTCATCGCCAAGACCATAGGCAAGGGGATAATCGACACCAACCTGACTGACGGCTGGACCGGCGTGTGGCTCATCATGGCCGTGCTCATCGGCGCGATCGGCTGGGACCTGATAACCTGGTGGCTGGGGCTCCCCACCTCTAGCAGCCACGCGCTCGTGGGCGGTCTCGTCGGGGCCGGCCTGGCGCTGGCGGGCACCAACGCGATACTGGGCCCGGATCCAGTGTACGTTTTGGATTTCCTGTTCTACACGGCGATCGGCGGGGCGGCCGGCGCGCTCGTCGGCGGCGCCCTCTCCGCCCGGGGCGGGCTGCGCAGGCTGGCGAGGGGGGCGGCGCTCGGCTTCGCCGGCGGGGCGGTCATCGCCGGCGCGGCGGCGGGCTGGTACTTCCAAAAGCACCTGCTCGGCCTGGTGACCACGGTCATCTTCATGGTCTTCTCGCCTCTCATCGGCCTGGGCTTTGCCTTCCTCATAACCTCGGCCACGATGCGGGCCCTGCGCAGGAGGAAGGCCCGCGTCGTGAACTGGTGGTTCCGCAAGCTCCAGCTGGTCTCGTCGTTCTTCTACTCGGTGATGCACGGGACGAGCGACGCCCAGAAGGTCATGGGCATCATCACGATGGTGCTGGTCTTCGACGGCACCCTCTCAACGTTCGAGGTCCCGTTCTGGGTGGTGTTCGCCTGCCACGCCTCCATCTCGCTGGGCACCTTCTTCGGCGGATGGAGGATAGTGAAGACCATGGCCTCCAGGATAACGAGCCTCCAGCCCTACCAGGGCTTCTGCGCCGAGACCGGCGGCGGCCTCGTGCTCGTCATGAACGCCGTCTTCGGCATCCCGGTGTCGACCACCCATGTGATCTCGTCCTCCATCATGGGCGTGGGCGCAACGAGGCGGCTTTCGGCCGTTCGCTGGGGGGTGGCCCGCTCGGTCATCTGGGCCTGGATACTGACGATACCGATGTCGGCCCTCCTGTCGTTCGTCGCGTTCGCGGTCATCAGGCTGGCCGGGCTGGCATAGCTTTCGCCCGGTAGCGATTTTGGCGCGTGCCGTACCCGACCGCCGGCGAAACGGCAATCTATATTAACGGGCTGGGCTCTATCCTTCCCGAGCATGTCCGCGCCTGCGATTCCGCCGGTCCAAGAATGCACTGCCGAGGAGGTCGCGGCCGCCGCGGCCGCCATAGCCGCCCTCGTCGGGAACGGAAAGCCCGGCGCCGCTCCCAGTTCCGGCCCGCCGGCGGACGGGTCCGGCCCGACCCGGACGCTCCCTCCGAACTCAACCGGGAGAGTACCTTGATGGTGAAGCTCACCGACACCTCCTTCCGAGACGCCCACCAGTCTCTGCTTGCCACCCGGCTGCGCACCCGTGACATGCTTCCGGTGTGCGAGAGGATGGACCGGGTGGGGTTCTTCTCGCTCGAAATCTGGGGCGGCGCCACCTTCGACTCCTGCCTGCGCTTCCTCAACGAGGACCCCTGGGAGCGCCTGCGCACCCTGCGCAAGGCGATGCCCAACACGAGGCTCCAGATGCTCCTGCGGGGCCAGAACCTGGTGGGCTACAGGCACTACTCCGACGACGTCGCCGAGAAGTTCGTCGTGAGGGCGGCCCGAAACGGCGTGGACATCTTCCGCATCTTCGACGCGCTCAACGACGTGCGCAACATGGAGCAGACCATCCGGGTGGCCAAGCGCGAGGGCAAGCACGTCCAGGGCGCGGTCTCGTACACCGTGAGCCCGGTCCACACCACCCGGACCTTTGTGGACGCCTTCAAGCGGCTCGCCGAGCTGGGCTGCGACTCCCTTTGTATAAAGGACATGGCGGGCCTGATAACCCCGGCGGCCGCGAGCGAACTTGTGTCGGCCACGAAGAAGGAGATCGGGCTGCCCGTCGACCTCCACAGCCACTCCACCGCAGGGCTCGCCCCGGTGAGCTACCTTTCGGCCGTGCAGGCGGGCTGCGACGTCCTCGACACCGCCATGTCGCCCATCAGCGGCGGCACCTCCCAGCCGGCGACCGAGACCATGGTGGCCGCCCTGGAGGGCACGGAGTGGTCCACCGGGCTGGACATGGCCCTGCTACTCGAGATAAAGGAGTACTTCGCCAAGCTCCGCGAGAAGTACCGCTCCCTCCTCGACCCGATCTCCGAGAGGGTGGACACCGCCGTCCTCTACTACCAGATCCCCGGCGGGATGCTCTCGAACCTCGTCTCCCAGCTCAAGCAGCAGAACGCCCTGGACAAATACGACGCAGTCCTCAAGGAGACCCCGCTCGTGCGCAGGGACCTCGGCTACCCTCCCCTCGTCACCCCGACGAGCCAGATAGTCGGCACGCAGGCGGTGTTCAACGTCCTTTCGGGCGAGCGATACAAGATGGTCTCCAAGGAGGTCAGGGAGTACGCCAAGGGCTACTACGGCCGGACGCCGGCCCCCATCGACGGGGAGGTCCGCCGCAAGATCATCGGAGACGAGGAGCCCATCACCGCCCGTCCGGCCGACCTGCTCAAGCCGGAGTGGCCCGGGGTCGTCGAGGAGGGCAGGAAGCTGGGACTGGGCGACGACGAGGAGAAGCTGCTGCTTTTGGCGATCTACCCCCAGATAGCCCCCAAGTTCCTCAGGGGCGAGTGCAGGGAGGAGGAGCTGGTCTGCGGGCCCCCCGCACCGGCGGAGCCGTCGCAGGCGCAGCCCCCCTCGGCAGCGGCCGCGCCGGCCCAGCCGGCCGGCGACGTCCGTCCGAGGGCCTCCCAGCCGCAGAGGCAGTTCAGGGTCCGCGTCGGCGAGAAGCTCTTCGAGGTCGCGGTGGAGGAGCCGGGCGCCGAGGAGCCCCGGCCGGCGGTCTGGTTCCCATTCGGCACCAGCCGGTCGGGCCGGGAGCCCCAGCCGGGGCACAAGGCCGGGGGCCTGGTGACGGTCTCCCGCGCCCCGGCCCAGGCCGCCGCGGCACCGGCGGGCCCGTCCGCGGCCGCTTCCCCGCGCGAGGCACCGCCGGCGGCGCGCCGGGCGGAGCCGGCGCCGGCCGGGGGATTGCCGCCGGCCCGGGCGGTCCGGTCCGAGAGGGGCGCCGTGACCTCCCCCATGCAGGGCACGATCCTCAAGATCTCCTGCGCGGTGGGGGACAAGGTCTCGGCCGGCCAGGTGCTCGCCGTCCTCGAGGCGATGAAGATGGAAAACGACATCCCGGCGCCCTCCGCCGGCACCGTCCGCGAGATACGCGTCAGGAAGGGCGACCAGGTGGCGCCCGGACAGACGATAATGATGGTTGATGCGAATTGAAATTCTTCGCAATCGTTTGTGGGGACGTATCGGTGCGGTTGGGTAAGGGGACTTGTTGGTGCAATTGGTCAAGGGGCGTGTTGGAACAATTCCTCGGGGGGCAGCAGTGAATCCGGGCACCAGTTCCCCGTCGTCGTCCCCCTTGACCGATAGGACCAACGTGTCCCCTTGACCAATAGCATGGCGTCTACGCCGCCACCTGCGTCACGAACGCGAGGTTCCGCTTGCCCCGGCGCTCCAGGCGGACGTGGCCGCTGTCGATGAGCGAGGCGAGGTGGTAGTCCAGGACCTGGCGGCTCAGACCGGTCCTGCCGGCGAGGGCCGCCTCGGTCAGGCCGGGGTTTTGCTCGATGACCCCGAGTATCGCCTTGCGCGTCTCGAACGGGACGGCGCGGCCGGAGCGCGGGTAGTACCGCCGGAGTGTTCCGTCGCGCATGGACCTTATCATGTCCTCCCGCTCGAGGGTCGTGAGGTGGTAGGCGAGCACGCCGTTTTTGAGGTTCAGGTCCCTCATCATGGTGCTGAAGTTGGCCCCGGGGTGCTCGTTCACGTATCCAAATATCTGCTCCCGGATGGCGTGGTTGAGGAGCCCCTCCTTGCGAAGGCGCGAGTAGAGCGGCACTGCCAGGAAGGCGAGCTTCCATCGCCCGGCCTCCGTGAGCGCCGCCGCGACAAGCACGCCCAGGCCCCCGGCGGCCACCGCCGCGGGAACGTAGTCGTTGCCGGGGACCGTCACAGGCAGGGTGCCCGAGGTCTCGGAGACCGTCTCGACCTTGACCCGGGTCTTGAGGTAGAGCTCGCTGTTGGGGGGCCCGTCCCGTCCGTCGCTCCAAACGACCGTGGGGAGCCCCTCGTCGGAGACCGCCAGTGCCGGGCCTTGGGACCGGAGGGGGGCCGAGGATATCGGGACCGGGGAGACGAGCTCCTCGCCCTCGGCGGTGAGCCGCGTGTAGAATATCCCCGAAAGGTCCACGCGCTGGAGCCTCTCGGGCTCGGTGGTCCAGGCCAGGTGGATAGCGCCAGTGGGCTCGACCGCTATGGAGGGGTGGCCCGACTCGAGCCGCGTTGAAGCGACGTCCGTGACGGGGCCCATGAGGGAGCCGTAGGCGTCGACCCGGGCGTAGCGGACGTGGCAGTTCAAGCCGTCGGACAATGACCAGGCCAGCCGGGCGTTCCCGTCGGCGTCGAGCGCCGCGTCCAGCGCAAGGCCGCTCGAGCGCTCGGAAGCGACCGCCATCGGCTCGACCAGGATGTTCCCCGAATAGTCCACCCGGGTGTAGTATAAGCTCGAGGTCTCGCCCGACCGCTCGGCCCAGAAGACAGCCGTCTCCTGCCCCCGGACGCGCACTACGGCGTTGGTGGCGTCGTTCGGGCCTTCCGAGATACGCGCCTGGTCGGTCAGGATGCTCCCGCCGGCGCCCAGAACGGTGTACCTCACGTTGGACTCCCCGTCCCGGAAGTCGCACCAGGCGATGTGGGCGTTCATTCGCTCGTCCACGGCGACCGAGGGCCGGCGCCCCTCGATGTCCAGGAACGTCGACAAATGGTCCACGCGCTGGACCCCGGGGACGGGCAGCCGCCCGCCCGCGTCCTGAAGGCCCGGCCCGATGTCCGTAAGCTGGAGGTCGGTGACCACCACCGCCCCGTTGCCGTCGAGGCGCGCATAGTAGACGTTCCAGACGCCGCCGCGGTCATCGAGCCAGGCGACGTGGACGAAGCCCGCCCCGTCGGTGGCGATCGCGGGGTACTTGGACTGGGACAGGCTCGAGGAGATCCGCGTCTCGGGCACGAGCCGCTCTCCCCGGGGGTCGACCTTCATGTAGTGGATGTCCGGCTCCCCGGCCCGGAAGTCCGTCCACACGATGTTGAGGTTTCCGTCGGGACCGGTGGCGACGGCCGGCCACTCGGACGGAAGGGGCGACATCGTCAGCCTGGTGTCGGGTGACCAGAGGTCGGAGGAGCTGGCCTCGATGCCGGTCCACTGCACGGAACGTATGTGCGGGCCCGAGGAGAGGATGACCCCCATGCCGACGGAGGACAGCATGATGATGGCCGCGGCCGCCACCAGGACCTTCATCACCATCGGGTTGGGGGCCGATCATATATATATATTGTGGTATATCTGCCGAAAATGAAATTTAAAATCCAGGTATGACATACGGTGCCGCAAGGAGACTGGACACGATGCCCAAACCCGAGCGAGTGGTGGAGGCGGCGCTCTTCTCGGCCGGGAGGCCGATAAGCGTGGAGGAGCTTCAGGAGGCCACCGGACTGGATGCGGAGGTGATACGGCAGACACTGCGCAAGCTCATCCGTTCGTCCAAAAAGCGCGACACCTCGCTCGAGGTGACCAAGGCCGGGGCCAAGTACGCGATGCGGCTCAAGTCGGAGCTCGTGAGCGCCGCGGCGAAGCTCGCGCAGATGGACATCCCCCGCCGGCTGCTCAAGACCCTGGCCCTGATCGCCTACCACCAGCCGGTCAAGCAGAGCGCCCTGCTGGACATGGTGGGGCCCAAAATCTACGACCACGTCAAGGAGCTGCACCGGCTGGGCATGATCCTCGAGAGCCCCCAGGGCCAGACCAAGATACTGAGCACCTCCGGCCGCTTCCCGGAGTACTTCGGCATAAAGACCACCCGCCGCGAGGACATCAAGAAATGGATGGCCGACAAGATCGGCATCAAGGTCGACGGGAGCTCCTCGGGGGCCACGATCGCGCCCGAGATACTGTCCACCCAGAGGACCCTCGAGGAGGCCCCCGGGGCCGGCGGGAGCGACTGGGCCGGGCCGGAACGGCCAGGCGAGGGCAAGGGACGGGCCGCCGGAGCGGGCGCGCCCGGGGCCGCGTCCACCGGCGGGGAAGGTCCGACAGACGGCGAGGGCGAGGAAGAGTAGGCGCGCGGTCCCATGATAGAGATACTGGCCCGGGACGGCCTCGCCCGGGAGGCGAGGTGGACCTGCGACGGGCTCTCCGCCGTCACGCCCAACATCCTCTTCCTGCGGTCCGGGGGACTGCCCCTCTTCGAGCGCGGGGAGTGTTATCTTTCGGCCGGGGGGCCGGTCGGGGGAAGGTTCACGCTCTCCTCCGGCGGGTCGTGGTTCCTGGAACGGGAGGCCAGCGGGCCGGCCCCGGCCATCCCGGCCTTTCCCAACGTCCCCTCCGGGCTGGAGGCGCGCCCGGGCGAATCCTTCGAGGCGGCCCTGGAGGGCTTCCGCCGGTCGGGCGGCCCGGTGCTCCCGGTCCCGGGCGAGTTCCCGGAGCGCATCGAGGAGGCCCTCTCCGAACTCCTGCTCTTCCCGGGCGCGCTGGGGGGGACTCTGCGCCCGCGAGGGCTGGCGGCGGACCTGGTCCGGCTCAAGCAGGCCGCCGGATTCGGCCGGCTAGTCTACGCCCCGGGGCTGGGGGACCCGGCCCACATCGCCCTGCTGGCCTACTGCGGCGTGGACCTTCTCGACTCGGCTCCCCTTCTCGCGGCGGCCCGGCTGGGGGTCCGGCTCTTTCCGGGATGGAAGGCCCACGCCGCCGAGGAGGGGCTCTGCCACTGCCCCGCCTGCGAGGGCGGCGCCCTGGGGCCGGAGGCGGTCTACCTTCACAATTGCTTTGCGGCCCTCTCCGAGGTCCGCACCGTCCGGGCCGCCGTCCGCCGCGGGCGGCTGAGGGAGCTCGTGGAGGGCCGCCTCTCCGAGGCCTGGCAGGTCTCGCTGCTTCGCCACCTCGACCTGCACCACCACGACTTCTGCGAGCGCTATTTCCCGGTCGCCCGGCCCGCGGCGGCCGGCCTGGACGCGCTGGGTCTCGCCTCGCTCTCCCGGCCGGAGGTGGTCCGCTTCCGGCGGCGGGTGCTCGAGCGCTACCGCCGGCCACCCTCTTCGCCGGTGCTGCTGCTTCTGCCCTGCTCCGCCCGGAAGCCCTACTCGGATTCGCTCTCCCACAGGGCCTTCCGGGCCGCCACCGACCGGGCCGGCAACCCGGGCGCGGTGCACGAGGCGGTGGTGACCTCGCCACTGGGCATCGTGCCCCTGGAGCTCGATAGCATCTATCCCGCCGGAAGCTACGACGTCCCCGTCACCGGCGACTGGGACGAGACCGAGAGGCGGATGGTCTCGGGGCAGCTCGAGCACTTCGTCCGGCGGGGCGGGTACTCGGCGGTGGTGTGCCACCTTCCGGGCATGGACTTTTTGGCCGGCGCCCTTCCGCCGGGCACGGTCTTCACGGCAGGGCGGAGGGCCACCTCGCCCGCCTCGCTCTCGGCGCTCTCCCGGGCGCTCCGGCCGCTGTCGAACGAGAACGGGCGCGTCGGCCGGCGCGAGGCATCCCGCGAGCGGTTCGCCTCCCTGGCCCGGTTCCAGTTCGGCCCCGGCGGAGAGGCGCTGGCCGAACGCTGCGAGGTGCGCAGGCGCGGGATTGACCTGCGCGTCACCGACGGGCAGAGGACCCAGCTCGCCCTGCTCGGCCGCGAGCGCGGGCTGCTCTCCCTGACGATGGAGGGGGCACGGAGGCTTCTGGGCCGCACGGCCTACGAGGTGGAGATAGGCGACTTCCGTCCGTCGGGGACGGTGTTCGCGCCGGGCGTCGTCCGGGCCGGAGCCGACATCCGGCCGGGGGACGAGGTGCTGGTGACCCGCGGGGGCGAGTTGCGGGGCGTGGGGGTGGCGCTGATGTCGGCGGCGGAGATGGAGCGCGCCGGGAGGGGCGGGGCGGTCCGGATGAGGCACCATGTCTCCACCAGGGGGGGAGGGGGCTGAGCGGCGGGAGCGGGCCCCCGGGGGACGAGGACGGTCCGGCGCAGGAGGACGAGGAACCGGAGGCAGGGCGACCCGGGAGGGCGGAGAGGGACCGGCGCCACTTCGTCGCCTGCTGGTCCGAGAGGGATTCGCTCGATGGGAACGAATGCCGCGCCTGGGTGCTCGTCCTGCGGACCCGGGGATGCTCCTGGGCGCGCTGCGCGATGTGCGGCTACCACGACGAGGCCGCCCCGGCGTCCGGGGAGGACCTCCTGCACCAGTTCGGAGAGGCCCTGCAAAGGCGCCGGGGCGAGCGGATCGCGAAGGTCTACACCTCCGGCTCCTTCTTCGACGACGGCGAGGTCCCTCCCGGCATCCGGGCGCGCATCCTGGGGGAGCTCTCCGGCGCGTTCGGACGGGTGGTGATCGAGTCCCGCCCAGTCTTCCTGACCGAGGGCGCCGTCAGCGACGCGCTCTCCTCCTGCCCGGGCCTGGAGGTCGCTTTGGGCCTCGAGAGCGCCTCCCCCCGCGTGCTGGAGAGGTCCGTGAGGAAGGGCTTCACGTTCTCGGATTATGCCGACGGGGCCACCCTCGTCCGCAGGCTGGGCGGCCGCGTCCGGACCTACCTTTTGCTCAAGCCCCCCTTCCTCACCGAGCGCGAGGCTGTCGAGGACGCGGTGGCCAGCGCGCTCCGGGCGGCGCCGCTCAGCGACACGGTGTCCCTGAACCCGGTGAACGTCCAGCGGGGCACGCTGGTGGACCGGCTCTGGAGGCGCGGTCTCTACCGGCCCCCCTGGCTCTGGAGCGCCGCCGAGGCGCTGCTGCGCGTGCGCCGGGGGCTCGGGGAGGCGGCGCCCGGGGCCCGGCTGGTCTGCGCTCCCTCGGGAGCGGGCAGGCGCAGGGGGCCGCAAAACTGCGGCGGGTGCGACGCCTCCGTGCTTTCGGCCCTGGAGGAGTTCTCCGTCTCCCAAGACGTCTTGCACCTCGAGAAGGTCCTGTCGGCCGGTTGCTCCTGCATGCCCCACTGGCGGCAGGTGCTGGACGCCGGCGCGTTTGCCGAGATCATGCAGGACGCCCTGAAGCCACGCTGAGGCGCCGGCCTCAGTAGAAGGACCTGTTCTTGGATTGCCCGCCCCGGCTCAGCACGAACCTGTAGAATACCCCGATCAGGATCACCATCACGACCAGAAGGAATATCAGGAGGGCCACTCCCATCACCTGGCCTATGGTGCCCATGACCATGAGAATGTACACCGTTGCGAGCAGGCCCAGCACCACGAGCAGGCAGATGGCGACCACGATCTCCATTGCCGTGCGCGATGCGCCCTCCGGCCGGGCGGCCGCGGGGGCGGGCCCCTCCGGCGCGGCGGCCGGGGCGGTCCTCATCGGCCTGAAGAGGCTGACCTCGAGCTCGAGCTCGTCGCGGGTCTTGGGCCGGAACTCCCCGACGGCCGCCCGGTTGTCGAAAAGGTACACGTTGCCCTTTCGGGTCCCGGCGACCGTGTAGTTCCCGTCCGAGCTCAGGGCCAGGGCGTCCACCCAGCCGTCGACGGGCCGCTTCCAGAGTAGCTTTTGCTCCCGGTGGAAGAGGTAGATCTCCCCGTTCTGGGAGCCCGCGGCAAGGAAGGCCCCGTTGGCCGTCATATCCAGCGCTCCCACCGTGGCGTCGCCCGTGTGGTAGCGCCAGAGCAGCCCCTCGTTTCGGTGGAAAAGGCTCACCGCGCCCGGGTGCGCCCCGCCCTCAATGCCGACCGCCACGAGGTCGCCGGAGGAGGACATCGCCATGGAGGCGGGGGTGTTGTCCACCCGGTTGCTCCAGTAGAGCTTTCCGAGCTTGTCGAGGAAGTGCACGTTGGAATCGCTCGTGGAGGCCGCTGTGTAGAACCCGTCGCTCGAGATGACGACCTCCCGGACCTTCCCTCGGGTGGGGAGGCTCCAGGTTATCTTGCCTCCCATGTTGGTGCTGTAGTTGTCCAAAAAGTAGATGCTCCCGTCCTCGGAACCGGCCGCGGCGAAGTTGGCGGAGGATGAGACGGCCACGGCAGGCACCGGGCCCCTCGCCTTGCGCTCCCAGATGGGCTCCCCGCGGATGTTGAGCAGGTGGATGCCCCCGTCGGCCGTACCGGTCATCAGGTACTTCCCGTTGCGGGAAAGGGAGATGCCATGGAGCGCGCAGCCGGACTCCCGCGTCCAGAGGGTCCGACCGGTGCGGTCCAGCAGGATGACCGTCCCGGAGCGCAGACCGGCCGCCACGAGGTCCCCGGCGGAGCTTATGTCCAGGGCCGCCAGCGGGCCGCCCAGCGGCCGGCTCCAGGCCAGGGTGCCGTCCTGGTGGAAGACATGGAGGGTGCCGCCGGCGTCCGCGGCGACGATGACCTGCCCGTCTATGGAGAGGGCGAGCGCCTGCACGCCCCCGGCCAGCTTGTGCTTCCAGACCTCCTTCACATCGACCATGCAAGGCCGCCCGAAATACGCCTTCCGATTCAGTTACTGTCTTATAGCTTTTTGCTCTCGGGGACGACCCCCCTGCGAAAATGCTAACAGCGCGGACGGCATACGGCGCGGGCGCGGCCTCAGTCCGGGCCGCGCGCGTCGCAGCTCTCCTGCCGCTCGCAGTCGGAACAGGGCACCTTGCACGGCTTGAGCTGCAGGTTCACCACCGTGCCGTCCAGTCCCTCCTGGAGCTCGGAGGTCAGCCTCCCCGTGAGCTCGTGGAGCCGGTCGATGCTGGCGTGGCGGGCCACCTCGAGCTCGAGCTTGAGGCGCCGGAGCTTGCCTTCGCGGCGCATCCTGAGGTTCCCGTAGCCGGCGAAGCTCCCGCGGTGGCGCTCCAGCGCGCGGCTTATGACCTTCCAGTCCCCCTCGGCCAGCCCGCCCGAGAGGGAGTCCTCCATCGCCGCCTTGCAGCCCGGCCGGGTGGCGCACAGTTCGCAGCGGCGGGCGCAGGGCTCGATGTGGACCATGACCTCCGAGCCGTCGATATCTTTTTCGATCTCCTTCTCGACGAGGTCGCACAGGTCATGGGCGTCCTCGACATGGGTGTCGCGGGCGAGCACCAGGTGGAGGTCGATATGGCGCTGGGCCCCCGCCCGCCTGGCCCGCAGGCCGTGGAACTCGACGTACCTGTCCCGGTGCCGGGCGACGACCAACCGTATCTTTTCGAGCTCGGGCTCCGGCAGGCTGGTGTCGGCCAGGTCCCGGGCGCTCCTGCGCACGAGCTCCCACCCGGCGTGGATGATGGCCAGGGCGACCACTATCGCGATGAGGGGGTCGAGTATCTGCAGGCCGGTGAACCGGATGAGCACGAGCCCGAGCATCACCCCCACCGATGTCCAGACGTCCGTGCTGAGGTGCAGGGCGTCCGCCTCCAGGGCGGCCGACTCAGTTGCCCTTGCCACCTTCCACAGCTTGCGGGAGACGGCGATGTTGACCAGGGCCGATATGCCCATCACGGCGATGCCGGCGTTGAGATAGCCTATCTCGGCCGGGTCCAGGATCTTGCGAATCGATTCTATAATAATAATGGCCGCCGCGATGAATATCAGGATGGCCTCGGCGACCGCCGAGAGGTTCTCGTACTTGCCGTGCCCGTAGGCGTGCTCCTTGTCCGGGGGTCGGGCGCTGATCATGACCGCCACATTGGCGATGACCGCCGCCAGAAGGTCCATCCCCGAGTGGATGGCCTCGGAGAGCACCGAGACCGAGAACATCGCCAGCCCCACCACGAGCTTGAGCACTGTAAGGGCAGTGTTGGACCAAATCGATATCCTGGCCCACTTTATCTTCTCTAGGTTCTTCCGCTGGGTGGCGCTGACCATTTGCTGTTCCCCATACCATATGCGTAATCAGTATATGGGGGTTCTTGGAAAACCTTAAACCGCAGGTCCGGGACGGTTGGTCATATCGGTTCGGGGGACGTGTTGGTGCGATTGGTTGGGGGGACGTATTGATGAAATTGGTACGGGGGTGTATCAATACGATTGAGTAGGATGACGTACTGTTGATATTTCTTGACTGAATTTGATGGAATTGGCAAGGGACATGATACTCAAAAGGGCTTCCGCTTCCCATCGTCGTCCCCCTTGACCAACAGGACCAACACGTCCCCCTAACCAACAGCACCAACACGTCCCCCCAATCAACCGCGCGGCGTCGTCAGACATGGAAGTACATCGCGTGCTCCCAAGTGGTGACTGAGCCGCTGAAGCTGCGCCACTCCTTGCGCTTGAGCTCCAGGAAGGAGTCAGTGGCCTGGGCGCCGAGCACGTGGAGCATCGTCGCGAAGTCGTTGCGGAAGGGGTCCGTCTCGTCCATCGGCGGGGCCGGGGGCCCACCTCAGAGCCTTCCGGCGAGCCAGTGGACGGTGTTGAGCAGGAACGCCCGGTTGTCGGCCTGGTCGAAGTAGCGGTCGGTGAGGATGCTCGTGTCGCCGATGCACACCACCCGTCCGCGCTTGAGCTCGGGCGTCACGGCCGTGGCGAAAGAGCCCACCAGCTCGTCGGGGTCCAGCTCGCCGTCGCCGTCCAGGTCGGAGAACGACTGCTCGTCGGACCAGGCCAGCACCGAATGCTTGGGGGCGCTCAGGGAGCAGCCGGAGATGTGGCCCACCTCGCTTATGTCCCGGGTTATCGGGTGGGAGCGGAACCGGCGAATCATGGCGTAGGTGGGCTCCTTGCGCATCCCGACCCTCTGGCCCATGACGCGCACCTCCTCCTCGTGGATGTTGCGCTGGTCGGTTATGCGGTCCTTGTTGAACACCACCTTGAAGCACTGGGAGACCGTGTTGAGGATGTCGGCGCTTCCGTGGAGGTTGCCCCACTCGCCCGTCAGGAGAAGGCCGCCGCCCTTCTCCACGAAGCCGAGGATCGCCCCGACGTCGCGGTCGGAGAAGCGCCGGGAGGGGAACGCTATCACCAGGATGTCGGCCCCCTGGAGCGTCGGGGGGCAGAAGTCCTGCTCCCGGTGTATGAGGTTGAGGGCGTGGCCCGCGGCGCGCAGCGCTCCGGAGAGCTTGGAGAGCGCCGAGCCAGAGCCCTCCTCCATTACCAGGTTCTCGCCGTGGGAATCGTCGAAGAGGATGCGCGCCATGGGCCCCTACCGCCGGCACGGGAACGACCTTTGCGGATAATTAGATTTCGCCCGGCGCGCAAACCGCACCGGCCGGTCACCGTCACTATTATTAGACTTCACTTCCTTTACATATGCCGGGGTCGCGCGGGGAGATGGGGGCGGGGTCAAAGACCATGGCCGGGGGCTTTCAGGCGGGGCTGGAGCGCGAGGACCGAGTCTTCCGCCTTCGCACCTACTCCAGGTACGTCAATATCATCTTATTCGTGTTCATGCTGATAGGGATCCTCCAGTCCGTGCGGGAGTCCGGGCCCACGGGAGCCCCCTTCCATCTCGACTTCTCGGCCGTGCTCCTGCCGCTGCTCTATTTCCTCGTGATATTCAACATCGCCATCGTTGCGATGGACGCCCTGGAGCTCCTCTGGCAGCCCGACCCCAAGATTCGCGTCTGGCGCTGCGAGGACTTCCTGTCGAACGCCCGGCCCATCGCGGCAGTGGCGCTCATCATCGGGATACTCTTCGTCAACCCGGTGGTGGTCGGGGTCCTCGAGGACCTGGGCACCTCCGCCGGCGACGAGAGGGTGGAGGACAACTCCTCCTATCGCGTCAACTTCGCCCCGTCGGACCCGCTGGAGTTCTCCTTCGTCGGCCCGGTGAGCGTCCAAAGCGACCGCGAGGTCACGGTGATGGTCGTTCGGGAGCGCGACTTCCAGAGGCTCGAGGACGCCGGCTTCTGCGTCACCGACCCGGAGGCCAACCGGACGCTCATCTGGCTGTCGGAATACACCCGCTCCGCCGCGATCACCCTGGACTCCCCCCGGATGTACCGCGAGCAGCTGGCGCTGGTCATCTTCAACCCGGGGAACACCTCGGCGTCGGTCCACTACGAGGTGAGAAACGAGCTCTCGCGCGCCATGTTCGGGAACCTGGTCTTCTTCAGCCTCCTCTTCTTCGCCTACAACCTGGCCTGGGCCCTGACCCTCGTCATACTGAAGCGGCGCTACGTCTCCGACTTCGTGAAGCGGGAGCAGCTGCGGCTCATGAGGAACTACACGATAGAGGAGGTCTTCCTCATCTACAAGGACGGGCGGCTCATCGTGCACAACACCCGGCGCCTGAAGCCCGACATGGACAAGGACGTGCTCACCGGCATGCTCACCGCGGTCCAGAACTTCGTCAAGGACTCGTTTTCGGAGGAGAGCGGGCACCTCAACGAGCTCAAGTACGGCAACCTCAAGATACTCATGGAGAACGGGCCGCGCGCGAACCTCGCGGTCGTCCTGTCGGGCGTGGAGCCGCCGACCCTGCGGCACAACATGAGGACCCTCCTTTCCGGCATACACGACAGGTACATGCACATCCTCGACGACTGGGACGGCGACACCGGCACCCTCCGGGTCCTCAAGAGGCACGTGGGGATGCTCATCCCCGAGGAGAAGCAGAGGCTCCGCGGGGTGATCGAGGAGATATTGCTCCTCTACCGGGACAACCGCTTCATGATGCACCTGTCCCAGAGGGGCCAGCCCGACGTCGACGACACCCTGCTCGCCCAGTACCTCGAGGAGGTCCGGCGCCGGGTGGGCGAGAGCACCTCCTCCCTCCAGACGGCGTCCATCTCGGAGATCCCGTACGGGAACTGGAAGATCCTTCTCGAGTACGGCCCGGTGTGCTACCTGGCGGTGCTCGTCTCAGGGCCGGAGCCCCCCGACCTCCGGGGGCGCATGCGCCAGGCCCTGGAGGACATCACCGAGGGCTTCGAGAACGTCTTGGTCAGCTGGGACGGCACCACCCAGCGCCTCCTGGACGTCAAGGCGATCCTCGACAGCCTCTTCGCCGAGAGCCTGGACAAGAAGAAGAAGAAATGAGGGGAAGGCGCAAGGCGCAGGGCGCAAGGCGCAAGGGGCGAAGGGACAGGGCACAAGGGTCGAGGATCAGGTGTCAAGGGTTCGGGGGAAGGGAAGCCATCCGGCCCGCAAATCCCCTTGTCCCGTGCGCCTTCACCCTTGCGCCCCCGGACGACCTTCGGTCGTCCTTGCCTAGGCGAGCGTTGCTCGCCTGCGGTCAAGCCTTGCGCCCTGCGCCTTGCGCCCTGCGCCTCGCGCCTTGCGCCTTCTAGAACCACTTGTCCAGCCGGAGCTGGGAGCCCTGCCTCTTCTGCTCCTTGCGCATTTCGACCAGGCGCCTGAGCGGGCTCTCCACCCGCTCCTTGGAAAAATCGTGCTCGCCGACGAGGAGGTCGACGATCCTTTCCACCTGAGGCTCGCCGAACGCGGGCGGCCCCGGGTCCTCCACGGCCGGCTCCAGGAATATCCGCCGGACCTCCTGCCACTGAGGGATGTCGTAGTTCTTCGCGGCGATGACCCTCTCGAGGGTCCCGTGCTCCGACATGAGCTTTTGGGCCTTCTTCGGGCCGATGCCCCGGATGCCCTCGTTGAAGTCCGTGCCCATCAGGATGCACATCTCCACGAGCTGCTCCCGGGTGAGGGAGAGCGCCGACAGCACGGCCGGAAGCTCCATCCTCTCGGGCTCGACGTTGATGTAGACCTGCTTGCGCGGGAGCTTGCGCCTTCCCGTTACGGTCAGGTTGCGCACCAGGACGGGCGAGCCGAAGAGAAGCGAATCGAAGTCCTGCGACGCCACCGCCGAGGCGTGCCCCCTCTGCACGAGGAAGGCCGCCTCGCCCTCGCCGTCCATGGGCGCCTGCACGACCGGTATCCCGATGAGCCCAAGGAGCCTCTTTGCCTCCTCCACCATGTCCTTCGTGATGCGGGAGGTCTGCTGGGCCTTCGAGCGCGCCCTCTCCAGGTCGCCCTCGGCCAGCGCCGCCTCGTACTCCGCCTGCGCCTTCTCCTTTATCGCCGCCCGCTCCTCTATGGTGCCCTTCTTGAGCTCGTGGGGCTTCCCGTCGAAGACGTACACCGGCCGGATGCCGGCCTCGAGCAGGTTCAAGTTGCGGTAGAGCAGGCCGGAGAGGTGGGAGGTCACCCTCTTTCGGGAATCCATCAGGGGCGACCCGTCGGGCTGGCGGATTATCGCCAGGAACTGGTAGATGGTGTTGTAGGCGTCGACCGCCACCGTCTGCCCCGAAAAGTCCCGGATGAGCTTGGGCTGCTTCGGGACCAGCTCGGAGAGGTCGACGCCCATCGGTCACCCGCACGGGCGCTCAGGCCGTAACGGGCATTCCCAGCCGGGCCCGGACGGCCGCCACGAGCCGCGCCCGGTTCTCGACGGTGTACAGGGCCGCCAGGGAGACCGTCGGGAGCAGCGCCGCGGTGGTGAGAAGGTGCCCGACGATGAAGGGCGTCGCCATGGCGAAGCAGGCCCCCAGCCCCGCCAGCGTGTGGGGGTACATGGGGCTGACAAGCCACCAACCCACGTTCGTCCAGACATCGAACGCCAGGATGCCGGCGACGCCGATGCCGGTGAGCCGGAGGCCGAAGGTCGCGGTCGGGGCCCGGGACTGGCGCGCCCGGAGCCCGAGATAGCCCATCAGGGCGAACCCGGACCAGGTGAAAACGAGAATCAGGCCGTTGCCCAGTATAGCATCGGACACCGCCATCGCCGAGAGCGGGACCGCGAGCGAGTAGTACCCGCCCAGGAGCAGCCCCGAGAGGACCGCCAGGATGCCTATCACCGCGAACAGGTCGAACGCGATTAGGGCGTTCCCGGCGGGGACGAAGGGCTTCAGGGCCAGCCTTCCCACCACGCCCAGGACGATCAGAGCCACCGCACCCAGCATCTTCCAGTACTTCTCAGACATATCTACCGCCTCCGTATCCTTTTCCATATTTATCCGTTTTTTCCTCATCCCCGCACTGGAGTGCGGGGCTTCCACGCTTCCCTATGGTGAAATACCCCGGACTGAAGTCCGGGGTATCTAGCTTTCAGACCCCTTTCCCCCCTCAACCCATGCATCCTCTTCCCCGCCCCCTGCACCCCGCCCCCTGCACCCTGCCGTTCCCCGCTGCCCGCTGCCCATTCGTATCATTGCAAAGCGCTCCTGAACTCCCATCGCACCGTGTCGCCGTCCGAGAGCGCCGTGTTGTCGGCCCCGGTGCCGACGTAGACGCCGTTGACGTGGAACTGCCAGAAGCGGTTGTCCGTCCCGTCGCGCACGCCCGCTATCTCGGTCACGCGGTGGGAGCGGAAGTTGGGGTACCAGTCGGACTTGAATGTGAAGTTCGCCGAGGAGGCGGCCTTCTCGAGGGCGGAGAACACCGTCCCGTTGTTCAAACGGACCGAGACGTTCCAGGGCGCGGCCGTCCCGGGCCCGCTCTCGGCGGGCGCCCGGCCGCCGAAGTCTATGACCACCGACACGACCGCCGGGCCCTTCTTCTCCGGCGGGCTCCAGGGCACCGCCAGGACGAGCAGGGCCGCCACAAGCACGGAGCCGGCGACGACGGCGGCGAGGGCGAGGGCGCTCCGGTTCATCGGGGCCCCCTGGCGCCCCTGCGCCGGCGGGCGACGACCGCGACGGCCAGCACCGCCACCATCAAAAGACCGGTCGCGATGAAGGCCGCCGACGCCTGGAATGGCTGTCTCTCCCCGGACGGCCCGGTGGCGTCCGCCCCGGGGCCGCCGAGGCAGTAGACCCTCCCGTTGTCCGAGCCGAAGAACAGGAAGCCGTCCGTTATTGCCGGAGAGCCGAGGATATACTGGCGCGGTTCAGGCGTGAAGTTCCAGAAAGCTCTTCCACTGTTTTCCCCTCGCGTGTCAGCGCCAATGACATGAAGCGTACCGTTGCATGAATTCTCCAAAAAGAATAGCTCGCCTCCATGTATGACGGGGGATGCCTGGACCGGCCCCTCTGTGGGGGTCACCCGGATCTGAGCACCGTCCGCCATGTACACCCGGAGCCCGGAATTGTCCCCGACATATATCTGGCCACCAAAGACCACCGGGCTCGAAGTGGTCGCGGGAAGAACTACCGGGGCCGACGACTGGCTCCCGTTGGTGCAGTAGCGCAGGTGCAAGAGACTCCGTTTGGCATTCCAGCCTTCATAGATGGTGGCGATGATGTAGACCTTGCCCGAAGCTATCACGGGGGAACAGCGGATCTTCCCGTCCACCGTCAGATTCCAGACCGGCGTCCCGTTGAGCCCCAGGCACCAGAACGTCCCGTTGTCCGTGCCCGCGAACAGTTTCCCGTCCCACAACGCGGGCGTCGACATGTAGGCCGGCCCGCCCAGCGGAAAGCTCCACATCTGCTTGCCGTCATGCGATATTGCATAGAGGTTGCCGTCGCCGGCGGCGATATGGATGGCGCCCGCCGTAACCACCGGCGAGGCGGTGACGCCCGTGGGGCTGGGCCCGGTCGAGAACGACCAAAGGGGCGTTCCCGTCTCAACCGAGAACGCCAGCACCTTCCCGTCCGATGTGCCTACTATAACACGGCCGTTGCGCACCGCCGGCGAGGAGACCTGCCAGCCGGCCGCCGAGGTCTGGGCGGACCAGAGCCGTTCCCCCGTCGTGGCGTTCAGCGCGTAGAGGTGCGGAGGCTGGTCGTAGCTCATCGTGGTCCAGTTGTATATCCCGCCCGTCGAGACGAAGACGCGGCCGCCGGCGATCGCAGGCGTGGTGTCCACGGGCCCGTTGGCCAGGTCGGCGGTCCATTTCAGGTCGTCCAAAACGGTGGTGTTCCCGGGGGCGATGCCGCTGTTTTTGAGGTTCCCCCGGAAGCACGGCCACGGGTACCTCGTCACCGGGTTGGGCACCGGCGGCGCCGACGAGTTGGGGCACCAGCAGATGCTGTCACCCGCCGAGAGCCGGAGGTCGCCCGCCCCGACCGGCGCCTCCTGCCAGGCGCCCTTCGTGCCGTTCCAGAGAAGCAGGTACCACCACCACGAGAAGTCCTCCGGCGCCTTCAGCCCGCCTATCCCGGTCACGAACGCGCCCCACTGGCTCATCGAGTAGTTCAGGGCGATGCCCAGCTGCCCGCAGGCCGAGACCGTGGCGCACAGGGCGGAGGGGTCCGTTCCCAGACCGACATCGGCCCAGTGGTAGTCCGAATCGTCCAGAAAGATCAGCACGGCGGCCCTCGCCTGGGGGTCGCCGCCGGTGGCCGCAGACGCCGGAGGAATCCCCGCCAGGAGGAGGAGCGCGGTCAGGAATGTCGCCAGGCGGGCGTTGCAATGCGTTCTCGGGCGGCTTCCCCAATGGGCTGGATGAATCATCCAGCCCCACAGGGCGACAGGGATTAATAATCCTTTGCTTCCATCCGGGACCCCCCTTCTCCAAAACATATATCATCCCGCAATCGATAGCATCGCGGGGATGCCGATGAACCGCCTGCTCGCCGTCTCTTTCGCCCTGCTGGTCTGCCTGCCCGCCGTGCCCCTCCCGGCGCTAGAGGCCGGCGCGCCCGCGGTACCGCCGCCGGCGGTTTCCCGTCCCTCCCCCGCCGTCTTCACCAACGTCACGGTCTCCGCCGGCCTGGGAGGCCTGCTTGCGGACTCCTACGCCTGGGGCGACTACGACAACGACGGCTGCGAGGACCTGCTCGTCAAGGGCCGGAGGCTCTTCCGCAACAGCGGACCGCCCGGGTACACCTTCTCGGACGTGAGCAAGGCCGCCGGCCTCGGCAGCGCCTACGGCTACTCGGTCTGGGGCGACTACAACAACGACGGCTACCTCGACTTCTTCTGCTGCGGCCAGGACGAGAGCCAGCGCGACTCGCTTTGGCGCAACAACGGCCCCCCGGGATGGAACTTCACCAACGTCTCGGTGGCGGCGGGCGGCATGGACGACGGCCTGAGGCCCTCTCTCGCGCCGGCCTGGACGGACTACGACCGCGACGGCTTCCTTGACATCTACGTGATGAACTGGCGCGACGCCGCCGGCACCTGCTACGCCGACGTGCTGTGGCGAAACAACCGCGACGGCACCTTCGCCCAGACCACCGCCGCGGCGGGCATCGTCGACCGCAACCCGGTCACCGGCCGGCCCAACGCCGGCATGGGGGTGGGCTGCGCCGACTACAACAACGACGGCTGGCCCGACATCTACGCCGGGAACTACCTTTTGGGCCAAAACGATCTTTGGCACAACGACCACGACGGCACGTTCACCAACCTGGGCGACGAGACCAACACATCCGGGGACCCGGACCACTACCCGCTCGACGGCTCCGGGCCGTACTACGGGCACACGGCCGGCTCCTGCTGGGGCGACTACGACAACGACGGCCTGCTCGATCTGTGGGTGGGAAACCTCGCCCACAAGGACACCGGCAGCACCCAGCGCGCCGTCATCTGCGACAACCCGATGCTCCTCCGGAACCTCGGGTTCCCCTATGTCTTCGAGGACTACAAGGAGCGCGCCGGCATGCCCAACATCCCCGACGGCACCGTCCAGGAGAGCCAGTGGCGCGACGACGACACCTTCGGCGGGGCCTGGTGCGACTTCGACAACGACGGCTGGCTGGACCTCTACGTCCCGGAGGTCAAGGGCTACCACTCGTGGGCTTACTCGCACCTATGGCGCAACGACGGGGACGGCACATTCACCGACGTCGGCCTGGACGCCGGCATTCGCGTCTGGGCGGGCATCGGCTGCGCCTGGGCCGACTACAACAACGACGGCCAGCCGGACCACATCACCGAGGGCACCTACCCGTACCAGGGCCCGCGCGAGTGCCACCTTTTCAAAAACGAGGGGACGAAGAACCACTGGCTCAAGGTGCATCTTTCCGGCACGGTGAGCAACCGGGCGGGAATCGGGGCCCGCGTCACCGTCACGGACGGCGCCCGCGCCCAGATACGCGAGGTCGAGGGCGGCACGGGCGGGCACGCCCACCAGAACTCCCTCACGCAGATGTTCGGGTTCGGGGCCTACACCGGGACCGTGACGGTCGAGATACGCTGGCCCAGCGGCATCGTCCAGAACATCACCGGGGTCTTGCTGGACCAGACGATAAATGTCGTCGAGGACGGCTCGGGCCCCAAGATCCTCTCGCTCACCTCCACCGGCCAGACGCCGGCGGAGGGGGAGGAGGTCACCCTGGCCGCCACTTTCACCGGCTCCCCCTCGAGGTTCCTTTGGGACCTCGAGGGCGACGGGAGGTTCGACCTCGTCCGGAACAGCTACCAGCCGGTGACGGTATCGATGCCCCGGCCCGGCCGCTTCTACCCGTCGCTCAAGGTGATGGACGCCGCCGGAAAGCTGGGCGACTGGGAGAGCCTTTACATCGTCGCCACCGATGTGCCCCCGACCGCGAACGCCGGCGGCGACCGGACAGCCAACGAGACGGAACCCACCACATTCGACGGGAGCGCCAGCACGGGGGCGGCCTGCGACGTCCCAAACCTCACCTACAAATGGACCTTCAACGACGGCTGGACCACGGGCTGGCAGCCGTCCCCGCTCGCCGTCCGCTCCTTCAACCAGAGCGGCGCCTACAGCGCCACCCTCTCCGTCCGAGACGACGAGAACGGCACCTCCAACGACACGATAGCGGTAACGGTGCTCAACCTGCCGCCCACCGTTGCGATCTCGATGGGCGACCTCGCCGTCGAGGACACCCCGCTCCAGTTCGACGGCTCCGGGAGCGACACCGGGCCCGACCGGCCGTTCCTGCGCTACCAGTGGGACTTCGGCGACGGGACGGAACGGTCCCCCGTCCTGGTCGGGCCCGGGTGGAAGCACACCTACACGAGGTCTGGCGTCTACGGGGCGACCCTGACCGTGACGGACGACGACAAGGCCACCGCCTCCGCCTCGATAGACATCACGGTCGCCAACCTCCCGCCTTCCGGGACCGTCGAGTTCCCGTCGGTGAGGACGGACGAGGACTCGCCGCTCACCCTGACGGGGACGGGGACCGACACCCCCTCGGACATCGGGACACTCGCCTTCCGCTGGGACCTCGGCGACGGCAACACCACGGACTGGATGCCCGACCCGACGACGGTCCACACCTACACGAGGTCCGGCAACTACACCGCGGTGCTCTTCGTCCGTGACAACGACGGCGCCACCGCCAACGCGACCATGGACGTGTCGGTGCGCAACCTGCCGCCCACGTGCACCGCCACCACCGGCGACCAGCGGGCCGACGAGGACGCCGAGGTGCTCTTCGACGGCACCGGCCGGGACACCCCCACGGACGCGCGCTCGCTGCTCTACCGCTGGGACTTCGGCGACGGGAACCAGTCCGGCTGGTCACCGGAGGCGCCGGCCTCGCACTCCTACGCGCAGCAGGGCCTGTACCGGGGCGCCCTGGTAGTCCGCGACGACGACGGGGCCGAGTCCCGGGCGGGTTTCGAGGTGACTGTCGACAACCTCCCGCCGGTGGCGAGGGCGAAGGCCTCCAGGACCACGGTGGACGAGGACACGCCCGTGGTGTTCAACGCCTCCGGCAGCTCGGACACCCCCTCGGACCTGGGCTCGCTGTCGTTCTCCTGGGACTTCGGGGACGGGAAGGCCGGCCGGGGGCCGGCGGCGGAGCACTCCTACACCAAGCAGAGGACCTATTCGGTGGTCCTCACCGTGACCGACAACGACGGGGCGACCTCCACCGCTGAGCTGACGGTCAGGGCCTCCAACGTGGCGCCGACCGTCAACGTCTCGGCGGACCGCGCGCGCGGGCCGGTCGGGACGCGCTTCAACTTCAGCGCCGAGGCCCGGGACACGGAAAGCGACATCCGGACGATGAAGTACGAGTGGAGATTCGGGGACCTCTCCACCGGGACCGGCCAGAACACGAGCCGGGTGTACGAGGCGCCCGGCAACTACACGGTGAGCGTCAAGGTCACGGACGACGAGGGCGCCTCGGCCGAGGCCAGCCTGACGGTCGAGGTCTACAAGGAGGCGGGGCCGCCGGCGCCTGCGGGGGAGGAGCCCCCGGTGGCCCTCATCGCCGTGGGCGCCGCCGCGGCGGTCTTGGCGGCGGTGGTCACGTCGCGTCTCATGGCTAAGCGCGGCGGCCGGGCCGTCCGGGAGCAGGCGGAGGCCGACCAGGCCGAGCGCTGAGCGCATTCAAGATTCAAGCTGCATCTTTTTCCAAAGCCCCGGCAGGTCCCTGGGCCGGACCCCTTCATCGAAGGGCAGCAATTTGACCTGCACCGTCCTTTTTCATGGATGACCGCCCGCCGGAACACCAGAAAGGCGAATATGTTCAGAGTGGCGCTCAATATGGCCAAAGGGACGGCGACCAGGATGAGCGACCTGATCTCGGGTGGCGCATCCGGTCTTTGAAAGACCGCGCCCAGAATGCCGAGTGCGATCATCATCATGCCCAATATGCCCAATAACATGCCCTGGATGAGCCTCGGCGGCTTCGATACGAATATCACTTTCCCGGGCGCCTCGGTCAACCGGGAAATGCATTTGCCTGGCCCGTAATAAAGCTATTTCCCGGACGGGCCCTCTGACCGATGGGTGAAACGGCCTTGCCAATCGCGAAGGGCCGCTTCACTTGAGCCCGGCGTCCCGGCGCAGGAGCTTCGCCTTGTCCGTGCGCTCCCAGGTGAAGTCCGGGTCGTCCTCGCGCCCGAAGTGGCCGCCGGAGGCGGTCTTGCGGAATATGGGCCGCTTGAGCTTGAGCTCCTCTATCATGTTCTTGGGGGAGGCCTTGAAGTGCTTGCGCAGGAGCTGCTCTATCTTCTCGTCGGGGATCTTGCCGGTCCCGAAGGTGTCGACGTAGATGCTCGTGGGCTCCGCCACGCCGATCGTGTACGAGAGCTGGATCTCGACGCGGTCGGCGATTCCCGCGGCCACGATGTTTTTGGCCATGTAGCGGGCGTAGTAGGCGGCCGAGCGGTCCACCTTGCTCGGGTCCTTCCCGGAGAACGCTCCCCCGCCGTGGCGGCCGACCGAGCCGTAGGTGTCCACGATTATCTTGCGCCCGGTGACGCCCGAGTCGCCCTGCGGGCCCCCGACCACGAAGCGGCCGGTGGAGTTTATGTGCACCTTGGTCTTCTCGTCCATCCACTTGCCGCAGACGGGCTCGATGACCTCGTGGCGCAGGTCCTTGATTATCTGCTCCCGGGGGATGTCCGGGTCGTGCTGGGCGGCGATGACGATGACGTCCACCCGCTTGGGCTTGCCGCTGTCGTACTCCACCGTGACCTGGGACTTCCCGTCGGGCCGGATGTAGGGGAGCACCCTGCGCTTGCGCACCTCGGAGAGCCTCCGCGTCAGGCCGTGGGCGAGCATTATCGGAAGCGGCATGAGCTGGGGGGTCTCGTTGCAGGCGTAGCCGTACATCATGCCCTGGTCGCCGGCGCCCTGCTCGTGCCCCTTGGCCTCGTCCACGCCCAGGGCGATGTCATGGCTCTGCTCGTGGATGGAGACCAGGACGGAGCAGTATTCCCACGAAAGGCCGTAGTCGGACTTGGTGTAGCCGATCTCCCGGATGGTGTCGCGGACGAGCTTTTGGAAGTCGACGTAGGTCCTGGTGGTTATCTCGCCCACGATGGTCACGAGGCCCGTGGTCGTCATGGTCTCGCAGGCCACGCGGGCGTCCGGGTCGTCTTTGATGATCGCGTCGAGGACTGCATCGGATATCTGGTCGCAGATCTTGTCGGGGTGCCCCTCGGTGACGGACTCGCTGGTAACGAAGCGCTTCATCATCCTACCTTCGTGGGCCCCAAAGAATCGGGGTATAATAAGGGTTTTGTTGTCGTGGGGGCTACAAATCAGCCCCCACCCCCCTTGCTCCCGGTGAACGCCCTCGGAAGGAGCTTCGAGAGCGGTATCGCCTCCGTCCCCCTCTTCCCCTGCACCAGTACCAGAAGCCCCGGCGGGGCCGGGGCCCGGAACTCGGCCATCACCTGCCGGCAGGCGCCGCAGGGCGTGATGCCCTCGATTTCCGGGGAGAACACCGCCACCGCCACGAGCTCCTTCTCGCCAGCGGCCACCGCGCTCTGGATGGCCACGCGCTCGGCGCAGGTGGTGAGCCCCAGCGAGGCGTTCTCCACGTTGCAGCCCACGAAGACGCGCTCGTGGCCCGTCAGCACCGCCGCCCCGACCCGGATGCCCGAGCAGGGCGAGTGGGCGTTGCCGGCGGCCCGCCGGGCGGCGGTCATCAGCATCTCCCGGACCCGCCTCGATGGACCCTTCGGCATGGCTCCCCCGCCCTCCATGCGGGTGGGGAAAGATATATCTTGGCCGTACGGAATCGGGCGGGATTACTCAAAATCCTTATATACGTTACCTGAATAGGTATGTCCGATGGGAGCCAGGCTCAAGGTATTCCTCGTCTTCGCCCTGCTGTGGTTCGTGTTCATCGGCATAGCCTACGGCATCTTCTACGCGCTGCTCTGGGCCGGGTACATACCGCCGGGGAGCGGCTACTACTGGGTCCTGGCGATAATGGTGCCCGTCCTCCTGCTCTTCAACATCATCACCTACTTCTTCTCGGACCGGATGGTGCTTTCGGCCTACGAGGCCCGCATCGTCGACGAGCGGTCCGCGCCGAGGCTGGCCCGGACAGTCCAGCGTATCGCGACCCAGGCCAACCTCCCCATGCCCCGGCTGGCGATAGTGCCCTCCCAGACGCCCAACGCCTTCGCCACCGGCCGCGACCCGGAGCACGCCGTGGTGGCGGTCACCGAGGGCCTCCTGAACACCCTTGACGACGAGGAGATGGAGGGCGTGATAGGCCACGAGATGGCCCACGTCCAAAACCGCGACATACTGGTCATGACCGTGGTGTCCTCGGCCGCGGCGATAATCTCCATCATAGCGCGGGTGGTCATCTACCAGGCGATGTTCGGGGGCCGGCGCCAGAACGTCAACCCGCTGGTGCTCCTGGGGGCGGCCATAACGGCGCCAATCGCCGCCATGCTGGTCCAGTTCGCGATCTCGCGCAACCGGGAGTACAAGGCCGACCGGGTCGGCGCCCGGACCACGATGAAGCCCCTGGCGCTCGCCCGGGCGCTTTCCCGGCTCGAGTCGGCCAACGAGCGCCGGCCCATGCGCTTCGGCCACTCCAGCCCGGCGCACTCCTCGCTGTTCATCGTCAAGCCCCTTTCCGGCGGCACGTTCGTGAGCCTCTTCTCCACCCACCCGCCGGTGAAGGAGCGCATCAGGCGCCTCCAGAGGATGGCGGAGAAGGAAGGGTACGTGCGCTGAGGCCCCGGCCCGGAGCGCTTTCCAAAACCCCCCGGCCTCAGTGGCCGGGCGGGGGCCGTTGGGGCGGCGGAGGCGGGGGCTGGGCCTGCAGGGGCCGCGGCTGGATGGGCGGCTGCATGGTCATGGGCCGGGTCCTCATCCCCCGGTAGAACAGGGCCCCCGATACTCCCAGCAGGATGCCGACTATGACGCCCACGGTGCAGCAGCCCGGGTCCGTGAACTGGAACCCGGCGCCGCGCACGGAGATGTCGACCTTGCAGGTGCTGTAGCCCGGATAGTTGTCGATGACCAGGGCGTAGTTGCCCGCCTCCCGATGGCTGTTGCCCGCCTCCCTGACGTCCTTGTTCGAACAGTAGGTCGTGACGCTGCTGCCGCCGAAAAACGAGTTCAGCGAGGAATTGGCTATGAGGTTGACGCAGACCTCGTCGCCGTCATTCACCTTGACCTTGTACTCGACCATCTGGCCGGCCCCGACCTTAATGTCGGTGAAGTAATGGTACCCGCTCACGTGGACGGTCTTGTGGACCTCGTTGACGAAGGTCTCGGCGGGGGCTGGGACCGCGGACATGGCCAGACCGATGATGATGAGCGCTGGCAGGCAGGTGGATTTCATGCTGGCCGATACGCCGTAGCCCGGCATAAGCGTTTCGTCGTTCGAGCGGGCGGCGCGAAATGCGACGAATACAAGGGGCAAGGGGCAAGGGTCAGGGGACGACGACCGTCGTTCGTCCCCTTGCCCCTTGACCCTGCCCCCTGCCCTCAATTGAACCCACCGCACCGCGGACAAATCTGCGTCCCGGCGGGCATCAGGAAGTCGCAGTACCTGCACTGGGCCGGTTGCGCGGGGGCAGAGGGCGGCCCCGCGGGTGGCTGGGCGGGGTACTGGGCCGGCTGTGCCGGGTACTGCTGGGGACCGCCTGGCTGGTCCTGCGGCCGGGCGGCCGGCCTCCGGCGCTGCATGACCACCACGACCGCCACCGCCGCGATCACCACGATCACCAGGGCGACGAAGACCCAAACGACCCACGAGGAGTCGGGAGAGCGAACGACGATGTCCACCTTGCACACGCTCTCGCCGTACCCGTTGTCGATCATCAGGGCATACCTGCCCGCCGAGGAGTGTGTGTACGATGAGCTCGAGGTGTCCTCCTCCGAGTTGACGGTCGGCACCACCGAGCCCGAAAGGAACGGGGCCACCCGGGCGTCGTCCATGAGGTGCACGTTCACGAGGTCGCCGCTCAGCAGCCTGACCGTGTACGTCACAGACCCGCCGTCCTCCACCTCTATGCCGCTCCAGTAGTGGGTGTCATAGACGGTCACGGTGGTGTGCACGTCGGCGGTGAATAGCTCGGCGGAGGCCGGCAGGGCCGACGCCGACACGAAGAGCAACCAGAGGGCCAGCGTCCAGCCGGATCTCATGCGAGAGGAAATTCCGTCCGCACACTTAAATATTGTCAAGCCGGCCCCGTAAAACCTTAATATGCCGGTCGGGTATCTACCGGGTGCCGCATCGTCGGCCACCGGGTAACCGTCCCCGGGTGGATACGGCGCGCGGCGGGGTGAGATGGATGGGATTGCGCAAAGCTTCTTTCGCGCGGCTGGCGGCGCTGGCACTGGGACTGCTCCTGACCCTTCCGGTCCTCCCGGTCGATGCCAAGGGCGAGACCATAACCGTGGACGCCCCCAACGGCGGGGAGACATTCTCCGGCGGGAGGCGGGTCACGCTGGAATGGACCACCACGGAGAACACCGGGCGCGTCAAGGCCTACTACTCCACGAACGGGGGCGAGACCTACCCCAATTACATCGGCTCGTTCGACAACGGCGCCAAGGGCGACCGCACCTGGACCGTTCCGCTCCCGCTCAACTCGACCACCGTGCGCATCAGGCTCGAGTGGTGGAGCGCGGGCATGTTCTCGCTGCTCCAGGCGTCCGACGAGAGCGACCGCAACTTCACCGTCCGGCCCGCCGTGGTGCTCCACTTCACCAAGGTGCCGGACTCCGTTAGCTCTGCGCGCTTTTATCCGCTGAACTGGTTCCTCTACGACGGCACACAGTCCGTCCGGTCGGTCGACCTCCAGCTCCGGGCGAAGCAGAACACCACCTGGACGACCTGGCAGGACCTGGGGGGCAGGTACGACGGCATCTCGCCCAGGCTCGGCGGGCTCTGGTGGAACCCACCGTACTACGAGGAGGCCCACCTCCAGTTGCGCGTCCGGGCGCTTTCGCAGACCGGGACGGTGCTCGCCTACAACGACAGCATCGAGATCCACATCAAGTCCCCCATCGTGCGGCTGACGAAACCCAACGGCGGGGAGACGCTGGTCGCGGGCAGGCCCTACACCATCGAGTGGGTCGCCCCCGACCCCGAGGGCGTCCTCACCGGCGTGGAGATAGCCTATTCCGCCAACGGCGGGTCCAGCTGGCAGATGATAACGGCCGGCGCCCCCAACAGCTTCAGCTACGTATGGAACGTCCCGCCCGGAATCGATTCCACGAGGGTGCTGGTCAACGTTTCCGTCACGTACATAGAATGGTCCATCCTGGCGGAGGACATCTCGGACGGCTTCTGCACCATCATCCCCGACCCGAGCATAGAGACCGTGACCCTCGAGGACCCCAATCCCGACGAGCCCCGGGGGCAGATCATCGGAGGGGGGGAGAGCCACACCATCCGGTGGAGCATCACCGGCTCCGTCTCGGAGATCTCGACCTTTAAAATCCACCTCTCCATCGACAACGGCTCCACCTGGGCCAACATCCTCAACGCCACCAACACCGCCACGACGAAGGCCTGGACGGCCCCGCTCATCGACACCGAGGAGGCCCGGATACGCATCGAGCTCGTCAAGACCGACACCTCCAAGAAGTACTCGCAGAGCGTCAACCCGTTCTGCATCTACACCACCATCCCCTTCAACCGCGGCCCGGTGGCCGACGCCGGGCCGGACCAGGAGGTGATGGAGGGCGCAAGGGTCACCCTGGACGGCAGCCGGAGCTCCGACCCGGACGGGGACAGAATAACCTACAAATGGAGGCAGACCGGGCCGCCCGGCTTCCTGGTCAGCCTGTCCGGCGACACCACCGCGCGTGCGACCTTCGTCCCCGACATCCGGGACTACGTCGTGTACTTCATGTTCGAGCTTTCGGTGTGGGACGGGATGGAGCCCACGGATGACATGCTGCAGAACATCTCCATTGTCACCGTGAAGGTCAATCCGGGCCCGCCCGTCATCACCTCGTTCTGGCCGCCGAGGATAATGCCCGGCATGAACCTGAGCATACGGGGCACCAACCTCCGGGGGGCGGAGATCCTCATAGGGGACGTCCGCCACGGCACGGTGCTCACCGCGCCCACGCCGGACAACCCGGACCCGGACCAATGGTTCAACTTCACGCTGCCCGACATCCCCCCGCACAAGAGCGGCCGCATCACCGTCCGGACCACCGCCGGCCAGTGCTCGACCGCCGACGAGATAGCCGTCTACCCGGTGCCGGAGTTCTGCTACCGGTGGGGCTTTTCATTCGACAACCGGGGCAAGAGCTCGCTGTCCTACCCGTGGGACTTCTGGAACGACGGTTGCTACAAGGACTGCTTCGGGGAGGACGCGGTGACCATCAGCATCTGGATATGCATCGGCATCCCCTACTGGACCCCCTGGGACGGCTGGGAGTGCCTGGGCTACGAGATCGACCAGCCCTTCGCGCCGGACCCGTTCGCCGCGATAATCTACGGGGCAGGCTACTGGTGGCTGGCGCGCAACGGCCGCTGCTACGGCTACAGCGCCACCTGCCTGCAGCTCGAGAACGGGGTCGTGGCGCCCCAGGAACTCCAATCCGGGGTCTATCATACCGCCAACCTCACCCTGACCGGGGGGACGGAGAGGCGCATAGACTTCATGCACGGCTCGCAGATGTCGTCGCTCCAGCTGGGCTACTTCATAACGCACCACATCGGCAACTGGGGCACGGACGGCATGAGGAACTGCCTGGACTCCATGCGGGATTCAATAGCGCGCGGGGAGTATGGAATCGTCTCGATAATGGACGGCGCCGAGGGCCACGCCATGGTCCCCTACCTCATCGAGGACATCGACACCACCCATACAAGGGTCTACGTCTACGACTGCAACCGTCCCTACTTCTCGACCCCGGCCTGCGCCACGTACGCCCTGCTCAACCACGGGGGCGAGGACAACCACCCGCCCTACATCCTCATCACGAAGGGGAGCGGCTACTGGGACTGGGAGTTCGTCCACGAGGGCGGCACGAGGTGGGGCGGCACCCAGGGCATGGTCTTCATCCCGTTCGACAAGGTCAACGGCGACCGCAGCCTGCCCCTCTCTATAGAGGGCATATTCGACTGGATAACGGGCTCGGCGACCACGGCCGTCGAGGACGGGGCCGGCCGCCGGCTGGCCATCGAGGACAACGGCACCTGGACCGCCGAGATACCCGACGCCACGATGATCCCGGTGTCGGAGGGACCAGACTACCAGGGCATGGGCTATTTCCTTCCGCAGGGCAACTACACCACCCGGATGAGGGGCATCGCCGAAGGCTCCTACAACTGGACCCAGTTCTCCGACGGCAACGCCACCTTCTTCCTCGAGAACGCCGGCGTGAGGGACGGGACACGTGACACGGTCAGCATCACCTACGACGGCGGCAACCCCCTGCAGGGCCAAATGTCGTACAAGACCTCGGACGCCACCAAGGTCTACAACCTCTCGATGGCCAAGAAGATGGGCACCGAGCCGGACCGGCCGCGCACGCGCGTTTACAAGATACAGAACGCCGACCTGTACGGCGATTCGGAGGCGGTGGTCAACGCCTCCGCCGATCTCAACTCGCTCGTGTTCTTCAACAACGGCCCGCACGGCTTCCAGTTCGACGTGGAGTTCCAGGGCAACGTCGTATCGGAGGAGGTGTGGAACTCGAGCCTCCGGCCCACGGGGCTGCCCAACGTCACCCGCAAGGGGATAACCATCGGCCCGTACCAGAAGATGGTGATCCGGCCCACCGACTGGCTCAACCTCTGGAACTCCACCGTGTTGATCGAGGGAGAGACGGTGGCGAGGGAGCCCCGCTCCCCGATAAACATCAACGTGGCGGCCTCGCATGACAGGGTCAGGGTGACCTGGAGCCCGCCGCTGGACGACGGCGGGAGCCCGGTGACGGCCTATGTGGTGATGCGCGGCGACAGCGCGGCCAACCTGTCGCCCCTCGCGACGCTTGGGAACGTCACCTCGTACGTCGACACCGCCGTCAAGGCCGGCACGAAGTACTACTACGCCGTCTTGGCGCGCAACTCGGTGGGAGGGAGCAACGCCACGGAGGCCCTGGCGGCGACCGTTCCCAGGAAGGGGACGCCGGCGGAGGGCGGCATCCCTATATGGCTCGTCGCGGCCATCGTGGTGGTGATGATACTGGTCGTGGCCGGAGCGGCCCTGGCGATGCGGCGCAAGCCCCCGGCCGCCCCCTCGGCCGTATCGGCGAAGGTGCCCCCGCCGGTGTACGAGAACCCGCCGCCCCGTCCCGACATGCCCAGGGTGCCGCGGCCGGCCCCTCCGCCACCCGCCCCGCCCTTGCCCGGCCAGGCGGGCGGGCCTCCTCCGCCGCCCGGTTCCCAGGCGCCGCCCCCACCTCCCTTGCCCGCCCCCGTGCCGCCGCCTCCCGGCTCCCAGGCGCCGCCGCCCACCCAGCCGCCGCCCCAGGCCTGAGGGCGCGCCGGCCCTGCCGCCGCCGGGCGCTCCGGGGCCAGTGGCGCCGCTCAGCCCGCAGCCCGGTTCCCCGACGCCCAGGCCGCAAGCACTATCCCGCCGAGGACGAGCGGGATCCCCACGATGCTCAATGCCGGCGGCAGCTGTACGAAGAGAACGGCCGCCAGGAGCGACGAGAGCACCGGCTCGCCTAGCAGCGATGCGGAGACCACGAATGCGGAGACGTGCCCCAGCGCGTAGTTGTAGAGCGTGTGCCCCAGTATCCCGGGCACCGCCGCCATCGCCAGGAAGAGCGGCCAGTCGAGCGCGGCCGCCGGGACCAGGTGCGACTCCCAAAACGCCCCCGGGAGCAGGAAGAGCGCGGTGAAGGCGTACACCACGACGCAGTATGTGCCCGTCGGCAGCTTCCTCCGCTCGGAGCGTCCGGCGACGATGTAGATCCCGGCGGCGATGGCGCCCCCGAAGGCCAGCAGGTCGCCCAGGACGCCCCCGAGGAGCCCGCCCGTGGAGAGGTCCCCGGCGAACATGACCAGCACGCCCGTCCCGGCCACCACGCCGCCCAGCAGGGCGTACCGGGGCGAGCGCTCCCCCAGGAACGTAGCCGAGATCGCGGCCACGAAGAGCGGGTGGGTCGTGACGAGCACCACGCTGTTGGCGACCGAGGTGAGCTTCACCGAGGCTATCCAGAGCGAGAAATGCAACGCGAGCACGAGCCCCACCGCCGCCAGGCGCAGCAGGTCGGCCCGCTGCAGCCTGGCGAGGGCCTCCCGCTCGAACAGGAGAACCCACGGGACCAGCATCAGGGTGGTGAACAGCAGGCGGTAGAACGAGATCGTCAGGGGGCCGGAGGAGGCGTACATTATGAGGATGGCCGAGGTGCCGACCGCGACGACGGCCACGGCGATCGCCAGCCTCCCGCGGTCCCCGTTCTCCACCCGCTGCACCCGCCCCCGGTCCCGCATCCTGCCGCCTCAGCGCTTCCTCAGGTACTCCCGGAGCCCCGGCGTGAATATGACCTTGCCGTCCAGGACCGGATACCCGTAGGGCAGCACCGTGCTGTGGCCGTCTCCGTGCTCTATCTCGAGCTCGGTGGAGAGCCGTATCCTGCCCAGCCCCAATCCCAGCGCCACGAGCCGGCACACCACCACGGCGCTGTCGATGGAAAGCTGGGTCGGGCCCAGATTCCTGGCCCGGCACCCCAGCCGGCCGGTGAGCAGCCGGCCGGTCTTGCCGGTGAATCCCTCGCTGCCCAGGATGCCGCCGACTACGAGCGCGCCCGCCCGGTCCAGGTCTCCCGTGGTGAGAGGCGCGCTGGCGGCCGGGTCCAGGACGATGGTGCTGCGCGGCGCGAACGAGGCCAGCCGCGACAGGCTGGACCGGCGGGTCTCGGCCAGCGGCGAGAGGGCCTCGAAGAGACGCCGGTCCCCCACGTTCGTGAACACCGCGCCCGGCCAGCTCTGGATGCAGTGCCGGTATTCGAGCATGAGCCACTCCGAGTACCTCTCGCAGTTCTCGATGTACAATCGGCGGAGCCTGGGTTCGGGCGCCGGGGGCGTGGGCATGGCGGTCCTCCGGTCCGATGATGCCCTCCGGGCTATTTGGAACTGCCGGGGAGCGCCCGGGCAGGCGAGGGGCGCCCGGGGGGCGGGCAAAAGGGTTTTGAGCCCGGAGGTGCTTGATAATGACCGTGCTCAACCGTTTCACGGCCGCCGCCGCCGGCCTGTTCGCCCTGGGCCTCGCCCTGGTCGCCCTGAGCGTCCTGCGCGGCGAGGGTAGCGCCGGCATCGCGATATGCGTCCCGTTCTTCTGGGGGACGGGGCTTTTCTCATCGCTGGGCGTGCTGTGCTTCTTCGGGGGGATGGTCCTGCTCTTCCTGGGGCTTCTGCGGGGCCCCTGGGAGCTTGCGGGACCGGACGGAACCGGGCCCGCCCCGGGGTCCGGCGGCGCTCCGGACGGCACCGACGCCGCTCCTGAGAGCCCCGGCGGCCCGCCGGAGGGCTCCGCCAGCGCCATTGCCCACAGCGCGAGGGCCCCAGCCCCTCGCGCCCGCGCCGGCGGGGTCGTCCTGATAGGCCCAGTCCCCATCGTCTTCGGCTCCGACCCGGGCATCTCCCGGACGATGTTCTACATGGCGCTCTCACTGATGGCGGCGCTGCTGGTGGCGTTGTTGGCGCTCGCATTGCTATAGGCCAGGGGCAGCGGGCAGCGGGGGGCAGCGGGCAACGGGCAGCGGGCACTGGTGACGAAACGGATCCAGTCGCCCCCCGCTCCCCGCTCCCTGCTCCCAGTTGCCCCCGCTGCCCGCTGCCCGCTCCCCTTCCATTATTGTACTGTCGAGTTCCGACAGACACGTTTTATATACAACACGTCAATAACTATCTGAAAGCAGGTGCAGGAAGATGCCACGGTCCCTTCCCCTGATTGTGTTCGCGTGCGCGCTGATGATATCGCTGCCGACCGTGCCGCTGGCCGCCTCGGAGGGCCGCGCCGACGGCACCCTCACCACGTTCTCGGACGGCCGCGCCAGAGCCGAGGTCCACCTCGAGCCCAGGCCTTCCTTCAACCGCTCGCTGTCGCTCGCGCTGCCCTGGAACGCCACCGTCCAGGAAGCCTACATGGACATAGCGCCGGCCGACCGCCGCGTCACCCACACCTCGAGCTACACCGCCCTGGACCTCTTTTCCCTCCAAAACGAGAACCTGACGCTCTCCGGCAACGGACTGCAGCTTGCCCGCGGGAGCTGGAACTTCAGCCAGGCCGGCCCGGACCTCGGGACCGACTGCACTGTCCAGGGCGGCGAGCTGGACGGCGGCTTCCGCATCGCCCACTCCAACCCGGCGCTCTCCGCCGCCGGCGGCGGTGTGTGGGCCTACCGCATCCCGCTGACCGTGCAGGAAACCGGCGGGCTGGACCGCACCAACGAGTCCGTGTGCGCCCACATCGATTTTCCGGCCGGCTCCGTCTCCGACCCGAAACGGGAGCTCCGGGTGACGGACCAGGCAGGCTCCGAGGTCACGGCGTTCGTGTGGAACGCCTCCTACACCGGCCGGCAGTGCACCGGCGCCGACCTCATCTTCGTGGTGCCGGCGCTTTCGGCCCTGTCGAGCGCCACTTTCCACGTCTACTTCGACAACCCGAAGGCCACCCCTCCCTCGTACGGTCAGCAGGTCCTCGTGGCCGAGACGTTCGGCTCGGGCGGCCTGCCGCCGGGCTGGACGGTCTCCAACCTCGACGGCCTGACCTACTCCGCCGGAGGGCGCCTCCGGGTCCAGGGGACCTCCACCTCCGAGTTCTGGAAGGGGGTGTCATTCGAGCACTCGCAGGCCCTGCCGGGGTCCTTCGAGGTCCAGGCCGAGCTCAACCTCTCGGGCGCGAGCGGGACGGGGTATCTGGCCCTCGTGTCGGTGTTCCAGGACGCCCGGACCGCCGTCAACTTCGGGATAGAGTACGACGCCGCCGTCCCGCTCCTTGACCCGGCAAAGTACATTCTGGGCAGGACGGTCTCCGGGAGCACCACGGTGGACAACGTCACCAGTGCCCATCTCCCGGGGGCGCCGCGACTGTTCAGGGGGGTCTACTCATCGGGCACATTCACGGCGTATGTCGACGGAAACCTCCTGGGCGCAGTGGACATCTCCCTGAGCGACCCGCGCATACGCCTATCGGCGGCCACCAGGGCGATTGGCGACTCGATGGATGTTTCGTTCGACCTGGTCCTGGCCTCCACCGGTTATTCGCAGGTCTCCTTCCTGGACCCTGTCCCGGCGGTGCAGCCCGGAGCCCGGGAGACGGCGGGTTTCGGCGGGAGCGCCACCCTGACCTCGCCGCTCATCGAGAACGCCAAGCGGCTGCCCTACGGGACGGTCTGGCTGGAGCAGGGGGCGGGGGACGACATCAGGCTCGACATCCTGGGGCCCGACAACGGGACGCTGGCCGGCCCCCTCCGGAGCGGCGAGGCCGTCAACCTCTCCCCGGACGACCATCCCGCCGTGAGGCTCCGGGCCGTGCTGGAATCCCCGGACCCGGCCTCCACACCGCGCCTTTCCGGCTGGGGAATCGGGGACCTCTGGACCGCCGGCCTCGTTTCGGAGTACCGGGCCGGCTCGGGCTCCAACCTGGCTGCCGGTGCGGACGGTCTTCTCCTTGCCCGCTCGCCGGAGAGATGGACCAAGTCGCCCTCCCCGGCCCTCAACCTCGGCGTCGCCTCCACGTTCGACGACGCCGGCGTCAGCCACCCGTGCGTGCTCTTCGTCGACGGGAAGTACTGGATGTACTACGCCGGCTACGACGGCGCGCGCTGGAGGATAGGCCTCGCCACCTCCCCGGACGGCAACCTCTGGACCCGCCACCCTGACAATCCCGTTCTGATCGCCGGCACCGGGTGGGAATCATCGCAGGTCGACTGGCCCTATGTCGTCAGGGACGCCGTCGGCTTCCGGATGTGGTACGCCGGCTCGGCCGACAACGGGGCCACGTTCGCCATAGGCTATGCCTGGTCGGACGATGGCGTCACCTGGACCAAGCACCAGGGCAACCCGGTGCTGGCCGGCGGGGGCCCGGGGACCTGGTGCGCCGGCGGGGTCTTCGCCCCCCGGCTCTCGGAGGATGGCCTCTCAATGTGGTTCGCCGGGCGAAACTCCACCGCGACGAGCATCGGTCATGCCACTTCCGACGACGGGATCGCCTGGACGCCGTTCCCGGACAACCCCGTTCTCGGGCCCCAGGCCGGGAGCTGGGACTCGGCCGGGGTCCTGCCTGGGGGAGTGTCCCGCCTGTCCGCCGACGGCCGCGACCGGATGTGGTACACCGGCTTCAACGCCACCGTCACAGGGGTGGGCCTGGCTGTATCCGACGGTGGCACGGGCTGGCAGAGGACCGGCCAGAACCCGCTGATCGTCAACGGGGCCGGTAACGCATTCGACCGGTCGGGCGCGGGCTTCCCGGCGGTGGTGTTCCGCGGCCTGGACAGTGTCCCGCCGGAGGACCCCGCTGCCGGCAACTACTCGATGTACTACTCGGCGCTCAACGGCACGGTGTGGCGCATCGGCTCCGCCCGGGCCGGCCATTTCCCCGACGGCACCATCGCTCCCGCCGGCGACGTCGATCTGGGCGTGAGCCCGGCCAACCTGCGGATGTCGGCCTCAGCGAGGGCGCCCCCCAACACCAGCGTCACGGTCCGGGTCCGGACAAGCCCGGCCCCGGGCACCGTCCCCTATTCCCACTGGACGAACCTCACCGGCACACCCGCGTCCGTCCCGCCGGGCCGCTACCTGCAGTGGACCGCCACGCTGGCGACCGGCCAAAACGACTCCACGCCGGTCCTGACGGGTATCAACGCGGAGTTCGACTACTTCCGCGGGCGCGGCCAGGTCGACCTCCCCGCCGTGTCGCTGCAGACCGGCGAGGAGCTCGCGTCGGTCCTCGCCTCGCCCTCCTCTTCGGGAAAAACGGTGACGGTCCTGTACTCCGTGGACCGGGGCGCCTCCTGGTCCCCCCTGGTGCCGGACGTCCCCACCAATGCCTCGGGGAGCTCCCTCCTGCTCCGGGCCCTGCTCGTCGGGGACCACACCACGACCCCGGCGCTCGGCGGCCTGGCCCGGTCCTACACGTTCAGGACATTCCCCCTCGACTGCTCGCTGGACGTCGGCGCCGACGGCCGCACCGACTGGGCCCACCTGGGGATATTCACCACCGGCGTCCGGACCGGCAACCTGGAAGCCGCCATGAACGCCTACCTGGACGCCCATCGCAATGATGCGGGTGACAGCCGGCTCGTGCCCCTGTCGTTCTCCTCGGCAACGTCCTGCGCGGTCGGCGTCTCATCGCTGCAGGTCGGATGGACCCCTGTCACGTACCCCAACAACCCGCCCCGGATAGACAGCCAGCCCCCGTTGCGGGCGATAATCAACGAGCTCTACATCTACATCGTGGACGGCCGGGACCCCGACCGTCGCGACCGCCTGTCGTACATCCTGGACGAGGCTCCCGGCGGCATGACGCTCTCGGGGACCACGGGCGAGCTCACCTGGCAACCGACGGCCGACCACATCGGCTACCATAACGTCAGCATCGTGGTGTCGGACGGCACGGCGAGCGCATCCCAGGGCTACGTGCTCACGGTGTCCACGAGCCCGGTGAACAATCCCCCGCACCTGTCCGGCTCGCCGGCCGCCCGCGCGACCGTCGGGTACGAGTACTCCTGCTCGTTCTGCGCCACGGACCCGGACGGGGACCGGGTGAGGTTCTCGCTCTCGTCGGTGTCGCCGGCCGGCGCCGCCATCGACGAGGGCACCGGAAGGCTCGTGTGGATCCCGGCCCAGAACCAGGCGGGATTTGTCACCTTCAGGGTGCTCGCCTCCGACGGGGTCGACACGGTCTGGAACGGCTTCTCGGTCAACGTCTCCTCCGAGGGCGCCAACGGACTGCCGGCCGTCACGTCTGTCCCCCCCGGCACGGCCCGGGCCCAGTTGCCCTACAGGCACGACCTCACCGCCACGGACCCGGACGGCGACGCCGTGACCTTCGGCCTGGTCACCGGGCCGCCGAACGCCACGCTCTCGCCCGGCGGCCGGTTCGAGTGGGTTCCGGCCGCGACCGAGACCGGCACGCACGGGGTGGTCGTCCGCGTCTCCGACAACAAGGGCTTCTCCCTGTTCAACTTCACAATAAGGGTGACGGGCCCGAACCACCCGCCAATATTCCTGGGCAAGCCGGACCTCCTCAGGGTCCGGGCCGGGAGCGCCTGGACGTTCCACGCCCGGGCGTCGGACTCCGACGGCGACCCGCTGACCTACACGCTGGAGTCGAAGCCGGGCGGGATGTCGATAGACCCGGAAACAGGTGTCCTCACCTGGACACCGGCATCCTCCCTCTCCGGGAGGTACCTGGTCAGCGTGGTGGTCTCTGACGGGTACGCCCGGACCCACCTGAACTTCACGCTCTTCGTCGAGGGCACCGGCGCCCAGCAGGACTTTTTCGGACAGTACGGCTTCGTGATCATCGTCCTCCTGGTGCTCGTCGTCGGGGGGGCCGCCGTGGCCTCCACAATGTCACGTCGCCGACGGCCGGCCGGCGAGGCCGGCGGACCGCCCGCCGTCGAGCCCGGACCCGGAGAGGTCGACAGCGCGCCCGCGACCGGCGGCACGGCGGCCAGCGGCCCGGGATGGGTTCCACCTCCGGGCGCGGCGGCGGAACCGACGGCGGCCAGGTCGGACCTGCCCCCGCCGGAGCCGGCGGCCTCCGCGGAGGCCGAGCCTATGAAGCCCACCGGGGCCGGGTACAGGGAGGTCCAGGTGGCCGTGGTCGCCCCGATGGACCAGCCGGGCGCGACGGCCCCGCCGGGCCCTGCCACGGCCGCCGGGGCGCCCTCGCCGGCGCCGGCGGAAGGTGCCGGGGCTCCCGCTTCCGGCGCGCCCGCACCTGCCACCCTGGCCCAGGCGGCGCCCCAGGCGGGCGATTTTGCGGTAGCGGTGAGGCTTCCGCCCCCGGCGCCCACCCTGTCGAGGCCGGCCCGGCCCGCGGCGCCGCCGGCCGGCAAGCCCGGGGAGCCGGAGCTCTACAAGCCGATACCGGGACCCTACGGCGAACCCGCGCCCGCGCCCGATGAGCCCTCCCCGCCCGCCCCGACGGCGATGCCGGCCGGGGCGGGGGCCCCGGCGGAGGGCCCGGCCCAAGCGCCGCCGGCCTCGGGCGTCTCGGAGGACATGGACTTCATCTCGTCTTTCCTCAAGCGCCGCGAGAGCGGTGCCGGCGAGGGAAAGGGCATCGATTCCACGACCGAGTGGGGCATGCTCAAGGACTTCAAGAAGGAGCTCGAGACCACCCACACCCGGCCGAAGGCACCGAGCGCGCCCGCGCCGGCGCCCCCTCCGGCTCCCGCCGAGGAGCAGAGGCCCGAGCCGAAGAAGCCGGAGGGCTCCCTCTCGCTGGACGACATCCTGAACGAGCTCGAGAAATGAGCCCGCCCCGCCCCAAGACCGCGTGCCTACTGCGCCGCCGGGCCGCGCGGACGCAGCGCCTCCTCCGCCGCGCGCCGGCCGCTCAGGATGGACCGGTCCATGTTGTGGTACTCCCACTCGCCGAACCGCCCGGCCGGGAGGATGCCCGCCTCCCCGAGCCAGCGGTGGATGGTGTCCACGTTCCTGCGGTGGTCGAGGTCATAAACGACGTAGCCGTGGTCGCAGGTCCGCACCTCCCGGTGGTCGAGACGGTCATTGCGCCCCAGCACACCGGCCGAGCGCAGGTCGTCCACTATCCGGGCGGCTGTCTTCCCAGTATCGGGGCGCTCGCCCTTGCGGAAGGTGACCTCGACCAGGATGGAGCTTTTGCCGCGCGGGGCTGTCGAGCGCGCCATGTTCATCGGGAAACTGATGCGGTTGAATAGCAGCCCCTTCTCGGGGTAGTAGATCGAGTGCTTGTCGGAGATGCCGGCGCGCTCCACGCCGATGCCCATGCAAAGCAGCCTCGTGAACACAAGTGAGCGCGCCGCGGCGCGCACCTCCGGGGGTGCGTCGTGTATCAGGGGGACCAGGTCGGGCAGCGGTATGGTGGAGACGAGCCCGGAGAAGGTCATCGAGCTCTCCCTGCCCCGGAACAGGAAATCCACGTCCAGGCCGCCCGGGGACCTCGCTATGCCGGTCACGGTGCAGCCCGTGCGCAGGTTCCCGATGGTGGCGGCCATCGCCGCCGGCAGGCTGCCGATGCCCCCCCGCACAGGGTAGTGGAACATCGCGTTGGGCCCGAAGTCCCGGTCCTGTATGCCGAGCGCGCCCCTCATCATGTCCCGGATGTCGGGGCTGGGCACCCGGCCTTGGATCCAGTCGATGCCCATCCTCTCGAGGGGGTACTTCCACACCTTCTGGTTGTAGGGGATGAAGTAGTGCCTTGCGATGCCCTCGCCGAACGTCTGGAGGATCCACTCCCTGAAGTTCGCAGGGCGGGTGCCCGGCTCGCACTTGCGCGCGTCGAGGACGCCCTCCAGGCAATCCATGATGACCTTCGGCGGCAGCCCGTGGAGGAAGGTCTCGAACGGGTACTTGACCAGGGTCCTGCAAAGCCAGATCCAGTTCTCCCTGCGCTTCCTCGCCAGGTTCCCCCGGAGGAACGTGCGGATAAGCCCCATGGCGTACTCGTCGCGGGTGTAGATGATGTGCGGGCCGGAGTCGAACGTGTAGCCCTTCGCCGACCACGAGCGCGAGAGCCCCCCCGGCCGGTCCTCCCTCTCCAGCACGACGTAGTCCGTCCGCCCGGCCCGCTCCAGGTGGTAGGCCGCGCTGAGCCCCGCAAGCCCCCCGCCCAGGATCCCTATCATCGCCTCCCGCCTCCACGCCCTCTGCGCATTCCTGCCCCCGATCCACCCCTTTCCGCCTTCCTGCCTTCCTGCCTTCCCGCCTTCCTGCCTTCCTGCCCCCCTCCCTTCCCGCCATCCCGCCATCCCGCCCTCCTTCCCATGCCCTCGAGCAGCCCGCCCAGGTGGGTGACGAGCTCGTCTCCGAACTCCTGCCGCTTTAGCGCGAGCTCCACCGTGGCCTTGAGCCAGTCGAGCTTCTTCCCGATGTCGTAGCGCCTCCCCTCGAACTCCACGGCGACGATGCGCTCCCTCTTCCGCAGGAGCTCCAGAGCGTCCGTCAGCTGGACCTCTCCGTGCTTCCCGGGGGCGGTCCGGTCCAGGCACCCGAAGACCGCGGGGGTCAGCACGTAGCGGCCCATGACCGCCAGGTCGGAGGGCGCCCTCGCCGGGGCGGGCTTCTCGACCAGGCCGCGCACCTCGTGGAGCGGCCCGTCCGAGGGCTCGACGGCCACCACGCCGTAGGAGCCCAGCCTCTCCCGGGGGACCCGCTCCACGGCGATGACGGAGCACCCCTCTTTCTCGAAAATGTCCAAAAGCTGCCGGGTGCACGGCCGGGGGGCGTCGATTATGTCGTCCCCGAGGAGGACCGCGAACGGCTCCCGGCCGACGTGCATCCGGGCGCAGGCGATGGCGTTGCCCAGGCCCAGGGGCTCCTTCTGGCGGACGTAGTGTATGTGGCCCCGGTCGGCGAGCTCGGTGATGGCCTCCAGGGCCCCCAGCAACTCGGGGTGGCCGCTCTCCCGGAGGTGGTGCTCGAGCTCCCCCGCCCGGTCGAAGTGGTCCTCGATGGCGCGCTTGCCCCGGCCGGTGATTATCAGGATGTCGTCTATCCCGGACTCCACCGCCTCCTCTACGACGTACTGGATGGCGGGCTTGTCCACGACGGGCAGCATCTCCTTGGGCTGGGACTTGGTCGCCGGGAGGAACCTCGTGCCGAAGCCGGCGGCGGGGATGACGGCCTTCATCCTCTCCGGATTGTCGGGTCCGTACTTAAAAACGACGCCGGCACCTCACTTCCCCTCCGGGGCGGCGGGGGCGGCGGTCCGGCGCCTCCTCTGGCCGTCCCGCTCGTTCCTCCACATGATCTGCTGCCACCGCGGAACGAACCGGCGCTTCCCCCCCAGGCGCGGAAGCTCCTTGAACCCGTCCCACACGCCCTTGAATAGATGCCTCGCCTGCCCCGCCCTGATGCAGAGCGGTCCCTCGACATAGAGGGCCCAGAGGATGTGCACCATCGCCATCGAGGGCGAAAGGTACCGCAGGTAGGTCCAGATGCGGTTGCGTGTTGTGTAGTACACCATGCGCCAGCCGGGCCGCTGGACCTTCGAGGTGTAGTGGTTCGCCGACAGGTCCGAGTAGTACCGTATCCTGAGGCCGGCGGCCCAGATGCGGGCCGCCAGGTCGTCCTCGTTGGCGTATATCTCGAACTCCTCCGGGTAGTAGCCTATCTTCCGGAGGAGGTCGCCCCGGACCGCAAACGCGCAGCCGCGGAAGGTGTAGATGTCGTATTCCCTTTCGTCGTAGTAGTCGGGCCAGGTCTCGTACTGGAAGAGGAAGTGCTCCTTGTAGACGTTCACTATCTTGCTCGTGGCGGCGCCGACGCCGGGGTCCTCCTCGAAGTGCCGGATGCAGTTTCGGACCCAGTCCTTCTCGAACGCGGCGTCGTTGTCCATTATCGCGACGATGTCGCCCCGCGCCGCCTCCATGCCGATGTTGAATGTCCTGCAGGCGCTGAACTTCGAGTGGGGCATCTCGATGAGCACCACCTGCGGGTACTTCTCGCGGATGGCCTGCTGGGAGCCGTCGTCGGAGTGGTTGTCCACCACGATTATCTCGATTTCCTTGTGCGTCTGGTCCACGAGCGACTGGATGGCCTTGAGGCAGTCGTCCCTGCGGTTCCAGTTGACGATGACGACGCTCACGAGCATGGGGCGCTCCCCTCAGGCCCCCTTGCCCAGACCGGCCCTCACCGCCAGCCTCACCGCCTGCTCCGAGGTCGTGGTGGGCCTCCAGCCGAGCGCCTTGAGCCGGTCGATGGACAGGAGCATCGCCCGCACGTCGCCCTTCCAGCCGCGCTCGCCGCCCGTGAACCGGAACCGGGCCCCGGGGAGCCCCATCTCCTCTCTCACCATCTCGGCGATGCGCGCCACGTTCACCTGGTCCTCGCAGCCGAGGTTGCAGATGTTGACGGTCTCCTTTGCCGCGCCTATCACGAAGAGCATGGCGTCCACGCAGTCCGAGACGGTCAGGTAGGCCTTGCTCTGCCGGCCGTTCCCCAGTATCTCGAGCTCCGAGGGATTCCGCCGCAGCTTGTTGATGAAGTCGAAGATGACCCCGTGGGTGGAGCGCGACCCGATGACGTTCGCGAAGCGGAATATCCAGCACTGCATGTCGAACGAGTGGCAGTAGGCCGTGATGAGCCCCTCGGCCCCGAGCTTGGCCGCGGCGTAAAGGGAGATCGGGACGAGGGGCCCGTAGTCCTCCGGCGTGGGAATCCTTGCGGCCTCGCCGTAGACGACGGAGCTCGAGGAGAACGCCAGCCTCCGCGCGCCCGTGGCGCGCATCGCCTCGAGCAGGTTGAAGGTGGCAAGGGTCCCCTGCCGGAGGTCCGTTTCCGGCACTGCGGTGCCCAGCCGGATGTCCGGGTTGGCCGCCAGGTGGTGGACGAGGTCGTGGCCCCGGAGGGCCTCTTTGAGCGCCGGGGGGTCCAGGAGGTCCGCCTTGACGAACCTGAACCTCCGGTTCCCCAGATTGTGCTTCAGGAACTCCTCCTTCCCGGAGGACAAATTGTCGTAGACCGTCACCTCGTCCTCCCCGTCCCGGAGGAGCCTGTCCACGAGGTGGCTCCCTATGAAACCGGCGCCGCCGGTCACGAAGTGCCGCATGGCCATCGGGGCATTATCCGGGTTCTATCATAAAATTGTTACTGAAGGGGCAGGGCGCAGGGCGCATGGGGCGAGGGGGCAAGGAGGAAGGCACGGGAAGCAAGGCACCCGGGCGGGTCACATTCCCCCCGGCCCTTGCGCCTTCCTCCTTGCGCCTTCGCCCCTCGTGCCTTGCGCCCTGCGCCGTGCGCCTTCCCCTACGCGATCACCACGGCCTCGATGTCCCTGAAGTGGCGCGCCAGTATGTTCCGGGCCTGCCGGAGGTTGCGGCCCTCCCTTCCGATGGCGCGGGCCTTCTCGCCCGGGGCGACGGTGACGACGGCCGTGTTGCGGCCCTTCCGGCGCTCTATCTTCACCTCGGAGACCCTGAAGGCGTGGAAGATGTTGCGCACGAACGCCTCCGCGACCTCGGCCCACTCGACTATCTCGACGTTCTTGCGCAAAAGCTCCCGCAGCCTGTGGATGTTTTCGCCCCGCTCACCTATGGCCGCGCCCGCCTGCCCCTTCCCGACGATGAACACCACCCGCTCGTCGGAGGGAATGCAGTCGCGCACCTCGGCGCGGGTCACCGATTCGAATAGGGCGATGAGCTTGATGGTGCCCTCGTCGAGCCTTATCTCCATTGCCGGCCTCACTTGAGAAGGCTCATTATGCCCGACTCGCCGGGCGCAAGCACCGTGAGGACCGACACGGCGAAGGGCTTCCCGCAGGCTGAGCCCAGCTCCAGGCTCGTCCCCGGGAACCTGTACACGGGGGCGTTCTCGAACCTGGAGATGGCCTCGGCGTTCCCCCTGGACACGTTGGCGGCCACGATGACCAGCCTGGCGCTCTTGGCCTTCAGGGCCTTCTTGGCCTGCTCCGCACCCAGCGCCACCTTTCCGGTGGTGACCAGCGTCCGGAGCTCCCTCGTGATGTCTATCATGCCCTCCCCCTCGATGCAGCCTGCTTGAGGGCCCAAACCTTTACCCTCTATTTAAGCTTTCGATGGGCCCCGGATGCCGGCGGGGCCAAAAAACGCCCCCGCCGGCGGCCTCTCCCCGGGACGCGCGCCCCGGCCGCTACTTGCCCTCAAGCTGCGTGGTGCAGTTGGGGCAGCGCTTCGCCTTTATCGGTATCTGGCTGTCGCACTCCGGGCAGGCCTTTGTGGTGGGGTCTTTGGGCTTCTCCCTCTTCATCATCGCCATGGCCTTCACCATGGCGAATATGACGAAGGCGACGATGAGGAAGGTTATGAGCGCATTGATGAACATCCCGTACCTGAGAGTGATGGCCCCGGCGGCCTTCGCCTCGTCCACGCTCTTGAACGACGACACCTCGGTCCCGTTGGCGTCGTGGCCGGGCTTGAGCACCACGAACTGCTCCTTGAAATCGACATCCCCCGTGGCCAGTCCGACCGGAGGCATGATGACGTCGTTGACCATCGAGTTCACCACGGTCCCGAACGCTATGCCTATTATTATGCCGACGGCCATTCCGAACACGTTGCCCTTGTTTATGAAGTCCTTGAACTCGTCCAGGAACTTCGGTTTCTTCAGTTTGATTCTTCCTTCCTCAGCCACTGGGATTCCTCCCACCCGGAGAACCCGGGTCGCTATTAATAGATTATGTGCAGTTCCGGCATACCTGCCAATCCGGCACGCGGGGTGGAACGGGGGCGCAACCGTTTAAATCCCTCCCGGTCCATCACCTGCCGGCATGAGCGCCCGCCGGTACAGGATTCAAAGGCTCCGCCCCTCCGACTACGACGAGCTCCTTTCGGTCTGGAAGAGGGCCGGCCTGCCCGCCCGCCCCCGGGGCCGCGACAGCCGTCCGGAGATGGCACGCCAGGTCGGGCTGGGCACGTCCATCTACCTGAAGGCTGTCCTGAGGGAGGATGGCCGTGAGCGGATGGTCGCGGTCGTCCTGGGCACGCACGACGGCCGCAAGGGCTGGATAAACCGGCTGGCGGTGCTGCCGGGGCACCGGCGACGGGGCCTGGGCACGCTCCTCGTGCGGGAGCTCGAGAGGCGCTTCCGGCGGCTGGGCCCGGACATCGTGTGCGGCCTCGTCGAGACCTACAACCAGGAATCCATGGCCTTCTTTGCCAAGATGGGCTACGTCCGCCACGAGGACATAATCTACTACAGCAAGCGGAGGAGCGAGCGCACCTGAGCCTTCGGCCCTCAGGGCGACCTCTTGGCGAGGTAGCCGCGCAGCGCCTCCCTCCAGTCGGGCATCCGGTCCAATCCCAGCTCCTTGAGGCGCCGGTTCTCCAAGACGGTGTAGGCGGGGCGCTTGACGGCCGCCGGATTGGGCGGTGCCGGGGGCCGGTGGACCAGCCTGGTCGGGGACCCGGTCTGCCGGAGTATCTCCTCTCCGAACTCGAACCAGCTGCAGGCGCCCTCGCAGGTGGCGTGGAAGAGCCCGGTGGCGCCGCTTCCGGCCAGGGCGACCAGCTGGGCGGCCAGGGGCTCGGTGAAGGTCGGCGTGTTGACCTCGTCGCCGCCGAAGTCCTGGACCTCCTTGCCCTTCGTCAGCCCCAAAAACATCTCCACGAAGTTGCGGGCGGGCTTGCCGCGGCAGGGGTGCGTCCCGTAGAGGCCGCCGGTGCGGACGATGGCGTGCCGGTCCGTCACCGAGGCGATGGAGAGCTCCCCGGCGAGCTTGGTGATGCCGTACTGGTTGAGCGGCGCCGGGCAGTCGCCCTCGACATACGGGGTGTCGCGCCTGCCGTCGAACACGTAGTCCGTGCTCACGTGAACGAGCAGGGCCCCGTTGTCCCGGCACCACAGGGCCAGATTGCGCGCCCCGGCGGCGTTTATGGCGAACGAGAGCACCGGGTCGCCCTCGCACCTGTTCAGGTCGTGGCAGGCCGCCGTGTTGACGACGATCCCGGGGCGGTGCCCGTTGAGGCACGAATCCACCGAGTCCTTCCTGGTTATCTCTATGTCGGAGTGCGCAAGCCCCACGGTCTCGGCGCGCCCCTGGAACGCCAGCCGGAGGTCCGACCCCAGCTGCCCGTCCGCCCCGATTATCGCAACTTTCTCCATTTCAGACATCCAGCCCCTTGTGCTTCTCGATGAACTCGCGTATCCCCGGGGCCTTGGCGTCCTTGTCGGAGAGCTGGGGCTCCCTGACCGGCCAGTCTATCCCGACCTCCGGGTCGTTCCAGCGGATTATGCCCTCGGACTGGGGCGCGTAGTAGGAGTCGACCTTGTAGGTGACCTCGCAGTTCTCGGTTATCGTGCAGAACCCGTGGGCGAACCCCTTGGGCAGGTAGAGCACCTTCTTGTTGTCCGCCGAGAGGACGAGGGCGTCCCACTTCCCGAACGTGGGCGAGCCCTTCCGCAGGTCGATGAAGGCGTCGAGTATCTCCCCGCGCACGCAGCGCACGAGCTTGGTCTCGGCGTGGGGCGGGAACTGGAAGTGCATGCCCCGGACGACCCCCCTGGCCACCGACAGGGAGTGGTTCTCCTGGACCCACTGGCGGTGGAGGCCCTTCTCGCCGAACAGCTTGTCGTCGTAGACCCTCATGAAGAAACCGCGGTGGTCCGCGCGCGGCTCAAGGTCGATCTCGTACACGCCCCGAAACTTCCTCTCCAGAATCTTCATAACCGGTCCTCCTCATCCGACCCGCCGGAGCCCGGCGTCCACCTTCCCCGAGGCGACGAGCTCCTTGAGGCGCTTGAGCCTTGTGAACTTCGGCCCCTGGAAGTCCCCCTGCCCGAGGCCGACCTCCCTGAACTTCTGTGTTATCTCCCTGACGCCCCGCTCGACGTCCCACCCGCAGCGGAAGCCCCGGAAGCGCTCGTGGATGCGGTCGAAGTTCACCCGGTAGGTCCGCTGATCGGCGCCATGCTCCCCGGTGTAGGTGACCTGGCAGTCCCCGATGACCCGCTTCACGATGTCGGCGACCGCTCGCACCTGGTAGTTCTGGTCGTTCTCGCCCACGTTGAACGGCTGGTTGTGGACGAGCTCCCTGTCCGCCTCGGCCGCCAGGCAGAACGCCTGGGACACATCCTCGATGTGTATGAGGGGCCGCCAGGGCGTCCCGTCGCTCATGATCTTGATGTTTTGGGTGGTGAAGGCCCAGCCGGCGAGGTTGTTGACCACGAGGTCGAACCGGAACCGGGGGGACAGGCCGAAGCAGGTCGAGTTGCGCAAAAGGACCGGGGAGAACGAGTTGTCGGCTAGCTCGCGCAGGTCCCGCTCGGTGTCCACCTTGGAGCGGGCATAGGCGGTGAGGGGGTCCTGCTGGGCCGTCTCGTCGACGAAGTCGCCGCCCGACTTCCCGTAGATGGAGCACGACGACGAGTAGAGGAACCGCCCGACGCCCGCCTTCCGCGCGAGCCGGGCGAGCCTCATGGAGGCCTGGTGGTTTATCTCGTCGGTCAGGGCCGGGTCCATCTCGCCCATGGGGTCGTTGGAGAGCGCCGCGAGGTGGGCGATGCAGTCGATGCCCCGCAGGTCGGCGGCCTCGACGTCCCGGAGGTCCTTCTCCAGGGACCGGTACTCCGGCCGGGGGGCGTCGTAGAGGTCGCAGCCGGAGAAGAAGTCGATGTCCAGCCCGACGGCCTCGTGGCCGCGGTGCAGGAGGTAGGGGACCATTATCGTTCCGATGTAGCCTCGGTCTCCGGTGACCAGGATTCTCATGGGCTCACCATATCTTCCAAAACGCCTTCCCCTCCGCCCACAGCCGGTTCAGGTGGTTCATGTCCCGGACGGTGTCCATGCACTCCCACACGCCCGGGTGCTTGTAGACCCGGAGCTGGTCCTTCCCCGCAAGCTCCTCGAGCGGCCCCTTCTCGAAGTCGCAGCCCTCGTCGGCCGCAAGGTGGTCGAAAATGGCCCGCTCGAAGACGAAGAAGCCGCCGTTGATGAGGCCCTGCGATGTCTGGGGCTTCTCGGTGAAGAGGAGCACACGGTTGCCCTTGACCACGAGCTCCCCGAACCTCGAGGGCGGGTTGACGCCCGTGACGGTCCCGATCCTCTTGTGGGAGCGGTGGAACCTGACCAGCTCCGGTATATCGATGTCGGCGACGCCGTCGCCGTAGGTCAGCATGAACCGGTCGCCCCGGATGTGGGGCTCGACGCGCTTTATCCGGCCGCCCTTGAGGGTGTTCTCCCCGGTGTCGATGAGCCTGACGTTCCAGTCGACCTCGTCGGGCCCGCCCAGGCACTTGCGGGAGCCCGTGCGCAGGTCCACCTCCACGCTCCCGTTGTACTCCCGGAAGAACATGAAGTAGTCCTTCACGACCTCGGACTTGTACCCGAGGGCCAGGACGAAGTTGCGGAATCCCCAGCGGGCGTAGATCTTCATGATGTGCCAGAGCATCGGCCGGTTGCCGATCGGTATCATCGGCTTGGGCCGGCCCTCCGTCTCTGAGCCCAGGCGCGACCCGAACCCCCCGCACAATATCACGACCGGAATGTCGGTGTCCATGGCGCTTCCCGGATTGAACGCCCTCTTCGCATATAAATCTTGCTTCATTCTTGTTCAAGGCACAGGGCGCAGGGCGCACGGCGCAAGGCTTGAGGCGCGAGGGACAGGGCGCAAGGGACAAGGGGGGAATCCACGGTCGTTCCCTTGATACTTCCACTATGCGCCTTGCGCGTTCCAATACCCCGGACTGAAGTCCGGGGCATCACGCTATGCTATGGTGAAACGACCCCGGAATGAATTCCGGGGTATCTAGCTTTCAGGCCTTGCGCCTTGCGCCTTGCGCCTTGCGCCCTGCGCCCTGCGCCTTGCGCCCTGCGCCTTCCCTTGCGCCTTGCGCCTTGCGCCCTGCGCCCTATTGTCTCGCCCTTCCCGCGGCCCGTCACCGGCGCCCGAAGAGGAACGCCCGGAGGCTGCGGTAGTACTCGGCCGTCCAGACCTTGGCTATCTTCCACCGGAGCGCGCGGCGGAGCCGGCCCATCTCCGCCCGGTCCACCGGGAGCGCGGGGAGGTGGGAGTGGTAGGTCTTGTGGAGCATCTTGAGGTGCTCGAGCTTGTCCAGCCGGGCGGAGGCGAAGCCCGAGGTGGCCGACCCGGCGTGGACCTTGTTGCGGAGAAGCGGCCTCGAGAGGAACATCGAGCCGTAGCCGGCCAGGGCTATCCGGAGCCACATGTCCCAGTCGGCGGCAAACGGGAGCGAGTGGTCGTAGAGGCCGGTCCTGTCGTAGCACTCCCGGCGGACCATCACCGTCGGGCAGGACACCTTGTTGTCCAGGTACAGGTCCTTGAACGTCGCCACCGCGTCGAAGGCATGGTCGCCCTCGTAGTGGCGGGGGCGCTCCACCACCTTGCCGCCCTCGTCCACCACCTCGATGGCGGTGTGGACGAAGCCCGCCCCGGGATTGCCGTCGAGGGCCCCCCTCTCGGCCTCGACGAGCCCCGGAAGCGCCCGGTCGTCGTCGTGGATTATCAGGACGTAGTCGCCCCTCGAGGCGCGGACCAGCCGGTTCCAGTTCTCCACCATGCCCACGTTGGTCTCGTTTCGTATGTGGCGTATCCTGCCGGAGCCCAATGCGGAGACCGCCCGGGCCGACTCGTCGTCGGGCGAGTTGTCCCCCACGAGTATCTCGAAGTCGGAGACGGTCTGGCCCAGCAGGCTCCTGAGGGTGGCCTCCAGGGAGCGGGCGCGCTTGTAGGTCGGGACGCAGACGCTCACGGTGCTCAGGACATCACCCGCCCCCCGTCATGAGCCAAAACGCCTCCCGGAAGTCCCGAAGGCTCCGCTCCTTGTCCCAGCCCCGGACCGCCTTCCTGCACTCGATCGAGAGGGCGCGGATCCGCTCCGGGTCCCGCAGGAGCGACACCAGCTTGGCGGCCGCCCTCGCCGGGTTTGCGGCGACGAGCCCCGGGTCTATCTTCTCCAAAAGCTCCCGGGTGCCCGTCATCTCGGACACCACGGGCACGAGACCGGCCGCCATGCCCTCGAGCACCGACACGGGGTACGGGTCGAAGCGCGACATGTGGAGGAAGAGGGCGCAGCGGGCGAGGTGCTCCCGCGGGTCTTTGACGAAGCCGGGGAACTCCAGGCCCTCGACGCCGGCGTACCTCTCGGCGAGGGGCCCCTTGCCGATGAGGACGAACCGGGCCCCCGGCACTGACCGGCGGGCCTTCCTGAACGCCTCGACGGAGAGGTCGACGCCCTTCCGCTCGTCCAGCGCGCCGATGTAGGCGATGGCGCCGGAGGCCGGGTCGGGCTCGATGTCGAAGTAGCCGCTCTCGAAGGACGGGTGGACGACCCGGGCGTTCCGCCGGGCCCTCGCCGGCAGCAGGTCGTACATCATCCTCGAGACGGATATTATGCCATCGAAGCCCTCGAGGATGTGGTCGAACCGCCGGCGCCAGCAGGGCGAAAACGACCTCATCTCCCAGATGAACGGGTCGGCGGTTATGAGCACCACCTTGCCGCCCCGGAGCCTCTTGAACATGTGCCCCGGGACGACGCCCATCCGACCCTCGACCAGCAGGACGTCGGCGTCGAGCTCCCGGATGCCGGCGGCGCCCTGCACCAGTCCCTGGAAGTACGAGGAGGCGGGCAGTCCCAGCGACCGCAGCGAGATGCCCTTGACGAGCTCCAGCCCCCGCGCCCGGCGCGCCGAGCCCTCGTCGGGCCGGGCCTTGAGCGCCGCGGCGTCCGTCCGGGTGTTGAAACGGTTGGCCACGGGGACGGCGCCGACGCTTTGGGCCCAGGCCAGGTGCATCGGGTGGGGGCCGTCGTAGAGGAACACGACCTTCATCTGAGCTCCTCCGGACAAGGGGGTTTGGCCGTATAAAAGGTTGCCCCGGACTGAATATATTCAGACCCTTCGAGATTTGAACCAAACTCCTTTTATACCTCGGGCGCGCAGGAAATACACAGGGGGAAACCTGTGGAAAAAAGGCCGGGCAGCATCAACTGGTGGGTCGTCATCGGGCCCGATTCTTGGACCAGCGCCCAGCCGGGGGCATTCGACCTTCAGACCTTCCTGAAGAAGCGGATGGCCCTGGCCGCGAGCGTCTCCATCTGAGGCCCAGTGGACCCGGTTCCCGTTTCTTCGACCAAGGTAGCCCGGCCTGGGATTCTTCAAAAAAGGCGCGAGGCGCAGGGCGCAAGGCGCAAGGAACAACGGGGGAAAGGGGGTTTTCCCTCCTTGCCCCTTGCGCCTTCCTCCTTGCGCCTTCGTCCCTTGCGCCTCGCGCCCGGCGCCCTGGGCCTTCCTTTTTAAATAATCCCACCCCCTTCCCAGCCGTGTGAGGCTTGACGGGGGAGCGCAAGGCGGGGATCGTCAGGCGGCGGACGGGCGGGCCGGGCTTCTCGAGGAGCTCTCGCCTGGCCTGTATCTCGTGCGCGCCCAAAACTCGGCGCGAATCCCGTACGCCCACTCGCTGCTCGCCCTGGGCGACCAAAACCTCCTCGTGGACACGGGGACGGGCCTCGATGTCCTGCGCCGGCTCCGGCGAAGCCACCGCATACACCTGGTCCTCAACAGCCACTACCACCGGGACCACAACTTCGGCAACTGGCTCTTCCGGGGCGTCCCGATCCTGGCCCACGTCCGCGACGCGCCCATGCTCAACTCGCTTGCGGTCTACTTCCGCAAGATGGGGATTCTCGGGCGGCCGGACGAGCGCGAGATCCGCCGCTTCACGATGACGTTCATTCCCCACCGGCAAGGGCCCAGGGTCCGGCCGTTCCGGGGCGGCGACCTCTTCGACCTGGGGGGCCCGGTCCTCGAGGCCGTCCACCTCCCGGGGCACTCGCCGGGCCACTGCGGCTTCTTCCACCGGGATAGCCGGACGCTGTTCTCGGCGGACATCTGCCCCGACGCCTTCGGGCCTTGGTACGGCCACGCCTGCTCCTCGGCGGAGGACTTCGCCTCCTCCATCGACCGGATAATACGGCTTGGGCCGAGCAGGCTCGTCCCGGCGCACTCCGGGCCGGTCGACCAAGACATCGCCGGCATCCTGCGAAGGTACCAAGCCCGCATCGAAGAGCGCGACCGCTACATCCGCGAGGTGCTTCGGGCGCCGGCCACGCTGGACGAGCTGGTCCGGCGCCACCCCATCTATGGCGCCCGCATCGGCGCGCTGAAGCTCCCCTTCCGGTTCTGGGAGGAGGTCATGGTGCGAAAGCACATCGCGCGCCTCCGCTCCAGGGGGCTCGTCCGCAAGGCCGGGAACCGCCTCGTCTCCGTCTGACCGTCCGTCCACGCACCCTGCACCCCGCCCGCTGCCCCGTCAGCTGGACAATATTGATATGCCCCGAGCGCTTTGTTGGGGGAGGTTACAATGCGCGATGGAAAGGGGCCGAAGGAGGAGCGGGAAGCGCCGCTCCCGCCGACGGACTACGACTTCAAGGAGGTCGAGGCGCGCTGGCAGGACCGCTGGGCGAAGGACCACACCTACTGGTTCGACTGGGGGTCCGACCGGCCGGTCTTCAGCATCGACAACCCGCCGCGCTACGCCAACGCGGCGCTCCACCTGGGCCACGCCACGAGCTACACGCAGATAGACTTCGTGGCCAGGTACAAGCGCCTGCGCGGCTTCAACGTCTTCTTCCCCCTTTGCGCCGACGTCAACGGCATGCCCATTGAGGTGGCCACCGAGAAGCGCTACGGCGTCAACCGCAAGAACACGCCCCGCCAGAGGCTCATCGAGCTCTGCTCGGCCTTCGCCGCCGAGAACATCGCCGAGATGACCAGGCAGTTTTGCATCCTGGGGCACTCGATGGACCCGAGCCTTTACTACCAGACGGACGCCGCCCACTACCGGCGCATCACCCAGCTCACCTTCCTCGTGATGCTCAAGCTGGGGCTCGTTTACAAAAAGGAGTTCCCGGTGACCTGGTGCCCCCACTGCGGGACGGCCCTCGCCAGCGCCGACGTCGAGTACCAGGAGCGGGGCACCAAGCTCAACTTCGTCAGGTTCGGGCGCGAGGACGGGGGCTCCGAGGTCATCGCCACCACGAGGCCCGAGCTCCTCTGCGCCTGCCAGATGGTCGCCGTGAACCCCGATGACGCCCGGCACCGCGACCTTCTGGGCAAGGGGCTGCTCACGCCGATCTACCGGAGGAGGGTGCCGGTCCAGGACGACCCCAAGGTCGACCCCGACTTCGGCACCGGCATCGTGATGATATGCACGATAGGGGACAAAGACGACCTGGAGTGGGTCCACCGCTACAACCTGCCCATCGAGAAGGGCATCGACGCCGACGGCCGCCTGACCTCGCTTGCGGGCATCTACACCGGCATGACCATCCGGGAGGCCCGCGAGGCAATAATCAAGGACCTCCAGGGGCAGGGGCTGCTCGTCAAGCAGGAGGACCTCTCTCAGAGCGTCGGCACCTGCTGGCGCTGCCACACCCCGGTGGAGTTCCTGTCGGTCCCCCAGTGGTTCCTCAGGACGCTCGAGTTCAAGGACCGCATAAAGGGCAAGTCCGCCGAGCTGAGGTGGCACCCCGACTTCATGAGGATAAGGCTCGAGAACTGGACCGACTCGCTCGCCTGGGACTGGTGCATATCGAGGCAGAGGTACTTCGCCACCGCCATCCCAGTCTGGGAGTGCCAGCGCTGCGGAAAGGCCGTGCCCGCCAAGCCCAACATGTGCTACGTCGACCCGACGGTGACGCCGCCCCCCGTCGACAGGTGCCCCGACTGCGGGGGCAGGCTCAAGGGGGTGGAGGACGTGTTCGACACCTGGATGGACAGCTCCATCACGCCCCTCTACAACTGCTTCTGGCAGAGGGACCCCGAGAAGTTCAAGCGGCTCTTCCCGATGTCGCTGAGGCCCCAGAGCCACGACATCATACGCACCTGGGCCTTCTACACCATCCACCGCCACCTGCTCCTCTTCGACAAGAGGCCCTGGACGGACATCATGATAAACGGCTTCATAATGGCCCCCGACGGCGCCCCGATGCACACCTCGAAGGGCAACGTCATCGACCCGCTGCCGCTTCTTGCCAGGCACGGGGCTGACGCCTTCCGGTACTACGCGGCCTCCTGCACCCTGGGCATGGACCACGCCTTCCAGTCCAAGGAGGTGGTGCACGGCCGAAAGCTCGCGACGAAGCTTTGGAACGTCGGGAAGTTCGTCGGTGCCGCAATCCGGGAGGAGAGGCAGCGGCCCGCCGCGCCGGCCGCGCTCAGGAGCGCCGACCGCTGGATCCTCACGGCCTACTCGCAGATGCTCAAACGGGCCACCGCCCTCATGGACGACTACCAGTTCGACAAGGCGATGCGGGAGGTCGAGGGTTTCCTCTGGCACGAGTTCGCCGACCACTACATCGAGCTCGCCAAGCACCGCCGCGACGAGTCCTCGAGGTACGCGCTGTACACCATCGGCCTGGGCCTGGCCAAGATGCTTTCGCCTTTCATGCCCCACGTCACGGAGGAGATCTACGAGAGGCACTATCGGGCGTTCGAGGGCCCGGGAAGCATCCACCGCTCGGCCTGGCCGGAGCCCGTCCTGGACGACGGGAAGGCGCTCGCCGACGGCGCGCTGGCCCGCGACGTCGTGGCGAGGTTGCGCGCCTGGAAGGGCGGGAAGGGCCTGCGCCTCGGGCAGCCAATGGGCTCGGTGTACATCTTCGGCCCGGGGAGCGAGGTTTTGCGCGACTACCTCGACGACATGCGGGGCGCCCTCAAGGCCGACCGCATCCGCCTGTCCCGGCCGGCGGAGCTGCGCGAGGAGATAATCCGGGTGCTGCCGGTCAACCGGAAGCTGGGCCCGGCGTTCAAGGCCCGCTCCGGCGAGGTGGCGGCCGCGATAGGCAATCTGGACCCGAAGAGCGCGGGCGAGGCCCTCTCGAAGGGCCCGCTCGAGGTGGCGCTCCCCGACGGCGCAAGGGTCCAGGTCACCCCGGACATGGTCAGGCCCGAGCGCGCCTCCGTCGCCGAGAACATGCGCGTGGAGGCCCTCTCGGTGGGGGAGCTGACGGTGCTTGTGGAGCTGCCGCGCAAATGAGGCGCGAGGCGCAAGGCGCATGGCGCAAGGGGCGAAGGCGCAAGGGTCAAGGCGCAAGGGACAAGGGGATCATCGGATCATATCCTCCCATTTTCCTTGACCCTTGCGCCTCGAGCCTTGCGCCTTCGCCCCTTGCGCCATGCGCCTTGCGCCATGCGCCTTCCCCTCACTCCTCCTCGTCCGGCGGCTTTATCTCGGAGGCAAACGAGCGCCGGGGGGCGACGGCGCGCTCGCGGCGCTTGAGCTTGGCGTCGAGGATGTCCTGGTAGACCGGCTCCAGCGTGACGGCCTTCTGGTAGCACTCGCGGGCCTTGACCGTGTGGCGCATGCTCTCGAGGATGTGGCCCTTCTTGAACCAGGCCTCGGCGCTCTCCGGACCGAGCTCCAGCACCTTGTCGAAGGCCGAGATGGCCTCGGTCTTGCGGCCCAGGTCCAGCAGGGCGTTGCCCCGGCCCAGCCAGGCCTGGGCGTTCCCCTTCTGCGTCCGGAGCACCGAGTCGAACGACCCGAGGGCGTCCTTGTTGCGACCCATGATGTTCAGCGCCTCGCCCTTGCGCAGGAGCGCAGGCGCCAGGTCGGGGTAGCTCGCTAGCGCCCTGTCGTAGGCCTCGAGGGCGGTCTCGAGGTCGCCGAGCACGTGCAGCGAGTTGCCCAGGTTGAACCAGGCCTCGGCGTAGCCCGGTTCGAGCTCGACCGCCCTGCGGTAGCACTCCACCGCGTCCTTTATCATCCCCTGGCGCTCGAGGACCACGCCGCGGTTGTTCCACGGGACGGCGTACCTCGGGTCGAGGTCGGCGGCCTTCTTGAAACAATCCCCGGCGCCCGGCAGGTCGCCGACCATGAGGGCCACCGCGCCCTTGTTGTTCCAGGCCCGGGCGAAGTCGGGCTTGAGCTTGAGCGCCTGGTCGTAGCAGTCCCGGGCGTTCTCGTAGTCGCCCGTCTCCCGGTAGATGTTCCCCTTGCCCTCGAGGTAGATCTCCGAGGGCCTGATGGCGAACGCCCGGTCGTAGGCCTCCTGGGCGTCCTCGTACCGCTTGAGCGCGGCCAGGACGTTGGCCAGGTTGTTCCACACCTCCGGGTCGTTGGGGTTGAGCTCCAGCGAGCGCTGGAGGGACGAGGCGGCCTCCTTGAGCTCGCCCATCCGGAACAGCAGGTTGCCCTTGTTGGACCAAACGCCGGCGACCCGCGAGTCAGCCTCGAGCGACTGGGTGAACGCCTTCTTGGCCTCCTTGAACCGGCCGAGGGCGAAAAGGACCGTGGCGCGGTTGTTCATGACCGCGGCGTTGCCCGGCTCCAGCGCCAGCGCCCGGTCGTAGGCCTCCAGAGCCTCCTCGTGGCGCCCGAGCCCCTGGGCGATGTCCCCCACCTTGCACCAGGCCCCCGCGTTCTCGGCGTTGAGCCCGAGCGACCGCTTGTAGGAATCGTAGGCCTCGGCGTACCTGCCCAGCTTGTTGAGGGCGTCGCCGCGGCGCTCGTGGGCCCCCCAGTCCCGGGGCGCCTTCCGGAGCTGCTCGTCGCAGACCGCGATGACCTCCTCCAGCCGGCCGCCGGAGGCGAGCACCGCCTCCTTGTTGCGCAGGGAGGCCAGGTGGTCCGGGTTGATGGCCGCCGCCCGGTCGTAGCACTCGATGGATTCCTTGGGCCGGTTCAGGCCGAAGAGGGCGTTGCCCTTCCCCACCCAGGCGTGGACGAACTCCGGCTCGGCGGCGATGGCCCTGTCGTAGGCCTCGAGGGCCTTGGCGAACCCGCCCTCGGAGTTGTGGATGGAGCCCAGGTTGCTCCAGGCCTTGGCGTCGTGGCGGTTGATGGCGAGCGCCCGGCCGAGGGCCTCCTTGGCGCCCTCCCGGTCGCCCAGGTTGTAGAGGGCGGTGCCCTTCCAGTTCCAGGTCTCCGAGTGGTAGGGGTCCCTCTCCAGCACCTTGTTGTAGCACTTGAGGGCCTCGGAGTAGCGGCCGGCCCAGCTCAGCACGTTGCCCTTGCGGTACCAGGCCTCGAGATAGTCCCCGTTGAGCTCGATGGCCCTGTCGTAGCACTCGATGGCCTCGGAGGTCTTGCCCAGCACGTGCATCGCGGCTCCCCGGGCGGCCCAGGCCTCCTCGCTGCCCGGGTTGAGGTCCATCGCCCGGTCGAAGCAGGGCACGGCCTCCTCGAAGCGCTCCATCTCGCAAAGCAGGTTGCCCTTCTCGTACCAGGCCTCGTGGTAGTCCACCTTGATCTGTATGGCCCGGTCCAGGGCCCGGAGGGCCTCGGCGTGGCGGCCCAGGCGGCGCCTGGCGATGCCCATGCGGAACCAGAGCTCGGCGTGCTCCTTGCGGAAGGCCAGGGCCTTCTCGTAGCTTGCGAGCGCCTGGTCCTCCCGCCCCAGGCGCGACAGCGCCTTGCCCTTGTTGAACCAGACCTCCTCGAACTCGCCGCCGGCCGACCTCACCCTGTCGTAGCAGGCGACCGCGTCCTCCAACCGGCCCAGGAGGAAGTAGGCGTTGCCCTTGTCCCTCCAGCCCGCCTCCGAGGCGGGCTCGAACTCGGTGGCCTTCTCCAGGGCCTCGGCGGCCTCGGCCGGCCGGCCGAGGGTGTAGTAGATCCTGCCCAGGTCGCGCCAGGCCAGCGCAAAGTAGGGGTTGAGCTCGACGACGCGCCGGAGCGCCGAGATGGCGTCCGGCGTCATTCCCTGGCGGTGGAGCAGGCGCGATCTGGTGTAGAGGTCGAACATGTCGTTGGGGTCGGTGGAGAGCGCCCGGTCGCACTCGGCGAGCATCTGGGGGATCTTGGAGGGCTCCACGAGGTCCTCCATCCGGTCCCAGGCGTCGGAGAAGTTGGGGTTGAGCCGCACCGCCTCGGTGAACGCCTTGACAGCCTCCCAGTTGCGCCCCAGCCCCGCAAGCTCCACCCCGTAGGCGTGCCAGAGCCTCTCGTCTGGCCGGCCCATGCCCATCAGTAGCTCGAAGGACTCGGCCGCTTCCCGGTGCCGGCCCAGGAGCGAGAGCACCTCGGCCTTGTTGTGCAGCGAGACCGGGCGGTCCTGGTCGGCGGTCAGCGCGGCATTGAACGAATCGAGGGCCTCCTGCAGCCGCCCCAACATCTTGAGGGCGGCGCCGCGGTTGTTCTTGGCGCGCCCCGAGTTGGGCCGGACGGCGAGCAGGCGGTCGTAGGTGGCCAGCGCGTCGTCGTAGCGGCCGGCGTTGTAGTAGGCCACGCCCAGGTTGTTCAGGGCCTTCTCGTGGGAGGGCTCCAGATCGATGGCGCGCCGGTAGCTCTCCACCTCCTTGTCGAGGTTGCCTATCTCGGCGTAGGCGACGCCCTTGTTGTACCAGACCTCGGCCCTCGCCGGGCTCGTCCGGAGCTCCGTGTTGTAGGCGCGCACCGCGCCGTGGTGGTCGTGGAGGGCGTAGAGCTCGTTTCCCAGCTCGAAGTGCGCGCCGGGGAGGTCTGGGGCCAGGCCGATGATGCGCGCCCAGCGGTCCGCCGCGCCCCGGTGGTCGCCGAGCGCGCCCAGCTCGCGTGCCTGGAGCAGGTGCTTTCTCACCTCGTGCTGAAGCTCCGGCGGGAGCTGGCCGAGCCCGGATTCGACCCCACAGCCCGCCTCCGCCCCGGCCCCGTCGGGCCCTCCCGGGAGCTGCCCGGCGGCCGCGGCGGCCGCCACCGCCGCCCGCTGGGACTCCCTTTCGGACTCGATGTCCTTCTCCATCCCTTCGAGCTTGCCGAGGATCTTGTAGGCGGAGACCCCCAGCACCAGGTCCTTCGAGTCCAAAAGCTCCACGTTCCTTCCGCCCCACTCCTCGCGCAGCGGGTCGTCGAAGCTGTCGAGCGCGATGTAGATGCCCGAACCGCCCTCGAGGGAGCCCCCGAGCGCCCGCAGCTCCTCGATTATCCCCTCGCCGTGGCGGGCGCTCGCCAGGTAGGCCTTACCGTCCAGCCGGGCTCGCAGGACCAGCCGGCCCTCCGTGACGGTGGCATCGTCGAGCTCGAAGCCCATCGCCTCGAACAGCGCGATGACCACCTCGTTGAACCGCTCGGGGGGCATCTCGCGCAGCTGCTCGAGGACGCGCTCGTCGCTATCCCCGGTTCCGGGCACGTCACACGTACCTGCAAGCCAGAATTAAAACGTGTCGGGCTGGGGAAAGGATATGTTTATGGCCACCTTGCGCGATTCCCGTTCCATGGGCCGCCTGTTCGGGACCTCCGGCGCGCGGGGTTTCACCAACTCGGAGATGAGCCCCCGGCTGGTGATGGAGCTCGCCCAGTCGTACGGCACCCTCCTGGGGGCGGGGACCGGGGTGGCGACGGGCCGGGACACGCGACACGGCGCACAGATGCTCGAGTCGGCGGCGATAGCGGGCCTCAACAGCGCCGGCGTGAACGTGGAGACCTGCGGGGTCGTGCCGATGGCCGCCCTGGCCTCGTTCATAGTGAACGAGAGGCTGGGCGGCGGCGTTCTCATCACAGGCAGCCACATGCCACCGGACCGGATCGGGCTCATCCTGATGAACTCGGAGGGCGCCTACGTGCCCCTCTCCGTCTCGGACCAGGTGGAGGCCATCCACGAATCGGGCAGGCGGGCCGTCGCCGCGCACGACCGCGTGGGCGGCAGCGTGCCGGCCTCCAAGCCCCTGGAGCGCTACATCGGCCGGGTGGGCAAGATGGTGAACCGGCGCACCATCTCGCTGCGCAGGTTCCGGGTGCTCGTGGACGCCGGCAACGGCACAGCCGGGTCGGTCCTGCCCAGGCTCCTGCGCGACCTTTGCTGCGAGGTGGAGTGCCTGAACTGCGACCAAAAGCCCGTGCCCGACCGGGACTGCGAGCCCCGGGCCGCCACCCTGGGAGCGACGGCCCAAAGGGCGCGGGAGGTCCGGGCCGGTCTTGCGGCCGCCACGGACATCGACGCCGACCGGGTGGTGTTCCTCGACGAGAACGGCGAGGGGATCCCCGAAGACGTCGCCGGATGCATCCTCGCGAAGTACGTCCTCTCCCGGCGCAAGGGGCCCGTGGTGGTCCCCATCAACTCCTCCATCCTGATTGAGAGGCTCTGCCGCGAGGCGGGCGTGCCCCTCCACTACTGTCGCGTCGGGCAGCCGGCAACGATGGAGGCGATCAAGGCGCACGCCGCGGTGTTCTCGTACGAGGAGTCGGGCAAGTACTACTTCGTCCGGGACGAGTTCTGGTGCGACGGCATCCTGGCGACGATGAAGCTCCTGGAGGTGATGGCCTCGCGCAACCGGACCGCCTCGGAGCTCGCCGCCGAGTTCCCGTTCCCCGCCCAGTTCAAGCTCAAGCTCCCCTGCCCGGACACGAGGAAAGCCGGGGTCTACCCGGCCGTCAAGGCCCTGCTGGGGTCGCACCCGTTCGACGAGGTGGACCGTCTCATCGAGCTCGACGGCCTCAAGACGATCTTCAAGCCGGGCAGCTGGCTGCTCGTCCGCGTGAGCGGGACCGAGCCGCTCGTGCGCATCTTCGCCGAGGCCGACAGACCCCAATCGGCCCGCGACCTCGCCGAGTACGGCGCGGACCTGGTGAGGTCGGTTCTTGAAAAGTAGGGCGCGAGGCGCAAGGAACAAGGGGGGAAAGGAGGGGTTCCACCCTTGCCACTCAGCACCTTCCTGTCTTCGCCTTCACCCCTGCGCCTTTCGCCCTGATGGTCCATTCCCTTTCCCCCGCGTCACTGGCCCCGGCCCTGCCTGGCATGATGCATAGATGCACGATGGATTTGACATCAATCCACCACATAATATTTATAATGGGACCCTGATAGATATTCCGTAATGGAGAATCAGGCGACGGTCGCCACGGCGATGCTCGCCCTGGCGGTGGTTCTTTCGGGATGCACCCAAACGAGCGTCAACCGCCCGCCCAGCGTGACGTCCTCGGAGCCCGGCCCCGAGGTGACGATGACGGAGGGGGGGACCCTCCGGTTCGCGGTCGAGGCCACCGACCCGGACGGCCAGCCCCTCACCTGCCGCTGGTACGTCGACGGGAACCAGAGCCTGGTCACCAGGCCCCCCTTCATCCTGGACTACGCGCCCGGACGGGCCGTGGGCGACCACCAGGTCCGAGCCGTCGTGTCTGACGGGTCCCTGACCGCCTCGAAGGCCTGGAGGGTTACGGTCCTTCCGGTCGACCGTCCCCCCGTTATCGTGACGGACCCGCCGGGGTCCGGCCCGCTTGCCGTGAACGAGGGTGGCGCCCTCCTTTTCACGGTGAACGCCAAGGACCCGGAGGGCGCCCCGGTCTCGCTACGCTGGACGCTCGACGGCGCCACGGTCCTCGAGGGCGGGGCATCGTACCGCTTCGAGCCCGATTTCGGCCAGTCCGGCGCCCATATCGTTTCTGTCCACTGTAGCGACGGGAACTCCACCACCTCACATGCATGGGACGTGACCGTGGTCGACGTCAACCGGGCGCCCCGGCTGACCTCCTGGAGCCCCCCGTCCGACATCCACATCCGGGAGCTCGACACGCAGGAGTTCTGCGCCACCGCCTCGGACGAGGACGGCGACAGGGTGGTCCTGAATTGGTCATTGGACGGGGAGCCGGCCACCACGGGCCCGTCGTTTCTGCTCGTCACCGGCTATCTCTCCGCCGGCGACCACGTCGTCTCGGTGGAGGCCGGGGACGGCCGCCTGTCCGCAAGCCATTCCTGGGCCGTGAGGGTGGACAACCTCAACCGGCCCCCGCGGGTTTCCGGCCACGAGCCGCCCGTGGATGCGGCCACCACCGAGTTCGGCCCCGTGACCTTCCGGCTGGACGGTGCCGACGACGATGATGACGCCCTGTCGGTCTCGTGGTTCGTGGACAACGGCACCGTGCCCGCCTCCACCGGGACGGTGTTCAACTGGACCCCCGGCTACGGCTCGGCCGGGAACCACACGGTGTCGGCGGTCCTCTCGGACGGCACGGAGTCCGTCTCCCGGTCGTGGAACGTTACGGTCACCAGGGCGGTCGCCGACTGGACGGTCCTGGTCTACATGAACGCCGACAACGACCTGGAGCCGTATCTGGTCGAGGACCTCAACGAGATGGAGCAAGTCGGCTCGTCCTCGAACCTGAGCGTCGTCGTCCAAGCCGACCGGTGCCCCGGGTACGACAAGACCGACGGCGACTGGAACGGCACGCGGCGCTACAGGGTGGAGAGTGACGACGACCCTCGCCTGGTGGGCTCCCGCATGCTCGAGGACCTGGGCGAGCTCGACATGGGGGACGGGCGGACGCTCCAGGATTTCCTGCTCTGGGGCCTCGAGCACTTCCCGGCCCGCCGCTTCCTCATCGTTCTCAGCGGCCACGGTGACGGCTGGCAGGGGATCTCCCAGGACTTCACTGACGGCAACGACCGCCTCTCCGTCGAGGAGCTGGCCGGGGCGATGGGCGCGTTCTCCAAGGCGCGGGGCGCCCCGGCCGACGTACTCCTGCTCGATGTCTGCTACTGGGCCATGCTCGAGACCGGCTGGGGGCTTCGGGAGACCGCCTCGTTCATCGTCGGTTCGGAGGACATAGACCCCAGCGCCGGGCAACCCTACGACGGCTCGCTGGGCGTCCTGGCCGCCTCGCCCGACATCTCCCCCCGCGAGCTCGCCCGCCGGCTCGTCGAGGTCTTCGGCTCGGAGTACTCCGGCGGCGCTTACCCGCCCCAGGAGGCCGACACGTTCACCCTCTCGGCGGTCGACACCTCCGGCCTGGAGGCGCTGGCCGTGGCCCTGGACCGGCTCTGCGAGGTCGCGGCGGGGAACATGTCCACGGCGGGCCCGGAGCTGCAGTCGGCGCGCGCCGGTACCGGGTCGTTCGGCAAGCCCGAGTTCATAGATCTTTACGACCTGGTCGCCCGGTGGCGCTCCCGGAGCACCCTGGCCGCCCTCAACGAGACCGCCGAGGCAGTGCTCGCCGCGATCAACGCCACCGTCGTTGCGGAATCCCACGGCTCGCTCCGGACGTTCTCGCGGGGCGTCTCCATCTATTTCCCGGCGGTGTCCTCCGCGTACAGGGCGTCATATGGCGATCTCGCCTTCAGCCGGGCGCATTCCTGGGACATGTTACTCGATGCGTACTACAACGCCGCGGGGAGGGGTGCCGGGGGAATCTCCGACGGGGACGCCCCCGCGGGGCGCGCGTCACCCTCGGCGGATTCGCCGCGGCTGTCGGTTTCCGAGAGCAAAGGGTTAAGTGTGAATGGGGCGGATATCCTGATGTTGGCTGTCAAAGGAGGAGATTGACACGGTAAAGGGAAGTGTCTTCTGCGGCAAGTGCGGGACCTACACGCGCCCGGTGACCGACGCGCGCAAGCGGGTGTGCCCGAAGTGCCACCCGGAGAAGATACCCGATCGGAGGAGCGCGCTGGACAAGACGGGCATGCCCTGCAAGGACCGAGGCGTGTGCCGCCCGGAGAGGTGCGTGAAGGCCCTCGAGTGCGCGGAGATGATGCGCGCCTAGTCGCTCAGGGTGCCGGGTGCAGGGTGCCGGGTCAGGGGTCAACAGTAGAAATCAGACAGCCCGGCACCCCGCACCCTGCCGTCACTTGATCCCGATTCGCGACAGGACCTCGTCGACCGAGGACGGTTCCTCGGGGGCGGGCTTGGATGGCTGGCGCCGGCCGGCTTCCGGCCGCGCCGGCTGGCCCGGGCGGGGAGCGCCCTCGGAGGGGCGGCGGCCGTCCGGGGGCCCCATCCTCTCCTGCGTGGCGCGCCGGGCCTGCTCCCAGCGCCTCATCTGCGCGTCGGGGCCGGCGCCTGACGGGGTCCGGGGCTGCTGCTGGCGGCTTCCCTCGGCGGCCCGCCGGGCATGGCCCTCCCTCTTGCGGCGCTCGAGGTCGCGCATCTGCTCCTCGAGCAGGCGCGCCCCGGCCTCCTCCCGGGCCCGCTCCTCCTCGTGCTTCTTCTCCTGCACCGCCCGCAGCGCCTCGAGGAACTTCTTCTCCTGGACGCCCATCTTCGATTCGGCCTTCGGGGACAGGCGGGGGCCGGCCCTCCGGTCCATGGAGTGCAGCCGGTGGGATATGTCGCCCAGGGCGTCCTCCACCGGGGATTCGGGAGGCTCCACCCTCTCTCGGGGAACGTCGGGCTCCTCGAGCGGCCGGGAGAAGACCGGCCGGCCCTCGGTCCAGGCGGGGCCCCCGGGCTTGACGGATTTCATTATCGAATCGCGCAAAAGCTCGTCCGCGACGGGCTTCGAGATCGCGGGTCTGCCCGCGCCCGGTGCCTCGAGGATGTTCTGCCAGACGGGCCGCTCGCGCGTGCTGACCCGGTGCGGGGCCGGGGGATGGTAGGCCGGCTCCGGCTCGTCCTCGAACGTGACCTCCTCGTCCTCTTCGGCAAGGCCCGGGACCCGGGGCTCGGGCTCGAGCTGCTCCTCGCGCAGGAGCTCCCGGTCCTCGTCCCTGAGGCCTTCCGTGCCGGAGGGCGAGAGCAGGTCGTCGAGAGGGCTTGGCGCGCCGTAGCGGGGCTGGGCCCGTCTGGCGTAGGCGGCCTGCGTCTCGGGGCGGGCGGAGCGGAAGGTCGCCGGCCGTGGTGGCGCGACGGCCGGGGGCCGCCGGGACCACTCGCTTCCGGCACCCCGGCGGGCGACAGGCCGCGCGGGTGGCTCCTCCTCGACAAGCACCACCTCCTCTTCCGGGTGTCCACCGATACCGACCATCGCCTCCGCGACCGCTTCGGGAACATCGCCCCGGTAGGAGTAGGACGAGGCGCTGCGGTACCGGTCGGCGGGCGGCGGGGCCGCGCTCCTCCGGCCCTGGCCCACCAGTGCGAGGGCGGCCTGCCTCTCGCGCTCGTAGCTCCCCCGGACGACGAACAGGTAGAGCACGAGGCCGGCACCCATTATTATGGCGATGGCCACGAGGAGCCAGAAGACGACATTCTCGAAAGAGGAGCCCGACTGGTAGATGCCCGGGCCGGGAATGGCCACCGGGGCCGCAATCAGGCTGGGGGGAAGCGCCATGGCGATGCTGGTGCATATACGACTCGGCGGGATATAAAAGATGCGCGTCCGGGTCCCCCTCCGGGGTATCCTCCCGGAAAGCTTTATAGGGGTTCATACCGTTCGCCACGACGGGAACGGGATTGCTGGTCCGGAGCCGGGCTCCATTGAGAATAAGCTTCTGCGGCGGGGGCACCGACGTCCCCCCCTACCCCCGGGAACGGGGAGGGGTGGTGCTCAGCACGACCATAAACAAGTACGCCTACGCCACCCTCATCCCGGTGGATGACGAGGGCGTCACCGTCCGCTCGCTGGACTACAGCGTGGTGGCCAAGTACGACACCCCGGCCGACCTGCTGTACAACGGCGAGCTGGACCTCGTCAAGGCCGCCCTCAAGGTCATGGGCCTCCGGGGAGGGGCCAGGCTCTTCATGCACACGGACGCGCCCCCGGGCTCCGGGCTCGGCTCCTCGTCGACGATGGCCGTGGCCCTGGTCGGCCTGCTCAGGCGCTACCTGAAAAGACCGATGACCGACTACGAGATAGCCGAGGCGGCCTACGACATCGAGCGCCGGGAGCTCGGGATCCAGGGCGGGATGCAGGACCAGTACGCGGCGACCTTCGGTGGGTTCAACTTCATCGAGTTCAACTCCGACAATGTGATCGTCAACCCGCTGCGCATCCCGCCGGACACCCTCCACGAGCTCGAGTACCACCTCATCCTCTGCTACACCGGCCGGACCCGCCTTTCGGCCAACATACTGCGCGACCAGGTGGACTCCTACCGCCGGGGGAAGACGGAGGTCATGGAGGCCCTGGACCAGATGAAGCGGCTGACCATCGATATGAAGAACGCCCTGCTCACCGGCCGGCTCGACGACTTCGGGGCGATGCTGCACGAGGCCTGGACGCACAAAAAGAGGCTGGCGAGCCAGATAACCAGCCCCGAGATCGAGCGCCTGTACGAGACGGCGAGGATGACGGGAGCGGCGGGCGGCAAGATCCTGGGCGCCGGCGGCGGAGGGTACATCCTCCTCTACTGCGACTTCGAGAAGAAGCACCTGGTCACGGAGGCGCTGGAGAAGCTGGGCGGCGAGGTGGTGGAGTTCGGGTTCGACAACGAGGGGCTCCGCACCTGGGAAGTGGGAAACACCAAGGAGAGGTGCGCCCGATGAGGGGCCAGCGACCCCGCAGGCCGAGGGGCGGGCGGCCCGACCGCAACGACGTCGAGCTGGTGCTTGCGGCCCTCCAGGAGAGCGCCCGGGCCAAAATCGATCTTTCGCCCCAGGAGGCCGGGCGCATCGCCCTGGCCGCCTCGATGATGGTCGCGGCCTTCCGGCAGGGCCGGAAGGTCATCCTCTTCGGGAACGGCGGCTCCGCGGCCGACGCCCAGCACATCGCCGCCGAGCTCGTGGGGAAATTCGGGCGGGAGCGGCCGGCCCTGGCCGCCATCGCCCTCAGCGTGAACACCTCGGTCATCACGTCGATATCCAACGATGTGGAGTACAAGGCGGTCTTCGCCAGGCAGATGGAGGCCTTCGCGGCGCCCGGCGACGTCGCCGTGGCCATAAGCACCAGCGGCCGGTCGCCCAGCGTCCTGGAGGGCGTGCGCGCCGCCCGGGAGAGGGGCGCCCGCACGATAGGCATGACCGGGCTTGCCGGCGAGCCGCTCCGCAAGGTAGTGGACCTGTGCCTGACCGCCCCGTCCCACAAGACGCCCCGCATCCAGGAGGTCCACATCACGATGGGCCACATAATCTGCGAGCTGGTCGAGAACCGCCTCTTCGGCTGAGCCGGTTCTTTCATTCCATTTATATACATCCAGGGACCGACCATCATCCGATGCAACCGCCCGCCGCCCCACCAGGAGGGCCCGTCCAGCCTCCCGCTCCCGGGCCCGGTTCACCCCCACCGCCGGACGGAGCGACGCTGCCGCGACCTCCGGGCGATGGGGAACCCCATCTCGGCCACATTCGGCCTCGCCGTGTCGGTCAACGGGAAGGTGCCCCGCATCCGCAAGAGCGCCAGGTCGGCGCGTTCTTCGAGCACTTCGCGGCGAGGCACATCGCCACCAAGATGATGCGCGACGGCGGCCCCGTGATACATGTACCGCGGGGCAAGGGCTCCCCTGACCGGTAGCGCCAACACGTCCGTTTGACCGGCGGCCAGGCGTTCTAGCCCCGTCTCCGTCTCCAGAGCGCCAGTGCCAGGGCGAGCCCGGCCGACAGGAGGGCGAAGGCGCCCCCGAAGCCGGGGGTCGACTGGGTGTCCGGGCCGCGGACCTTGACGGTCCGGGTGCTCGTGTCG